>DATGJS010000161.1:0-11054 GCA_035295025.1 Bradyrhizobium sp.
ACATTGGTCGCGACGCTCGAAGGTGGGCCGGTCGGTTTTGCCTCGCTTAAAGGCAAGGATCACATCGATTTGCTCTACGTGCATCCCGCCGCCGTCGGACAAGGCGTCGCGGCTCTGCTGTGCGATGCGCTGGAAAAACTCGCGGGCGCGCGTGGCACCAAAAGCCTCACCGTGGGTGCCAGCGACAACGCGGCCGAATTTTTCGCCAAACGCGGCTATGAAGCCAAGCAGCGCAATACGGTCTCGCTCAACGGCGAATGGCTGGCCAACACCACCATGCAAAAGCCGCTCGGCGACACCAAACCCGGGGTGCCGACGTGACGCGCGAACGGCTTTATCTGTTTGACACGACGCTGCGCGACGGCGCACAGACCAATGGCGTTGACTTCACGCTGCATGACAAACGGCTGATTGCGAAAATGCTCGACGAACTCGGCATCGATTATGTCGAGGGCGGCTACCCCGGCGCCAATCCGGCCGACACCGAGTTTTTTGCCAAGAGTCCAAACTTCGCCCATGCGCGCTTCACCGCCTTTGGCATGACACGCCGGCCCGGCCGCTCGGCATCGAACGACCCCGGTCTTGCGGCGTTGCTGGACGCCCAAGCGGATGCGATCTGCTTTGTCGCGAAGGCCTCGGCCTATCAAGTGCGCGTGGCGCTTGAAACCACCAACGAAGAAAATCTGACCTCCATCCGTGACAGCGTCACGACGGCAAAGAAAGCCGGCCGTGAGGTCATGCTCGACTGCGAGCATTTTTTCGATGGCTACAAGGAGAACCCGGAATTCGCGCTGGCGTGCGCGAAAGCGGCTTATGGTGCCGGCGCGCGCTGGGTGGTGCTCTGCGACACCAATGGCGGCACCATGCCGCACGAGATCGAGGCGATCGTCACTGAGGCGATCAAGCACGTGCCGGGCGATCATCTCGGCATTCACGCGCATAACGATACCGAGCAGGCGGTCGCCAATTCGCTCGCCGCGATACGCGCGGGCGCGCGGCAAATTCAGGGCACGCTCAATGGCCTTGGCGAGCGCTGTGGGAACGCCAATCTATGTTCGCTAATTCCCACGCTGCGGTTAAAGCGCGAGTTTTCAGATCGTTTCGAAATCGGCGTGACCGAAGCCAAGATGGCGACGTTGATGGCGGTCTCGCATGCGCTCGACGACATGCTCAACCGCGCGCCCAATCGCCACGCGCCCTATGTCGGCGAAAGCGCTTTCGTCACCAAAACCGGCATTCATGCCTCAGCCGTGCTGAAGGCCCCGCAGACTTACGAACACGTTCGGCCCGAGGCCGTCGGCAATCATCGCAAGGTGCTGGTCTCCGATCAGGCCGGCCGGTCGAATGTGATGGCCGAACTCGACCGCGCCGGCATCGCCTATGACAAGAACGATCCCAGGCTTGCGCGTCTGGTCGAGGAGATGAAAGAGCGCGAAGCGGCGGGCTATGCCTATGAATCGGCCAATGCGTCGTTCGAGCTATTGGCGCGTCGCACAATGGGTCGGGTTCCGGATTATTTCCGGGTCGAGCAATTCGACGTCAATGTCGAGCAGCGCTACAATTCGAGCGGCCGGCGCGTCACCGTGGCAATGGCCGTGGTGAAGGTCGATGTCGATGGCGAGAAACTGATTTCAGCAGCCGAAGGCAACGGCCCGGTCAACGCGCTCGATGTGGCGCTGCGCAAGGATCTCGGAAAATACCAGAAATTCATCGAAGGCCTGAAGCTGATCGACTATCGCGTGCGCATTCTCAATGGCGGCACCGAAGCCGTGACCCGCGTCTTGATCGAAAGCGCCGACGAGAACGGCGAGCGCTGGAGTACGATCGGTGTCTCGCCCAACATCATCGATGCGTCGTTCCAGGCGTTGATGGATTCGGTCATCTACAAACTGGTGAAATCGAAGGCGCCGGCGTGAAGCAGATATCGTCATTGCGAGCGAAGCGAAGCAATCCAGAGCCACCCAAAGATTCTGGATTGCTTCGTCGCTTTGCTCCTCGCAATGACGAAGGTGGGAAAACCGCATGATTGATCACATCTCCGTCGGCGTCAGCGACCTCGAACGATCGGCGCGGTTTTATGAATCGACCCTGGCGCCGCTTGGATTGGTTCGACTCGTAACGCGGCCCGCGACCGTCGGCTTCGGCAAGAGCTATCCCGAGTTCTGGATCAACCTGCGTCCCGGCATGTCGCCGATCGCGCTGGAAAGCTGCTGCCATATCTGCCTGCGCGCAAAATCGGAAGGCGAGGTTGACGCGTTTCATCAGGCGGCGCTCGGTGCCGGCGGCAGTTCGGACGGCGCGCCCGGCCTGCGCCCGCATGATCGCGTGCGGTATTATGCGGCGTTTATCCGTGATCCCGACGGCAACCGCGTCGAGGCTGTGACTTTCCCTCGGGAGTGAGGCGTCGGTTGGCTTTTTCGGACTGGCTTGGAGGCCAAACTCTTGCCGGCCAAGCTGCTCAAAGCCGCTTGGCGATTTCGGGCGCCATTTCGACGGCGCCCTCGGGGGTCTGCGCGGCGGCCGCTTGCAGCCGCGGCAAAATATCCTCAACCCGTTCGGCCTTGAGAATATCGACCGCGAGATTGGGCCGAATGAACTGCGTGGCGCGCATATGGGCGAGCAGCGCGAGCAGGGGTTCCCAGAAGTTTTCGATATTGGCGAGCAACACTGGCTTCGAATGCCGTCCAAGCTGCTGCCAGGTGAGCTGCTCGACGAGTTCCTCAAGTGTACCGACGCCGCCTGGCAATGCCACGAACGCGTCCGAATGTTCGAACATCAACCGCTTGCGTTCATGCATGTCGGGCGTGACGATAAGTTCATGCACCCGCTTGAGGACGTTTTCTCGCGCGGTCAGAAAGTCGGGGATGATCCCCGTCACGGCGCCGCCATGGTCGAGCGCGGAGCTTGCCACCGCGCCCATCATGCCGACGGAGCCGCCACCATAGACCAGACGCACGCCGCTCTCGGCGAGCGCCTTGCCCAAGGCCTTGGCGGCCTCGATGAAGCGGGGATTGGTTCCGGGGCCCGAACCGCAATAGACACAGACGGTTTTGATCTTGCTCATATCGACCATGTGGCATTGCAGCAGAACGCCGTCAAACCCTAACGGATTCGGCCGGCGAATGAAATCTATCGGTGAATCCACGTAAATTGCGAAAGAATTTGGCTCCCATAAGGCTGTACGTGGCGGCCAAACGATCTATATGACATTCGAAATGCGAGATGATTTGAAAAGCCGCGTGCCGGGCCGGCGCGCCTTCATGCGCCGGGAAGGGTTCGATGACCGCGCCTGATTCCGCTTCGGGCGCCGGTGCTGTGCCACCTTCCGACCCATCCCTTGGGCAGGCGAGCCTTACCGGAACGCTGGCCCATCTGTGGCCCTATATCTGGCCGGGTGAGCGTATCGATTTGAAGATGCGCGTGGTCTGGTCGGTCGTGCTGTTGCTTTTGGCCAAGCTCGCGACCTTGGCGGTGCCATTCACCTTCAAATGGGCGATCGATGCTCTGACCGGTGCCGACACCGCGCCGCTTCAACCGTCGAACTGGACCTTGTGGCTGATCGCCTCGCCCTTGATCATGACGTTGAGCTACGGCGCGCTGCGGGTGCTGATGGCGGTGTTGACGCAATGGCGCGACGGAATTTTTGCGCGCGTGGCCATGCATGCGGTCCGCAAACTCGCTTATCTCACCTTTATCCATATGCACGAATTGTCGCTGCGCTTTCATCTGGAGCGCAAGACGGGCGGATTGACGCGCGTCCTGGAGCGCGGCCGCAACGGCATCGAGACCATTGTGCGGATGGTGATTGTGCAACTGATCCCGACCGTCGTCGAAGTTTCGCTGCTGATGGCGGTGCTGTTGTGGAAGTTCGACTGGCGTTATGTCATCGCCACCCTGATCACGGTCGTGGTCTATATGTACTACACTTATATCGCGACCGAATGGCGGATCGGCATTCGTCGCAAGATGAACGATTCCGACACCGAGGCGAACACCAAGGCGATCGATTCGCTTCTCAACTACGAGACCGTGAAATATTTCGGCGCCGAGGCACGCGAGGCCGCCCGCTACGACCGTTCGATGGAGCGTTATGAGGAGGCCAGCGTAAAGGCCTATACGTCGCTCGCCGTTCTCAATGCCGGACAGGCCGTCATTTTCACCGCCGGCCTCACCGCCACCATGGTGATGAGCGCGATCGGAGTGCGCAACGGGTACAACACGGTCGGCGATTTCGTCATGGTCAACGCCATGCTGATCCAACTCTACCAGCCGCTCAATTTCATGGGTATGGTGTATCGGGAGATCAAGCAGGCGACGATCGACATTGAAAAGATGTTCAACGTGCTGTCACGCCCTCCCGAGATTCGCGACGCCGAGGATGCGGCGCCATTGATCGTGACTTCGGGCAATGTGCGTTTCGACAATGTGCAGTTCGCCTATGAGGCGGAGCGGCCGATCCTCAAAGGTCTCAGTTTCGAAGTGCCGGCCGGCAAGACGGTCGCGATCGTCGGGCCGTCGGGCGCCGGCAAATCGACCATTTCGCGGCTTCTGTTTCGCCTCTACGACGTTTCAAGCGGCCGGATTCTGATTGACGGTCAGGATATCCGCCGCGTCACGCAGGCCTCGTTGCGCGCCTCGATCGGAATGGTGCCGCAGGATACGGTGTTGTTCAACGACACGATCCGTTACAACATCCGCTATGGCCGGTGGGATGCCAGCGATGGGGAGGTGGAGGAGGCGGCTCGGCTGGCGCAGATTGACGGCTTTATCCGGATGTCGCCGAAAGGCTATGAGACCCAAGTGGGCGAACGCGGCTTGAAATTGTCCGGCGGCGAAAAGCAGCGCGTTGCGATCGCGCGCACCGTCTTAAAAGCGCCGCCGATTCTGGTGCTGGACGAAGCGACCTCCGCGCTCGACAGCCACACCGAGCAGGAGATTCAGGATGCGCTGGAGCGGGTGTCGCGCAATCGCACCTCGCTCGTGATCGCCCATCGGCTGTCCACCATTGTGGCGGCCGATGAAATCATCGTGCTCGACCAGGGTCGGATCGCCGAGCGTGGGACTCACGGTCAGCTTTTGGCAATCGGCGGGCTTTATGCCAGTATGTGGAACCGGCAGCGCGAAGCCCAGGAGGCGCGGGAGAAGCTCGCGCGGATAGCCGACGAGAACGAAGCACCTAATCGCGCACCGCCGCCGGTTGACGACACGCTCGTGGCCTCGGCCGCCGCGGAATGACCTTAAATCCTTCCTTTCCCGCCATGGGAGAGACACTCACAGTGAAACCGGATGTCGATCGCTAATTCCATTCGTGCGCAGATTCCGCCCATTCATCCCGAGGGCTATCCCTTTATCGGCGGTTTTGCGCTGGCAAGCCTGATCCTGTTCTGGATCTGGTCGCCACTCGGTTGGATCGGCACCGGACTGACGATCTGGTGCGCGCTGTTCTTCCGCGATCCGTTGCGGGTGACGCCGCTACGCGATGGGATCGTGGTGGCACCGGCCGATGGCCGCGTATCGATGATCTCGCGGGTCTTGCCGCCGGCCGAACTCGGCCTTGGCGACAGGCCGCTGCCGCGCATTTCGATCTTCATGAGCGTGTTCAATTGCCATGTGAATCGCAGTCCGGTCGCGGGCCGGATCGAGCGCATTGCCTATCGGCCGGGCACGTTCATCAACGCCGAGCTCGACAAAGCAAGCGAGGACAATGAGCGCAATTCTCTCGTGATCTCGACCGCAAATGGGCGCATCGGCGTGATCCAGATCGCGGGGCTCGTGGCGCGGCGTATTGTCTCCTTCGTTCGGGAAGGCCAGACGATCGGCGCGGGCGAGCGTTTTGGTTTGATCCGTTTCGGCTCGCGGTTGGACGTTTTCCTGCCCGAAGGCACGAATCCGCTGGTTTCGGAAGGCCAGACCGCGGTCGCAGGCGAGACTATTCTCGCCGATTTCAGGCTGAGCGATCCAGGGCGGGCTTACCGCCGCGATTAACCAATCGCTCGGTTGTGCCGTTACGAGGTCCGCCCGCATGGCGGAGCGGGCCCATGCTTGCTATATGTATCGAACCATGCCGTTCGAGCCTCGATATCCCGAAGCGCGCCGCCGCCGGTTTCGTCCGATTCCGGTGCGTATGTTGTTGCCTAATTTCATTACCCTGCTTGCGATTTGCGCAGGCCTTACCGCCATCCGCCTCTCGACCGAGGGACGAATGGAGCTGGCGGTAGCGGCGATCGTGTTTGCCGCGGTGCTCGACGGCATCGACGGCCGCGTCGCGCGCATGATCAAGGGTCAATCGAAGTTCGGCGCCGAACTCGATAGTCTTGCCGACTTCGTCAATTTCGGCGTGGCGCCGGGCCTGATCCTGTATTTTTGGCAGTTGCGCGAACTGAACAATGGCGGCTGGATCGCGGCGATGGTTTTCGCGATCAGCGGCGGTTTGCGATTGGCGCGCTTCAACGCGACGATGGACGATCCCAACAAACCCGCCTATGCGGCGAATTATTTCACCGGCGTTCCGGCGCCGGCCGGCGCGATCGTGGTGTTATTTCCGATTTACCTGGCGTTTCTTGGCCTGCCCAAGCCGCCGGCCGTTTTGACCGCGATCTATACGCTTCTGATCGGTTTTCTGATGGTCTCGCGCCTGCCGGTTTTTTCCGGCAAGACGTGGCGGATGCGCGTTCCGCCGGAGATGGTGTTGCCGGTGTTTGTTTCGGTGGTTTTCTTTATCGCGCTTCTGATCGGCTATCCCTGGTACATCCTGTCGGCCAGCACCGTGATTTATCTTTTGAGCCTGCCTGTCGGGTGGAAATCCTACCGCGACCATGCGCGCAGGTCGGTTGCGCAGGCCTCCTCGTCGGTTACGGCAAGCTCCGCCGAAACGGCGCCGCCATTCGCATCGACGATCGGCGAGACGGCGGATAACCGGCCCTCGCGCCTGAACTAAACTTGATCCATCGCCTAAGAGCCGTCATGCCCCCCGCGGTCAGGGCAGACGCGCATGCGCTTTTGCCGATCGCGCCGGGGTCGGTTATAGGGGAGGAATAGAAATCGATCGGAAAATATTGGGAGAGACGTAGTGACGAATTCCACACCCGCCGCACTGCCCGCATCGCTGCTTGAGGCCTTGGCGCGTTATGATACCCCCACGATCTGCAATGCGATGGAAGTCGTCGCGCCCGAACGCCGCCTGATCGGCTACACCACCAAGCCTTTGGTATGTCCCTTTCCCGATCTGCCGCCCATGGTCGGTTATGCGCGCACGGTGACGATCCGCTCGGTGCTCAAATCGCAGCTTCCCGCCGACGAGCAGGCGAGGCGACGTATCGCCTATTACGAATATATGGGCACCGGCTTGGGGCCCCGCATCACCGTGATCCAGGATATCGATGGCCCCGATGTCGGTTACGGCGCGTTCTGGGGCGAAGTGCAAAGCAATGTGCACAAGGCGCTCGGTTGCCTCGGCGTCATTACCGACGGCTCGATCCGCGACATCCCGCAATGGGCACCGGGATTTCAGGCGCTGGCCGGATCGATCGGTCCCTCTCACGCCTGGGTTCACGCCGAGAACTTCGGCGGTGAGGTCCGTGTCGCCGGCATGAGTGTGCGTTCGGACGACCTCATTCATGCCGACCAACATGGGGCGATCGTCATTCCACCCGATCTCGCCGCCAAAATTCCCGATGCCGCCGAATTGTGCGGCCGCCGCGAAACGCCAATCCTGGAAATCGCGCGCGCCAAGGATTTCAGCCTCGAAAAATTAAAGGAGGCGTTGAAGCGCTCGGCCGAGATTCATTAAGGGCGCGACAGCGCTACGTCCTGGCCGGAATTGGTTGTGCCTTCAAAGCGATTGGCCGTGGCGGGTGCAAGCTGCGCCAATGCTTGGGCATTGTGATCGCGCAGCGTGAGACCGGTCTCGGTATAGCTCCATTTGCGGCTGGTGAAGAAGTTAAACGGACAGCCTCCGCCGGGAGCGATGCTGCCCTCGGTGGCGTCCGGCGCGTTGGCGCCGAATGTCATCATGCACGAGGTCGTCCCGGTTGCCGAAAACATCCATCGGCCGGCGAGATTCACCGGCGGGGGTTTGGCCAAAGGGGCCGCGGTCGACGGAGGGATATCAGGTGAATTTGCCGCCGGTGTGCCGCTGAAATTCAAACCCTCACCGCCACAACCCGCAAGCAGCGGGACGCCGATCATGATGGGCAGGACGGCGATGCGAAAAGCCATGGGGACAGCACGAAATTGAGAGCGGTCATCATGGTTAGCAGAATGTTGCCGCCGTGTCAGGGCGGCTGTATCGACGCGGTTTTACGCGGCTGAACCGCTTCGTCTTTCGGCGATATGCGCCGCCCGATCTCCCCAAACGGCTTATCCTTTACGGGTCTTTAATAGCGCGCGACGTAGGGTTCTGGTTGCGTGGCTCGGAGGGGGCCGCGCGACCGTCTAGGACGGTCGTTCGCGTGCGCGTTGGAGTCTCTCATGGATATTATGACGGGCGCCGGGCTGATCGCCGGCATCATCGTCGTTGCGACGATGATGCTTCTGGGCGGCTCGTTTGAATTGTTCGTCAGCGAACATGCCGTCATCATCATTTTCGGCGGTTCGATTGCCGCCACCATGATTCGCTTCCCCCTTGGCGTCATGCTGCATGGCTTGCCGCTGGGTGCGAAGTTCGCCTTTACGATGAGCCGATTGTCGGCCCGCGACCTCGTCGATGAACTCGCCCGTATTGCCGAAATCGCCCGCAAGCAGGGGCCGGTTGGCCTTGAAAAGGTCGAGACCGATGAACCGTTCCTCGCCAAGGGCATCCGCTACATCGCCGACGGTTACGATATGGAATTCATTCGCGATAACCTCGAGCGCGATCGCGACAATTTTCTGATGCACCTCGATGAGGGCAGCAAGATCTACCGCGCCATCGGCGACTGCGCTCCGGCGTTCGGCATGATCGGTACGTTGATCGGCATGGTGCAGATGTTTGCGAATATGACCGACCCGTCCAAACTCGGCCCGTTCATGGCGACCGCGCTGCTCGCCACGCTGTATGGCGCGTTGGTGGCGAACCTGTTTTGTCTGCCCATCGCCGACAAGCTGCACGGCAAGCTGCTCGACGAAGAAACCAACCGCACGCTGATCATCGACGGCATTCTCATGATCCGCGATTCCAAAAGCCCGACGCTGGTCCGCGAAATGTTGCTGGCCTATCTGCCGGAAAAACACCGCCACGAAGAGGGCGATGAGATCGCGGCATAAGTCCGCGGGCTCGGAGACAGAAAATCGGCGATGGCCAAGAAAAAACGAGGTGATGGGCATGGTGGAGGGCACGGCTGGTTCGTGACTTTCGCGGACCTCATGGGTTTGATGATGAGTTTCTTCGTGATGCTCGTCGCGTTTTCCTCCATGGACAACAATAAGCTGAAGATCGTTGCGGGCTCGATGCGCGAAGCCTTCGGCGTGCAGACCGAATCGCGTTATTCCGGCATCATCGAATCCGATGGTTTGCCGACACGCTCCAGGCTGAAGAACGTCGACCATGTTCCGCCGGAGGAAGCCTCGAATACGCCGACCCCTGACGAACAGGAACGCAATCAGATCTCGGGGGCCCGGCTGAAGGTCGATCGCGAATTTGCGCTGGCCTCAGCCTCGCTCCGCCAAGCATTGCAGGACATGCCGGAGATGACCGAAATCTCCAAACACATCATGTTCGAGGAGACCAAGGAGGGACTCAACCTCGAAATCGTCGATCAGGACGGCCGTTCGATGTTTCCCGACGGGTCGAAGGTGCCTTATGAGCGGACGCGCCGGCTCATTCAGAAGCTCGCGGCGCCGCTCAAGGCGACGCCGTTGCGGGTTGCGATTGCCGGTCACACCGCTGCTGGCTACATTCCCACCAGAAGCGACTACGGCGCCTTCGATCTTTCGGCGGATCGGGCGAATTCGGTGCGCCAGATTCTCGAGCATGAGGGGCTTCCGCCGGCTCACTTTTTTGCGGTGTCCGGCAAGGCCGATACCCTGCCTTTGTTTCCCGACGATCCTTCGCTGTCAGCAAACCGTCGCGTGACCATTACCTTGATGCGGGAAAATCCGCCGCTTCCACCCGGCTTGAAGCCGTAAACTAGACTACTATAATACCCTTTTCGGCCGCCCAATCGCGTTTTGCCGCAACTGCAAATTTTGCATGGCTTAGGCCTAAAATCGGGCTAGGCTATGCGTCGTGCGCAGGGATATAAGCCGCCTCGCTTCAACATTCGCAACATGGCCGGCCGAACCGGGATGCGAAGGTTAGAACCGGACCATTAGAGGCTCCTACCCCCATGACGAGTGATGTTGTAGCTCCCGCCTCGGAAACGATGGCGGTCAATGGCCATGGCGAGGCCCATTCCACCGCGGGCTTCAAGGCCCTTCTGATCGGCAGTATCGGCGTCGTTTACGGCGACATCGGCACGAGCCCGCTTTACGCCCTGCGTGAAGCCGTGGTCGCGGCCAGCGGTCCCTCCGGTGTCGTCGAAACCCAGGCGGTGCTCGGGGTCGTTTCGCTGATCCTGTGGGCGCTGATCATCGTTGTGACCTTGAAATATGTGCTGGTCCTGCTTCGCGCCGATAACCACGGCGAGGGCGGAACGCTGGCGCTGATGGCGCTCGCCCAGCGCGCGGTCAGCCGCGGCGCCGGCCTTATCGTTCTGCTGGGGATTGTGAGCGGCGCGCTGTTTTATGGTGATGCGGTCATTACCCCGGCACTGTCGGTGCTGTCGGCGATCGAAGGCATCAAGCTCGTGACCGCGGCGTTCGATCCTTATGTGGTGCCGCTGACGGTGCTCATTCTGTTGGCCTTGTTTGCCGCGCAGTCGCGCGGCACGGCGCATGTCGCGGCCTTCTTTGGCCCCATCATGTGCATCTGGTTTGGCATCATCGCCATCGGGGCCATTATTCCGGTTCTTCAGCATCCGGAAATTTTTCTGGCCCTTAATCCGATGTTGGCCGTTTCCTTTATGCTTCATCACGGCATGATCGGTTTTGTCACGCTTGGCGCCGTCTTTCTCGCGGTGACCGGCGCGGAAGCGCTT
>DATGJS010000162.1:0-3962 GCA_035295025.1 Bradyrhizobium sp.
CTCAAGCGCGATGAGCTGCCTGCCGTCAAGGACAAGGTCGCGATCGAATTGATGCGCGCCATCAAGTCGATGCTCGACCCATTCGGGATCATGAACCCGGGGAAGGTGCTGTGATGGCGCGCGCCGCCACACTCGCGATTGCGCCGATCGACGATGCCGATATCGGGGAAGTGATCGCGCTCTGGCAAGCCTGCCACCTGACGCGGCCGTGGAACAATCCAGCCGCCGATATCGCACTCGCGCGGAAAGGGCCGAACGCGACCATTCTGGCCGGACGCGACGGCGCCATGATCGTTGCCACGGTTCTGGTCGGGCATGACGGCCATCGCGGCTGGGTTTATTATCTCGCGGTCGATCCGGATCGCCGCCACAAGGGTTATGGGCGCGTCATGATGGAAGCGGCCGAAAATTGGCTGCGCGGACTCGGCATCGAGAAACTACAACTCATGGTCCGCCCCGACAACGGCCAAGTGGGAGATTTTTATCAATCACTGGGTTATTCGATGCAGGAACGCATCATCTATGCCAAATGGCTCGACGGCCGTGAGCCTACTCCATAAATAAAGCGAGAATCGAAGAATGCGCATCGCCCTCATTCATGCCCTGCAACATTCACTTGGGCCGATCGGAACCTCGTTCGCCCGGCTTTGGCCGGAGGCGACCTTGATGAATCTGGTCGACGACAGCCTGTCGGCGGATGTGGCGCGCGACGGCCGCCTCACGCCAGGGATGACCGACCGCTTTCTTCAGCTCGGACGTTATGCGGTCGCGACCGGCGCCAACGCGATTCTTTTCACCTGCTCGGCCTTCGGTCCGTGCATCGAGGCGGTATCGCGCGAACTCGCGCCGATGCCGGTGCTTAAACCCAATCAAGCCATGATCGAGCAGGCGGTCACACGCGGCCATAGAATCGGCCTGCTCTCGACCTTTGCGCCGACCTTGCAATCGATGCCGGGTGAATTTCCAAGCTCGATCCAGCTCGTGCCAAAACTGGTGGAGGGCGCGATGGCCGCGCTCGATCGCGGCGACCGTGCCGAGCATGACCGCCTGGTCGTGCAAGCCTCGCGGGATTTGCGCGATTGCGACCTGATTGCGCTCGCCCAATACAGCATGGCGCCGGCGGCCGCGCAGGTCGCGCAAGCCTCGCACCTGCCGGTCCTGACCACGCCCGATAGCGCGGTGGCCAAGCTCAAGGAATTGCTCGCCGGCTGATCGGCGCGCACGGGGAACCTCAGAACAGGCTTCCCTGCTCGTCGTCGTCACCTGCGGAGACAGGTTTACGCGGGTTCAGTTTCTTGGCCGCTTTGGGGCTCTCAGCTTCGCGCTGCTCTTCGGTGATCGGCAAGATCAATTGCGCATCGTCATTGGCGGCGTGGTTGACCCTGGTCGAGACCTCATGCCAGGTGAATTCCCCCTCCCGCGGCCCTCGCATCAGCGGCGTGACGGTATCCACGGCATGAGCACGGCAGTCGAGCCAAGGCTCGAACTTGTCAGCCTCGATCGTCACCGGCACACGCGGATGAAGCGCGGCGAGATCGGCGCTCGCGGACGCCGTCACGATCGCGATCGTATCGACCTCCTCGCCATTGGGGCCGGCCCAGGTCTCGGCCACGCCGGCAAAGACCGCCGGCCGGCCGTCGCGGGGATAGATGAAATAAGGCCGCTTGATCCCTTCGAACACCTTCCACTCGTAATAGCCATCCGCCGGGATCAGACAGCGCCGCCGCCGGATGGCGTTTTTGAAGGCAGGCTTTTCCTTGATGGTTTCCGCGCGCGCATTGATCAGGAGCGTAAATTTACGGGGGTCTTTCATCCAAGCCGGCCACAGGCCCCAGCGCATCAGGCGGAAATGCCGGCTATTTTCCCCCATAACGACCACAGGCACAGGCTGGGTCGGAGAAATATTATATCTGGGAGGGAAGTTCGGTTGATCGGGATAGCCGAAAATCTGCCGCAGGGCGTCGGGAGGCGAGGTGATGACAAAACGGCCGCACATTATGGTATCCCAATAGGTATTTCTTCAGCACCTTTTAACCGCAAACCCCAACACTCTGCCGGATGACCCCGTCCGCCGCCACACCGGTGCACTCCCACGCAGAGACCGACGCCGATCACGGCGCGCGGACCGCGGCGCTGCTTGCGGCGAACATCAACCCCCGCACCGGCCTTGCCACCGATTATCTGAACCACTTCAACGAAGCGATCATGCTGCTCGAAATGATTCCGGACATGCCGGAATGCGCCGAGGATTTTCTCAACTGGCAGCCTTTATCCTATTTCGAACATTTTACGGCCTCGAACTTCAAAGGAAAAGCGCTCGCGATCGAGGCGTATGATACCGCGGAAACGCATATCCGCGTCGAGTTCGACAACGTCACCGACGCGATGACCTCCATCCTCAGCGCGGTGGGTACAGCCATGCGGGAAGCCCAAAAGGACATGACCCGCTCCCGGCTCGCCGAGCAGGCCATCATCTGGGTCAAGCCGCTCGTGATGCAGGCAGGCAGCATCATCAATGGCGCGGGCGAAGCCGATGTCGATTATATTATGAACCTTTGATCCTTCGAGGTCGTTCCTTGCCGCCTTTGTTGCCCCGTCACCCCCAACTTGCCGTCAGCGCGGCGATTTTTCGCGACGGCAAGGTGCTCCTGGTGCGGCGGGCGAAATCGCCGGCCAAGGGTTTTTATTCACTGCCGGGAGGCCGGGTCGAATTCGGCGAAACCCTGCACGCCGCTTTGCATCGCGAGGTCGCTGAAGAAACCGCGCTCAAAATCGAGATCATCGATCTCGCCGCCTGGCG
This sequence comes from Bradyrhizobium sp., assembly GCA_035295025.1. GTDB lineage: Bacteria > Pseudomonadota > Alphaproteobacteria > Rhizobiales > Xanthobacteraceae > Bradyrhizobium. The sequence continues at coordinate 2,801 of DATGJS010000162.1, forward strand.
GGAGGTCGTTCCATCGGCAACCGGCGAGGGACATTACCTGATCATGTCCTTCGCGGCGCGCTGGAACGGCGGCGAACCGGTCCTCAACGAGGAACTTGACGATTACAGATGGCTCGCACTCGACGACGCCCCCGGCGCGCTGAAACTCACCGGAGGCCTCCTGGAGGTCGTCCACTCGGCCCGGCGCTTGTTGGAGGCGTAAAGACAGGACGCCACCTTGACGGATGGCCACCATTGATGGCGGTCTCCTCTTGTGAACTTGCTTCCGCCTTATCGACGGGGCATATCTCGCTTGCTCATGTCCAAGAAACCCCTGGCCGCCCTTATTGTTTTCTGCCTCTGCGGCGCGGCGCCGGCGCAGGAAGCGGCCGCGCCCTTCGACAATGATTTGCAGCGGTTTGCCGAAATTCTTGGAACGCTGCATTATCTCCGCGGCATTTGCGGCACCAATGAAGGCAGCAAATGGCGCAACGAAATGCAGGCCTTGCTCGACGCCGAAACCCCGAGCGGCGAGCGACGAGCGCGCATGATCGCCGGTTTCAACCGCGGCTATAACGGATTTCAGCAGACCTACCGCTCTTGCACGCCGGCGGCGTCTGTCGCGATCCGCCGCTATATCGATGAGGGCTTGAAGATCTCGCGCGATTTGACGGCGCGTTACGCGAATTAGCTTCTAAATGCCAAAGATCAACTTCCCCCACCCGCGTTAACCTTTCTTAAAGAACTGCCTAGGCGGTTCCATCAGGCGTTGCTACACCCGTTAAATCGTTCCCCACGCCTCTTTCGGAAGGCGTGCAAAATCCCGTTGAGTTCATGAGTCATCCCGCGTCCCTCTCCTTCGATAACGATCCGCTGCCCGACCACGAGCAGAAGCAAGCTGCCCTGAGCTATCTCAGCGAAGCCTGGGCGGAAGCACGGCATGATGGCGTCGATGGCGATTGCCTGGCGCAGGCAAGCCTGTTTGCGGCCTTTGCCGAACTCGTCAACACCTATGGCGAGGACGCCGTCGCCACCTTTGTCGAGGGCCTGCCCGCTCGCGTCCGCAACGGTGAATTCTCGACCTCGCGCGCGAAGCAATAGACTGCCCAGTCCCTGCGTCATTGCGAGCGCAAGCGAAGCAATCCAGCCTTGATCTCCTCCGATTTCTGGATTGCCTCGTCGC
>DATGJS010000163.1:0-12160 GCA_035295025.1 Bradyrhizobium sp.
GACGTTTTCACTCGACACCAGCTCGTTGGCGGCGGTCTGCGCATCGGCCGGTTTACCGCCGTCATCTTTGGAGAGGACGACGAGCTTCTTGCCGTTGTTGCCGCCATTCGCATTGATTTCCTCGACCGCGAGCTGCCAGCCCTTGCGATAGGGTTCGGTGAAGGCGGGCAACAGCGAGTAGCTGTTGATCTCGCCGATTCTAATCTCCCCGCCCTCGGCCATCGCCCTCTGAATCAAGCCGCCCTGCGCCAGACCCGTAAGGGTGATGACCAGTGCCGCCCATTTGAAGTTCCTGCACCACAAGCGGCAAATTCCGTTCAGGAACTTCAAATGGAAAGGCGGCACTGGAATCATAGATTTGCTAGTGCCCGTAACTTTCCGAAGTTCGTGATAGGTGGGTGCTGAGATATAACACGAACTTCGGAAAGCGGGCACTAGCGCCATTCTCCATAAACCCTTGCTTCGTTGCATGCCGAACCTCCGATCCTTTCGGCGAGCCGTTCGCCAAAACTTGTCCCGATCTCGACCAAGGGCGAGAGGTCTTCCACATATCGTCCGAGGGCGAGGTTTTCAATCGTTACCCAGAAAGCCCGACAGGACCGGCGCTTTCGAAGCGATATGGCGTATCCGGCGGGGACACAAGCGTTGAAACCCACTGGTTACACCGTCTTTTGCAAGCTAAACTTCCGTTTATGACCGTCACCGATATCGCAACCCGGACCTATAATCACGGCTTTCGGCTCGATCCGATCGTGCGCAGCCTGCTGGATACGGATTTCTACAAGCTGCTGATGTTGCAGATGATCCGGGAATGCTACCCGAACCAGCAGGTCACCTTTTCGGTGATCAACCGTTCCAAGCATGTGCGGTTGGCCGAAGTCATCGAGGAACGCGAATTGCGCGCGCAACTCGATCACGCCCGCTCGATCCGCTTCAGCAAACAAGAATTGATCTGGCTCGCCGGCAATACCTTTTACGGCAAGACTCAGATGTTCTCACCTGACTTCATCAACTACCTCTCGACGTTTCGCCTTCCCGAATATGAACTTAAGAAGGTGGACGGCCAGTATGAATTGAATTTCTATGGCCCCTGGGCGCACACCACGATGTGGGAAATCCCCGCGCTCGCCATTCTCAATGAGTTGCGTTCGCGCCAGGTGATGAAAGGGCAAGGCCGTTTCGCGCTCGATGTGCTCTATGCCCGCGCCAAGGCCAAACTCTGGACCAAGGTCGAACGTCTGCGCAAGCTCGACGATCTGCGCCTGTCGGATTTCGGAACGCGACGGCGCCACGGCTTTCTGTGGCAACGCTGGTGCGTGGAAGCGGTCAAGGAAGGACTTGGCCCCTCGTTTACCGGCACCTCGAACGTGCTGCTCGCGATGGACAGCGACCTCGAAGCGATCGGCACCAACGCCCATGAACTGCCGATGGTGGCGGCGGCATTGGCCAATGACGACACCGAATTGCGCTGGGCGCCGTATCGGATTCTCGATCAATGGCGCCATACCTATGGCGGCAATCTCTTGATCGCGCTGCCCGACGCCTTCGGCACCAAGGCCTTCTTACGCGACGCGCCGGAATGGGTCGCGGACTGGACCGGCTTTCGCCCTGACAGCGCGCCGCCTATCGAAGCCGGCGAAGAAATCATCACATGGTGGAAGCAGAAGGGGCAAAATCCGAAAGAAAAGCTTCTGGTGTTTTCCGACGCCATGGATGTCGGATCGATCGAGGCAATCCACCGGCATTTCGCCGGCCGGGTGCGCATCAGCTTCGGCTGGGGCACTAATCTCACCAATGATTTCGTCGGCTGCGCGGCTGACGGCTCGGTCGATCTCGATCCGATCTCGATCGTCTGCAAGGTGACTTCCGTCGATGGCCGTCCCGCGGTCAAGCTTTCGGACAATCCGGAAAAGGCAACCGGCGCCTTGAGCGAGGTCGAGCGCTATTTGCGCGTATTCGGCAATGCCGGGCGGGTCCGCGCCGCCGTGCATGTGTAAAGCCAGAATAGACGTCCGGGGAAGGAAAAATCAGATGTCGAAGAAAGACACGGCCGGATTTGACCGGCGGGACGTTCTCAAACACATCGTGACGGTGGCAGGCTCCGCCCCGCTTGCCTCGAGCGGAACGGGCGCGACAGCCGTGGCTGCCGCCGCCATGGCGGTACAGGCCGCGCCGGCATCGGCGCAAGCCGGCGCGGTCACCGCGGCGCCCTCGACAGAGCCGGCCGCGGGGTATCAGTTCTTCGGTCCGGATGAAGCCGGCTTCATTGAGGCCTTTGTCAATGTGATGTGTCCGGCGGATCATTTGACGCCGAACGGCGTCGACTGCGGTCTTGCCATCTTCATCGACCGGCAATTGGCCGGCGGTTACGGACAGGGCGAAAATCTTTACATGCTGGGCCCGTGGCAACAGGGCAAGCCGCAGCTCGGTTATCAGCTTCCGCTGACGCCGGCGCAGTTCTTCAGGGCCGGCATCGCCGCCGCCAATGCGGCATGTCGCGCGCGCTCCGGCAAGAACTTCGAGGCGCTGACATCTGATGCTGCCGACCTTTTCCTGAGCGACCTTGCGGCCGGAAAGGTCACCGACGCCCGCCTGCCGCTCGGCGAATGGTTCAACGAACTGGCCTATCCACTCTTCGTGCAAGCCTGCTTCGCCGATCCGATCTATGGCGGCAATCATGGCAAGGTGTTTTGGCGGATGGTCGGTTATCCGGGCCTGCCGGCGACGCACGCCCATGACATGGTGGAATTCCGAGGCAAGCCGTTTCCGCTCGCCAAAGCTCCCAAGTCGATCGCCGACTTCAGCTAACGGGGAAAAGCCATTAAAGAGGAAAAGCCATGGCGACAAAGCTCCCCAAACGCATCGTTGTGATCGTCGGAGGTGGACTAACCGCCGCCCTCGTCGCGCGCCAGCTCACGGCGAAAGGCACCGACGTGCTTCTGCTGGAACGCGGGTATGATCGCCGCAAATCGGCGGCAGCGACGCTACCCAATCAACGCGACGAGTTGCGTTGGGACATTCGCGGCGGCCTTGGACAAAATTGGGCGGTCGAAACCTATACCGTCCGCCATTCCTCGAAAGAGGAAGCCCTGCCCGCCCGCCGATTGGCCGCCTTCCTGCCCGGCGAAGGGCTGGGAGGTGCGGCGAGCCACTGGAACGGCTTTGCCTGGCGGTGGGCGGAATACGATCCGACCTTGCGCTCGCGCTTCGAGAGTCGTTACGGCGCCAAGGCGATTCCAGCGGAATTGCAAATCCAGGATTGGGGCGTGACCTATGCCGAGATGGAGCCCTATCACCATCTGTTCGAAAAGCTCTACGGGATTTCAGGCAAGGCCGGCAACATCAAGGGTGCGATCATGCCCGGCGGTAATCCGTTCGAAGCCCCGCGCCGCGACGAATATCCGCAAGCCCCGCTCGAGCCGACCGAAGCCGGACTGATCTTCAAGGCCGCGTGCGACAAGCTCGGCCACAAGGCGTTTATCGCGCCCGCGGGCAATTCATCCGGCCCCTACACCAACCCGGACGGCATGAAACTCTCGCCATGCCAATATTGCGGCCATTGCGAGAAATTCATCTGCGAAGCGCAGGCCAAAGCGACGCCGGAGGTGCTGCTTTATCCGGTGCTGGCGCAGCGGAAGAATTTCGAGATTCGCATGCAATGCCGGGTCACCGGCGTCGATTACGACAAAAACGCCAAGCGCGTCACCGCCGTGCGCTATGTCGATATGATCACGGGCGCCGAATATGAACAGCCCGCGGATGTGGTGGTGCTCGCCGCTTTCACGATGTCGAATACGCGCTTTCTGCTGCTTTCAGGAATCGGAAAGGCCTATGATCCGGCCAGTGGCGAAGGCGTGGTCGGCAAGAATTTCTGCTATCAAACCAATTCCGCCATCAACGTGTTCACGAAAGATCGCTGGATCAATCCGTTCCTGGCGAGCGGCAGCACCGGAACCACGATCGACGAATTCAACAACGACAATTTCGACCACACCGGCCTCGGCTTCCTCGGCGGCGCCGGCATCAGCGCCAATTTGACCAATGGGCGTCCGATCGGCAGTCGCCGTCTGCCGCCCGGCACGCCGCGCTGGGGCACGCAATGGAAGCAGGCGAGCGCCGACTGGTACGCCAAATCGTTCACGATGCAGGCGCAAGGGTCGAGCTATCCGCATCGTGAAAATTACTTGAGCCTCGATCCCGACTATCGGGATGCGCATGGCCAGCCGCTGGTGCGTATCACCTTCGACTGGCGCGAGAACGACATGAAGATGTCGGAATATTGCACCAAGAAAATGGAAGATATCGCCAAAGCGATGGACGCGACGATCCTCGGCCCCGCCCTGCCCCGCAAGGCGCCGTTCGACACCAGGCAATATCAGAGCACGCATGTGACCGGCGGCACGCCGATGGGAGCCGATCCCAAGACCAGCGTGGTTTCACAGCACCTTCAGCATTGGGACGCGCAAAACCTGTTCGTGGTCGGCGCCTCGGTCTATCCGCACAATTCCGGCTACAACCCGACCGCGTTGTTGGGCGCGCTGGCGCTTCGGCTCGGCGACGATCTCAACAGTTATGTTGAACGGCCACGGATGCTTTGATCGACGGATGATTACGGTTACGGAAGAGAAGGCCATCGATTTCGAAAGCACGGCTCGCATTGCGACCGAAGCCTTCGGAACGAAGAATGTGACGTTCTCTCCCTCGCGCATGAAATGGCTGTATGAGCGCGGCTTCGGTCGGGGCAGCGCGGTGGTGGCGGCCTTCGATGGCGATAAGAAAATCGGCCAGATCGTGCTTCTGCATCAAGAAGTCTATCTCGACGGCCGGCCGGTGGCCGCGGCCCAACTGATCGATCTTTTTATTCTGCACACCTACCGTTCGCCGGCACTGGTTCGCCGCCTCTACAAGGAGGTCGAGCGGCGGTGCGAGGCCGACCATATCCGCGTGATCCTGACGCTGCCGAACGAGACTTCGGCGCCGCTCAACGCGCGCTTCATGAAGCTGCGCCCCTTTCTCTCGTTGCAAGCGCGCGTGGGAATAAGCTTTTGGTGGCCGCGCCGCTCCCACATGAAATTTTCAGGCCTGCTCAAGGCCATGCCGAAGGCCGAGGCGATCGCGCGACTGTCGGACTTTGTCACGCCACCTCGCGAGAATGGCCCGCACTGGAATGCGGCGACGCTCTATGAACGCCTGAGCGACCCGACCTGCGACTACGCCGTTCATGCGACCGAAAATCTGTTGCTGGTCTCATCCGCGCGCAAGACGCGCGGCATCAGCCATGTTCTGCTGTGTGGATTTTTCGCGCGCCCGCAAATGATCATCGCGGCATCCGACGTGGGCGATTTGATACGCGCGGCGTGTGGTTTCTGGCAAAAACCGATCTTTGTCTATGCCGGCATCAACAACAGCCTGCCGCGCTTGCCGGGATTTGCGATACCCGCCCGATATCGCCAACCGATATTGGTTCAATTGCGGGATTTGGATTCCGGCGAGCCCCAATTGCACTTCGACCGTTTTCAATTGACCGATTCCGATTTCGTGTAAGCTTCCGGTCAGCAGGTGAGAATGAGCTTTCCGGTCGTCCCGCGCCCTTCGAGCGCGACATGCGCGCCTGAAGCCTCCGCCAGCGGATAGCGGCCACCGATCGTCACCGCGAGCCTGCCTTTGATGACGAGATCGAAGAGTTCGCCGAGCCCGTCACGAAGTCCTTCCGGCGACAATAACGGCGCGAAGGCAAAGCCGGTCAACGATTGGTTCTTGAAGATGAGACCCAAAAGCTCCGGCACACCCAACTGAAAGCTCTGGATGTTGAGTGCGCCATAAATGACGATTTGACCGCGCGGAGCCAGCGCCGCCAAGCTCGCTTTGGTCACTTCATGGCCGACGGATTCGTAAATAATGTCGGGTCCGGTGCCGCCGGTGGCTCGGTTTAGCGCATCGGTCCAGTTGGGCTCGGTGTAGTTCACCCCGGCATCGGCCCCGAGCGAGCGGGCAAAATCGAGTTTCGCCGCGCTGCTCGCGCCCGCGATTACCTTGCGCGCGCCCGCTTGTTTGGCGAGCTGCACCAGGAGGGATCCCACGCCGCCCGCGGCGGCGTTGATCAGAACCGTCTTGCCTTGGGGCGGCGCCTGCCGCGTGAGATAAAGCGCGGTCAACCCTTGGATCGGCAGCGCCACGGCCTGGTCAAAAGAGATGGCGTCGGGCAAGGGCATGGCGAGCGCCGCATCGATCACGACAAATTCCGCATAGGCGCCAAGGCTATTGCTGGCAAAAAGCGGCGCCAGCACCCGCTGGCCAACCGCGAAATCACGAACATCCGCGGCCATGGCCTCCACCACGCCCGCGGCCTCAGCGCCGAGAATGGCCGGCAATGGCGGGGTGACGGCGTATCGGTCCATCCGCGTCAACGTATCGGCGAGATTGACGCCGATCGAACGAACGCGGACCAACAACTGGCCCGCTCCGGGAGCCAGCGTTGGCACCTCCGCCAGTTCCAGAACCTCGGGACCGCCAAAACGCTTGATCTGAATGGCTTTCATCGCACGCCTCACACTGGAGAAATTTCCTGGGCGGCAGATATATAGTATGGTAACAAAAGCATATTACCGACTAATTCGTGACATACAGACCAAAAGGTAAGTATGGAGAAAATGACCAAACGCTTACCGATGCTCCCTGCCGAGCGCGCGCTGAAGGTGATTTCGGGGCGCTGGAAGGCGATCATTCTGTATCATCTGTTCGATTCCCCGCAGCGCCTGTCCGAGTTGCAACGGCTCTTGCCCGATGTCAGCCAGAAAATGCTGATTCAGCAATTACGCGAAATGGAAGAGCACGGAATCGTGCATCGCGAGGTTTTCCGTCAGGTGCCGCCGCGTGTCGAATATAGCGCCACCACGCTCGGCTTTAGCTTTGAACCGGTGTTGCAGGCGCTGTGCGAGTGGGGCCGCCAGCACGCGGTCGAACTCGATGAAGCCGACCGGTTGACGGATTGTTCGATTGCGCCGCGGCCACGGAAAACCGCCACAAAAAGGCAAAACGAAAAAGCCGTCTGATATCACTGCACGCCGAGACGGGCGAATAACAATTCGCTCTCCTGCGCCAACGCCGCCGCATCGGCCTGATGCACGACCTGCCCGGTCTCCAGAACATAAACCCGGTCGGCGACAGCCAAGGCGCTGTAGAGATTCTGTTCGACCAGGAGAACCGACAATCCCTCGCGCTTGAGGTCGCGCACGATCTCTTCCAGATGCTGCACCATGACCGGCGCGAGCCCCTCCGAGGGCTCGTCCATCAAGATCAGTTGCGGATCGATCATCAGCGCGCGGCCGACCGCGAGCATGCCCCGCTCGCCGCCAGACAATTGCCCGCCGCGATGATGCCGCCGCTCGGCCAAGCGCGGGAAAAGCCCAAACACGCGTTCCAACGTCCAGCCGGTTTTGGCGCGCGCGCTCTTGAGCATCGTGAGATGTTCAGTCACGGTCAACGAGGCAAACAACCGCCGCCCCTGCGGGACGATTGCGATCTTACGCGCGGCGATGTCGTGCGGCCGCAAGCCAAGGAGACTTTCGCCGCGCCAAACGATCGATCCCGAACGGATCCGCGGCGGCGTCAAGCCCATGATCGAGCGTATAAGCGTCGTCTTGCCCATGCCGTTGCGGCCAAGCACGGCGACGACCTCGCCCGGCGCAACGTCGAGCGAGACGCCGCGCACCACCAGCGCCTCGCCATAGCCGCTATGCAGATCGCGAACTTCAAGCATGGCGCGGCCGTCCCAGATAGACTTCCTGCACGCGGCTGTTACGCCGGATCGCCTCGGGCGCCTCTTCGACCAGAATGCGGCCCTCGAACATACAGGTGACGCGATCGACGAGGCCGAGCGCAAGATCCATATCGTGCTCGATCAGGACGACCGTGATGTCGCGCCCCAACGAGCGGATGATCTCGGCGACCATCGAGCGTTCCGAGGGCGAGAGCCCGGCGGCCGGCTCGTCAAGCAATAAAAGCCGCGGCGAGGTGACGAGCGACAGCGCGATTTCAAGCTGGCGCTGTTCGCCATAGGATAATTCCCGCACCATGACGCCGGCGCGATGGCCGATCTTGACCGCGTCGAGCGCGGCGGCGATTTGCGGCGCCTCCGCCATGTCGATATCAGGTTTTCCGAACAGCGAAAATTTGCGCGAAGACCGCCCGCGCAGCGCCAACACCATATTGTCGCGCACGGAAAGGCGCGGAAACAGATTGGTGATTTGGAAAGTGCGCGAAACCCCAAGCCGGGCACGCCGGGGCGGCGGCAAACGGGTGATGTCGTGGCCGTCAAACACGATGCGGCCCGAGGTCGGCGGCATGCTGCCGGCGATCGCGTTGAAAAGCGTGGTCTTGCCCGCCCCGTTCGGCCCGATAATGGCGCGGCGCTGACCTTTCGGCACGACAAGGCTGACGCCATCGACCGCGCGAAGCGCGTCGAACGCAACGACCACCTCGGAAAGCGTGAGAATCGGATCAGACACGGCTTCTTCCGTTGACGCAAGGACGCAAAACGAATTCTGCGTCCCGCCCTCTTACGCTTTCTTGATTCCCTGGAAGGTCCGCGAATAAGGCGGCTGCTTCATATAGGTCTCGGGATCATATTTCCAGAATTGCGAGACGTTCGGATAGTTTGCGATCGGCACATTCCAATATTTGCCGTCGGCGCGCTTGACGACTTTGCGGATCGACACGTCGTAGATCGGGTTGCCGTAAGCATCGAGCTTGACGGTCTTGCCGAGCGGCGAGCCGACGAGTTCTGTCTTGAGCACAGCGTCGATGACGGCATCACGGTCTTCGACCTTGCCGCCGAGCTTTTCCAGCGCCTCGGCGACCCACATGATGCCGGAATACATCGAGAAACCATAGAGCGAGGGAATCCTGCCGTATTTTGCCTCATATTCCCGAGTGAATTTCTGCGTCACGGGATTGTCGGAGCCTTCCGCGAAATGCGCGGCCGCGATAATACCGTCGCATTCCTCACCGAGCGTGCGGATCACCGATTGATCGGTGGCGTTCATCGCGCCCAAGAACGGGATTTTCCCTTTCAGCCCGAAGCTCGCATATTGCTGGATGAAGCGCGTGGCATCCGCGCCGGTTTCCATGGCGAAAATCGCATCGACCTTCAAATCCGCGAGCTGACCGAGATAGGGGCTGAAATCGGCGGTGTTGAGCGGGTGCCAGAACTGTTGCACAACTTCACCGCCGCCTTCCGTGAATACCTGGGCAAGACCGCCGCATTGTTCGTGACCGAAAGTGTAGTCCTGGCTGACGGTCGCGATCTTCTTGTAACCCTGCTTCAAGGCCCAATCGCCGAACGGATGGGTGAAAGCACTCGCGGCGTATCCGGCGACGCGGATCACGTTTTTGATACGCTGGCGCTGGGTGAGATCGTCGGCCGCGATGATCGGGATGAAATAGGGCGTGCCGGTTCCCTTGACGTAATTGGCGACCGCGAGGCCAGTATTGGCGAGCAAATCTCCCATCAACATATGGCAATTGCCCTGCTCGACCAGGCGGCGCGCCTTCTGAAGCGCCGTGTCGGGATTGGACGCATCGTCCTCGATCACGAGTTCGACTTTGCGGCCGGCGATCTCGCCTTTCACCTGATCGAGATAGAATTGCACGCCCTCGACCATTTCCTTGCCGCCGGAAGCCACGACGCCCGTAAGCGGTGCGAGAAGGCCGATTTTGATCGGACCGGCTTGCGCGATCGCCTTGCGCCAGGGCAACGCGCCGACGGTGGCAAGCGTCGCGGTCGAAGTTTTCAAGAATTTCCTGCGGTCCATGTCAATGTCCTTTCGTGGAAATAGGCGATTGGCGCGCTTGGCGCGTCAGAAGCGCGCGCAATGTCCCGATGATACCTTCAGGCGCGAAGATCATGATCAGAATGAAGGTCAAGCCCAGCACCATCGGCCAGCGTTCGGTATAGGCGCTGACGACGTTCTCAAGCGCGATGACCGCAGCGGCACCGACAAAACCGCCGAACAGCGTGCCGACCCCGCCCGCGATCATCATCAACACGCCCTCGACCGATTGCGCCAGCGCCACGCTCGAGGGACTGACGAAATTGTTGAACATCGCATAAAGCGCGCCGGCGATCCCGGCGAAGAAGCCCGATACCGCAAAGCCCACGAACAAATGCAGCGGAACGTTATAGCCGAGGCTCCTCATGCGGCTTTCGCTGTCGCGGATGCCCAATAGCGTGAGGCCGAACGGCGAGCGGACAAACCTCCACATCGCATAGCTCACCGCGGTGACCGCGGCGAGCACGGCCCAATAAAAAGTGCGGTGCGCCATCAACAACGCCGGCCGCACATCGCCGCGCATGCCGTTTTCGCCGCCCGTCACCTGCGTCCAGCGCAAGCATATGCCCCACACGATCATGCCGAGCGCCAGTGTCAGCAGCAGGAAATAGACGCCGGAGGTGCGCACCGCGAGCAGCGCAAAGATCACCGCCACTAAAGTCGCCGCGAGCACACCGAGGAGGAACGCCGTCGCTGGCGGCAGGCCCGCCTGCGCCGAGGCATAGACCACGACATAGCCGGAGACGCCGAAGATCGCGCCGTGACCGAGCGAGGTCCGCCCGGCAAAGCCCGCGAGAATGTCGATCGACATCGCAAGAACGCCGAAGATCAAAATCTCAGTGGCGAGCCCGACCTGATAGTTCGAAAGCCCCAGGGGCAAGGCGGCGGCCAAGGCCAGCACGATCAGAACGACAAGGGCCGAGCGGCCGGTCGGGCCCGCGAATTTGCGTTGCGATGCCCCGGCCGTTTCGGTCATGTCGTAGCCGCCCGTCCGAACAGGCCGAGCGGCCGAAATGCCAACAAGAGCGCCATCGGCCCGAAGATCACAAAATAAGCGAGTTCGGGAAACATCACCTGTCCGAGCGTATTGAGAAGCCCGACCAGAAGGCTGCCGACCCCGACGCCGACGAGGCTGCCACGGCCGCCGATGATGACGATCGCAAGGCTGAACACCAAAATTTCCGCGTCCGCCGACGGATAAAGCGACAAAAACGCCCCGCCCATCAAACCGCCGAGACCCGCCAGCGCCGAACCGAGCAGAAAAGTGACGAGGAAAACGCGGCGGATATTGACGCCGGAGGCCTCTACCATTTCGGCGTCGTCAACGCCGGCACGGATCAACGCCCCGAGACGGGTGTGGTTGAGAAGCGCCCAAAGCCCGGCGAATATGACGATGCCGCTTATCAACACGAACAGCCGGTAGGTCGGATAAAACACGCCGAACACCCGCATGCCGCCTTTGAGCATCTGCGGGATCGGCACCGTAAAACTGTCGCCGCCCCAAATCACGAGCGCCAGATCATTGAGCACAAATGCGAAACCCAATGTCAACAACACCTGACGGAGGTCGTTGCCGCGAACAAAGCGCAACAGGCCCTGATCGAGCACAAAGCCAATGGCCGCGACCGCCGCCATGGCGCCGAGCCCCCCGAGCACAAAACTGCCGGTTCGGGTCGCGACCGCAAAACCGATATAGCCGCCGAGCAAATAAAGCGCGCCATGCGCCAGATTGACGATGCGCAGCAATCCAAAGATCAACGTAAAGCCGCTCGCCACCACGAACAGCAGCGCGGCGAAGGTCAATCCGTTGAGAAGCTGGAAGATGCTCATCCTTTTAACGGCGCTTTCGGTCCGGCCGCGAGGTACCAGTCGAGAATCTGTTCGCCCGTCATCAGCGCGACGTCGGGCTTTTGCCGGATGGTCTCGAAGATGCGGCGGAAATATTTCGCGCGATGCGGCGCACCCATGATGTAGGGGTGGATCACCAGCGCCATGATGCGCGCCGATTGGCTTGCATCGTCGTAAATCTGCTCGAACTGATCGATCGCGCGGTCGTAATATTCCGACGCCTTGTGATGCTGGATCAGCATCATCGCGACATCGTTGCATTCCTGGGTGTAGGGAATGTTGACGATCGACGTTGTCGTGGTTTTGAGCCAGACCGGCTGGTCGTCGAGCACCCAATCGGCGACGTAATCATAACCTTCCAGTTTCAATAAGTCCGGCGTTTCCCAGGTCTCGGTGAGGCCGGGGCCGAGCCAGCCGCGCGGCCGTTTGCCGGTCGCCTCCGCGATCACATCGGCGGTCTTGCGGATATCCTCGCGCTCGTT
>DATGJS010000164.1:0-12126 GCA_035295025.1 Bradyrhizobium sp.
GCCGAGGCTTTGACTCGCTGGTGCAGACCGCGACCGGGTTCAACCATGCCGAGGGACAGGCAGCCGGAATTGACGGTCCGAAGGAATTGCCGGCCCAGATTCTCGATCACGCCAGCGGGCATTTGATGGCGTTTGGCGCCATGATGGCAAAGGCGCGCCAGTCGCGCGAGGGCGGCAGTTGGCATGTCCGGGTGTCGCTGGCGCAGACCGGACGATGGATTTGGAATCTCGGCCGCGTTCCCGAGGGTCTTGCGAGTGAGGATTTGAAGGGCGAGGCCGTCGGTGACTTTATCGAGGAGACGCCTTCCGGTTTTGGTTTGCTGCGCGGGATTCGTCACGCGGCGATGCTGTCCAAAACGCCGGCGTTCTGGTCGCGGCCGGCGATGCCGCTCGGCAGTCATTCACCGCAATGGCCGGCGCGGTGAGGCACCGGCCATGCTTTTTGAGTTAGACGAAGCCGTAAAGCTTCGCCGGATTATCGACCAGGATCTTCTTGCGCGTCGCGGCGTCGGGTGCCCACACCGCAAGCTGGTTGAGAAGACGGCCGTCGTCGATCTGATAGAGCGGCGTCAAATCGGTCGATTTTTTGTCGGGCGGCGTCACCGAATTCGGATGCGGCCAATCCGAGCCCCAGATGAGGCGGTCGGGATTGGCGGCGATCAGTGCTTTCGCAAACGGCACGGCGTCCGGATAATCCGGGCCCTTGTTCGACAGGCGGTAGGCGCCGGAGATTTTCACATAGGCCTTGCCGCTCTTGACCGCCGCGACGAGTTCTGCCCAACCCGGCTGTTCGAGGCCGAGGCTCGCATCCGCGCCGCCGAAATGGTCGAACACCACGGGGACCGGCGAGGAGGCAAGAACGTCCTTGATCGTCGTGAGCAAGGGTAAATTGGTGTAGACCTGGACATGCCAGCCGCGCGCTTTGACGCGCTCGATCGCGGCTTCAAGACGCTTGCGCCCGATGCTCGGATCGTTGACGCCGCTGGTGGCGAGATTGACGCGAATGCCCTTGATGCCCATCTTGGCCATCTCGTCGAGATCGCTCTCCGGCGTCTTGTCGTCGATCACGGCGACGCCACGCCCCGTATTGCCGCGAAACTTGATGCCTTCGAGGGTCGCCCGATTGTCGGTGCCGTAGACGCTCGGCGTCACGATCACGACGCGTTCGATGTGAAGCGCCTTGTGCAACGCCGCCATTTCTTCCGGAGTGGCCGGCTCGGGCGTGTACACGCGGCCGGCGAAGAACGGGTATTTTTCCGGCAGATGGATATGGGTGTGGCAATCGCAGGCGCCAGCAGGGACGTCGAAATTTACCGGCGTTGTCGGTTGCGACGCCTTGGCAAAGGCGGCTCGATTTTGCACCGCTACTCCGGCGGCGATGGAAGCAAGCAGAAGATCGCGTCGATTAAGCATGGGTCGTCTCCTCTTTTTACTCGGCTTGTTGTCGAATTATTCGGCAGCGGCGGCGGCATTGGCGCGGGCGATAGCGGCCGGGTCTCCGGCCGCTCGCGCGGCAAAGAAGGTGATGATCGCCGCCATCAACGAGCAGGCGGCGAGGAAATAAAGTCCCGCTTCGAAACTTTTGCTGGAGTCCCGGATCCAGCCGACGATGAAGGGGCCGAAATAGCCGCCGAGATTGCCGGTGGCGTTGATCATCGCGATCGCACCCGCGGCCGCCGTTCCGGTAAGGAACAGCGAGGGCATCGGCCAGAAGGCGGCACGCGAGCCGTAAATGCCGACGGTGGCGGCCGACATTCCCAAGAGCGCCCAATAGGAGGCGCCGGACCAGGCGGCGAACGCAAGCCCGAGCGCGCCGAGCGCGGAAGCCGTGATCAGATGCCAGCGCCGCTCATTGTTGCGGTCGGACGACCAGCCCCATGCGATCAACCCGATGGTGCCGACGATATAAGGCACGGAGGATACGAGACCCGTCACCATGTTAGAGAGACCGATTCCCTTGACGATCTGCGGCATGAAGAAGACGATCCCGTAATTGGCCGTCACGCTCATCAGATAAATCGCCGACAGCGCCACCACGCGCGGATCGGCCAAGGCCTTGGTCCACGTCATGCGGCCGGCGCTTTCGACCTTTTGGTTTTCGCGGTCGAGCCGTGTTTGCAGCCAATTTTTCTCGTCATCGAGAAGCCAATGGGCATGCGACGGTTTGTCGGTCATCACCCGCAGGATGACCAAACCAAGCAGCACGGCCGGCAAGGCTTCGATGATGAAGATCCACTGCCAGCCTTTGATACCGAACACGCCGTCCATTTCGAGAATGGCGGCCGAGGCGATCGAGGCGGCGGCGTTTGCGACCGGCTGCGCGATGAACAAGGTCGAGATGACGCGGCCGCGATATTCGGCAGGAAACCAATAGGTGAAATACAAAATCATCCCCGGAAAGAACCCGGCTTCGGCGGCGCCGAGCAGAAAGCGGATGATCAGAAAACTCGTGGGCCCGGTGATCAAAGCGGTGAGGGCGGAGATGATCCCCCAGGTGATCATGATCCGCGCGATCCAGATGCGCGCGCCGATCTTCTCCAAAACGAGATTGCTCGGAATCTCGAACAGAAAATAGCCGAAGAAGAAGATCCCCGCGCCCCACCCATAGAGGTAGGCGCTGAAACCGAGGTCCTTGTTCATCGTGAGCGCGGCAAAGGAGATGTTGCTGCGATCGATATAGGCGATGCAGTAGGCGAGCGCCGCCAAAGGCAGCAACCGCCAGGATATTTTCGCGATCGTGCGGCGTTCGACTGCCTGCATTATTTCTGCGGTCACCATGAATTTCCTCTCAGCTCCTGCCTAACGCGCTACTTCCTAGCAATGGGCCTAATGAGAAGTCGCCATGAACAGTTTCGCGTCTTCCGGCAGAACGAGTCGGTCGCGTATCAGTTGCTCGGTCGCCTTGGCGATGGCCGCTTCCCGGTCGCCTTCCTTCGGATAGCGCTCCGCCATCGAGGGGCGCGGATCGTTATTTTTGAGCCGCTCCTCGCGGGTGGCCGCGAAGGGAATCATGGTGCCGTTGTTGTCGCACAATTCGCCCTCGCCAAATCCCGCTTTGCGCAGATTCCAGCCGGTATGCGTGGCGGCCGGCGCCTCCAGTGTCGGCAAGTGGATGCCGGCGATGTCGCGGCCATCGGCGTCGGTCTTGGGAACGAAGACCGGATAGGCCGCGCCTTTCGAGGGCGGCATCTCGTCGGACTTGATCACGGCCGGCAGTGCGATCCGGCTGGGATAAACAAAGCCCGGGATGTGGGGGAAGCCGACATTATCGATCGAAGCGGGCACCAAGGTCGTGTCAGTCCGGCTTGGGTAGCGGCTGTTCGGCGGCAATGTGCCCTTGGCGATCCACTCATCCATCGCCACCAGCAGAGCACGCACCGCCGGTCCCGCATTCAACGGGTTGGTCGGATAGGCGCAGGTTTTCGCCATCTGGGATTTGTCCTGGGCGAGCGAATAATGTTGCAGGTTCGACAGCAGGAACAGCCTGACATTATCGGGCATGGCGATGGCATCGCCTTTCGTGTCCGTCACCACAAGCGAGGCGCGCTGCTGATAAAATTCCAGCTCGCTGTCGGTCTTGATGATCTTCGGGCAATTTTGGGCCGCAAGGCAACGCGCGAGGAAACCATCGCTCCTGCCGGTGACGCTGTCGGTGAGGACGGGGTAGGTGAATGGAAAATCCGCGCCCGGATAGAGCATGTCCGCGTGCTCATAGGGCGAGCGTCCGGGTTGGCTGAAGCGATAATTCGTGAAGGTTTTCTTGCCGCCGGAGATATGCGGCATCAACCCTTCGAAAACGACGCGGTTGGCTTCGTCGGCGTTAAAACCGAGATAGAGATAATCGTGCAGATAACGGCCGCTTTGCGACAGGCCGAAGCCGATCGCGCGATCGATCCGCCCAGTGAGGGGATTGGCACTGCCGCCCGCATCCGCGCGCTCGTTGCGCAGGAAAGAGACGACGTCGCGCGTGGCGGCGAAACCGAGGCCCATTACCTTGGGGTCCTTGGCGGTATAGATGAATTCATAGATCGCGCCGGCGTCAAAGCCCCCAGGCCGGTGGATCGAGATCTTGGTCGGGCTCTCGAATTTGATTTCAAGATCTGTGGGCGTGGCACGCGGGTCCGCCTCGCGTTCGCGCACGCTGATTTTGGCATGGGCGGGATCGAGATCGGCCGCGGGATAACTCAGCGTGGCGGTCGCGGGATTATCGGAGTGGTCGAAGATGAAGTCTTCGCGCGCAAGGCCGGCAATGCCCGGCACAACCGGTGGCGAAAAAAGCATGCGGCCGCCGCCGGGGGCGACATCGCCCTGCCAGCCGCTCCACACCACGGTATAGCCGTGATTCATCAGGAAGCCGTTGCCGGCATCCGCGGCCTTGACGAGATCGTTGGTCACCACGGGAATGTCGTTGAACAGCGCGAGGCCGAGTTTACTGCCACGGTTGAGCACGTCATAAAACAGCACGCGATTGCCGTTCGTGGCCACCGTCGGCCGCAGAATTGCGACATCGGTGATGGCTTCGACCAAGCCTTGCGGATTGCGCGGGCCGCGATCGAGATCGGCGATGATTTTGTTGTGCGGATCGTCGGGGGCGACCGCAATCGTCGCGCGCGCCACGATCCGGTCATAGGTGCCGACCGCCCCAAAGGTTCGCCCTTCGAAGGCCGGGGATTCGACGCGAACAATTTCGAATTTGACGAGTTTGGCGGCGCAGGGGCTCGCAAGAACAAAGCTCGCTGCGATCAGCCCGACCGCCCGCCGCAACTGTCTCATGGTGTTTCTCCCATCGCCCAGCGTTACCCGCCGCAGCCTTGGGCGCACATTATAGAGGGAAATAGCAGCGGGGAAGGGGCTCGCGGGCTACCCTTTTTCCTCGGCGACGGCTTTGCGGACGGCGGCCCGCTCAGACATGCGGTTTCGATGATCCCAGACTTTCGGAAAACGCTTGGGGTCCACGCTGTCGCCCTCCATCCATTGCGCCAGCGTGAACAGATAAGGATCGCAGATCGTATAGGTTTCGCCCATCACCCAGGGCCCTTGCAGCATTTTGTTCTCGATCAGCTCGAAGCAGGCCGCGACCGTCTCGGGCACCTTCTTTTTCATCGCTTCCAGCGCGGCGGGATCATCCGCCCAGCGATGGCCGCGCATGCGGTGGGCATGGGCCACATGCACCGTCGAGCACAGATAGCTGTTGAAGGCCTGCACTTCGGCGAAGCGGAACGGATCGTCCAGCGGCGCCAGTTTTGCTTTGGGAAAGCTTTGCGCGATGAAGGCGAGCATCGCGGGCGTCTCGGTCAGAATTCCCCGCTCGGTGATCAGCGAGGGAACGCGGCCTTTGGGATTGATCGCGAGATATTCCGCCGAGCGCTGTTCGCCGGTGGCGAAGTTGACCCGCGCGGTCGAATATTCCGCGCCGGCTTCTTCCAGGGCAATATGGGAGGCCAGCGCGCAGGTGCCTGTGGCGTAGTACAATTTCATCGCGGTAATCCTAGCAAGGAGACGGCAGGTCTGCGCGACCCTGCCACAAATCGAGCCCTGCTACAAAGGTGGGCATGGGCGTCAATCCGCTGTCTTTATTTTATTTTGGCGGCCCACGTCCGCTCCTTCATGACGTTGCATATCTGGAATTTGAACTCGCTGAAGAAGCTCTCGACGCCGCGCTTTTTCGCCATGCGATGTTCGGGATTGATCCGCCATTTCTGGAGTGCCTCTTCAGTTTCAAATTCGACAATGGTCACCCGCTCGCCATCCTCCGCGACAAAGCCTTTATGAGAGATATAGCCGGGTATGGCGCGTGCCAATTCACTCATGCGCGTTGCCATCGGACCATATTCGTTTTGTACGTCCGGATTCATTCTGGTGCGAAATACGGTGACGATCATCGGATAACCTCGATTCTTGATAGCGGTTGTGCCCCGTCGCCAATTTTCCGGTCGGAATGCAGCCAACATCGAAAAAGGCGGGAGCAACGTGTCGCCGTGACATTTACGCGAGATCAAAAATCATATAAAATGAATAATTATGATATTATTCATCTCTTGGAGAGATAAATGGATTTGTCCGACCTTCGAATATTCAGTGCGGTTATCCATGAAGGCGGTGTCACGCGCGCCGCAGCGCGGCTCAATCGCGTTCAGTCCAATGTCACGACGCGTATTCGGCAGCTCGAAGAAGACCTTGGCGTCGCCCTTTTCATTCGCGGCGGCAAGCGGCTTCACCTGGCACCCGCCGGGCAGGTGTTGCGTGGATATGCGGAGCGGCTGCTTGCGCTTGCCGATGAAGCGCGGGGTGCCGTGCGGGACGCCAAACCACGCGGAGCTTTTCGGCTCGGGTCGATGGAGAGTACGGCGGCCGTGAGGCTGCCGCGGCTACTCAGCGAATATCACCGGCGGCATCCGGAGGTCACGCTGGAGCTCCGCACGGGCAATCCGCAGATTCTCGCAAGTGCGATCCTGGCGGGCGAGCTCGATGCCGCGCTCGTCGCCGAGCCAATTGCCGACGCGCCGTTCGAAAAGGTTCTCGCGTTTGAAGAGGAATTGGTCATCGTCAGGCCTGCCGGCCATCCGCCGATTGGAAAAAAGGGCGTCCTGCCTCGAACCGTTCTCGTGTTCGAGCATGGCTGTCCGCATCGGAAGCGTCTGGAAGACTGGTATGCAAGCCGTCACCAAATGCCGGAGCGCACCATCGAGCTAACGTCGTATCACGCCATACTCGGCTGCGTCGTTGCCGGCATGGGGATTTCTTTGGTTCCAAAGAGTGTGCTGACGACATTTCCCGAGCGGCGGCGGCTGGGCCTCCATCAGCTCGAACCAAGTGAGAATCGTGCGGTGACCGTCCTGATCTGGCGAAAGGGCGCAGGCTCGCCGAATGTAAGGGCGCTCGAAGAAATGTTGCGAGGCAGAGCACGTATCACCAAGCTCTCGTCTCGTGGAAAATCTTAGATCGTCGAACGGAAGTGTACTAGCTTCACTCCTTGGAGCGCGATTCCTCGTGTCCAATCGCCATTCCAGTTCGCGTTGTTGTAGACGGAATACCCATGCCTAAACTGTTTTCCGACCCCGAGGCGATCGTGGAAGACATCATCCGCGATGTCGGGACCGATCTGGTGGTCGGTTTGCCGCTTGGCCTCGGCAAGGCCAACCACATCGTCAACGCGCTCTATGCGCGCGCGGCCGCGGACCGTTCCGTCAAGCTCACTTTGTTCTCGGCGTTGACACTGGAGAAGCCGCGACCCTCGAACCTGATCGAGCGACGCTTCATCTCCCCGGTCATCGAACGTCTGTTTGGCGGATATCCGGACCTTGCCTACGCGGCCGCGCTGCGGGCCAATGAATTGCCACCCAACGTTCAGGTGATCGAATTCTTTTTCCTTGCGGGGCGGTGGATGCATGTGCCCTTCGCGCAGCAGCATTATATCTCGGCGAATTACACCCATGCTTCGTCCTATTTGTTGGCGCGTGGGCTGAATGTCGTCGCGCAATTGGTGGCCAAGCGCGAGGTCGATGGCGTCATCCGCTATAGCTTGAGCTGCAACACCGATACGACGCTTGATATATTGCGGGCGCGGGCCGAAGGCCGCGCGTCATTCAAGCTGGTGGGTCAGGTTAATTCCGAATTGCCCTTCATGCCCGGCGCGGGAGTTCTTCCCGGCGACGAATTCAGCGCGGTGCTGGAGAGTCCGAAGACCGACTTTCCGTTGTTTGCGCCGCCTTCTGAGCCGGTCACCGACACCAAATATGCGATCGGTCTTCACGCGGCGGGTCTCGTCCGCGATGGTGGCACGTTGCAGATCGGCATCGGGCAGGTCGGCGATGCCCTGGCGCAAAGTTTGATCGTCCGCCATCGCCACAACGCGCAGTTTCGCAGCATCCTGGAGCGCTTGACGCCCGATCCCGATCGATGGTCCACGCTTGAAACGCAGCCCTTCGATATTGGGCTTTATGGCGTCAGCGAAATGCTGTTTGAGGCGTTTCTCGGCCTGATCGACGCCGGCATTCTCAAGCGCGAGGTCGATGGCGCCGTATTGCACGGCGCGTTTTTCCTCGGGCCCAAATCGTTCTATCGGGCGCTGTGCGAGATGACGGCCGAACGAATCGCGAAAATCCAGATGATGCCGGTGTCTTTCACCAACGAGCTTTATGGCGATGAGGATAATAAGCGCCGCGCCCGCCGCGATGCGCGCTTCGTCAATAATGCGATGATGGCGACCTTGATGGGGGCGGTGATTTCCGATGGTCTCGATAATGGTCAGGTCGTGAGCGGCGTCGGCGGCCAATATAATTTCGTTGCCCAAGCGTTTGCGCTGGCGGGCGCGCGCTCCATTCTAACCGTCGAGGCGACGCGGCAGGCCGGCCGCAGGCTGGAATCCAATATTCGCTGGAACTACGCTCACGCGACGATCCCGCGGCATTTGCGCGATATCGTCGTCACCGAATATGGCGTTGCCGATCTCCGGGGAAAGTCGGATGCGGATGTGATCGCGGCGATGTTGCAGGTGACGGATTCCCGCTTTCAGGACGAATTGACCCGTCAGGCCAAGGATGCCGGCAAGCTGCCGAGGGATTTTCGAATTCCGCCCACTTTCAGGGAGAACCATCCCGAGCGGATTGCAAGCGCGCTTCAAGGCGCCCGGCAGGCGGGCTTGCTTCCGTCTTTTCCGTTCGGCAGCGACTTCACCGAGGTCGAGCAACGCTTAATTCCGGCCTTGCAATGTTTGCAAGAAGCCCAACGCTCGCCGAAACATCTCGCCGGGTTGCTGTGGCAAGGGTTGACGGGGCGCCCCATCCCAGCCGATGCCGAATGTCTGGCCAGGCTCGCACTCGACAAGCCCGCGACCTGGACGGAAAAGGCCTATAGGGTGCTGGTCAATGCGGCGCTGATGAAAAGCCGGAGCGTGTAATTGTCGATGCGGTTCCGCGTGGCGGATGAGAAGCCGGCTTTACCTGTGCTTGTTCGCGGGCTTTCGCTTTTCGATGAAGGCCGCCATGCCCTCGGCGCGATCCTCCAACGCAAAGGTGGAATGAAAGAGGTCCCGCTCGACGTTCAACCCTTCGGAGAGCGGCGTTTCGAACGCGCGGTTGATGGCGCTCTTGGCCATTTCGGCCGCCGGCTGCGACATCGCGGCAATCTTTTCCGCGATCGCCATCACCTCAAGCATCAGCCTGTCGGCCGGCACCACGCGGCTCACGAGCCCGGAGCGCTCGGCCTCAGCCGCATCCATCATTCGGCCCGTGAGACAAAGGTCCATGGCCTTGGATTTGCCGATCGCGCGCGTCAGCCGCTGCGTTCCGCCGAGGCCCGGAATGGTGCCGAGCGTGATCTCCGGTTGGCCAAATTTCGCGGTGTCGGATGCAATGATGATGTCGCACATCATCGCCAATTCGCAGCCGCCGCCAAGGGCGTATCCACTGACGGCGGCGATCGTTGGTTTGCGGCATCGGGCGACCCGATCGCCGCGAATGGCAATGAAGTCGCTGGAAAACATCTCGATGAAGCTCTTCGGCTGCATCTCCTTGATGTCGGCGCCGGCGGCGAATGCTTTTTCATTGCCGGCGAGTACGATGCATCCAATGTTGTCGTTCGCTTCGAGGTCGTCGACGGCCGAGGCGATTTCGCGGAAGACGCCGAAGGACAGGGCGTTGAGTATTTTCGGGCGGTTAAGCGTAATGATGCCGACCGCGCCTTTTTTATCGACGATGATGTGTTCGAAGCTGCTCATTGTTTTGACCCCGTGTCTTACTCTTGCGGGCAATGTGCATGTTGGCCGGGTCGGCTTCAAGTGGGTGCCATTTTGAGGGTTCGATCCTATTGCCGGAAGATCAAGCCATGAACATGCGCGCCGCCGACGCCATTGTCAGCAGCGTGCCAAATCCGATGAAGATTTTTCCAATCAGGGAGGTAT
Organism: Bradyrhizobium sp.; assembly: GCA_035295025.1. Lineage (GTDB taxonomy): Bacteria > Pseudomonadota > Alphaproteobacteria > Rhizobiales > Xanthobacteraceae > Bradyrhizobium. The sequence goes on from DATGJS010000164.1 coordinate 9,902, forward strand.
GATCCCACACCGTGATTTCGGGGGCCATCGACATCGCCGATGCGGGCGGCGAGTTGGCGATGTCGGGCGCGGGCTGGCTATTCTCATGCAAGCTGCGATCGACATCGTTAAGCTGGTCCGCCGCGACGACCGCCATTGCCTCGTCGCCTGTGGCGGGAGCCGTATTTTCGGCGACGGCGGTCGAAGTCTCGGTTTTTGCCGGAAGGGCACCCATCGTATTCAGCGGCATGCCGGCCAGCAGCAATTGCGCGTTGGCGTTGGCAATCGACGTTGGAATTTCCGACCGAGCCTTGTTGTTGGCGGCAGTGGTGTCCGCCGTGGTCTTCCTGTCGGAGCGATCGGTATCGGCGCGGCTTGCCATGCCGTGCGGTTTGCGATGCCGATAGTTCTTCCCATGGAGGAAGCCGTGCCTGACATTCTTGTGCCGTGCCGCGGGGGCTATATCTATATTGTCTGATTTTGAATCGGTAATGGAAGGCTCAGCGGCGATTTGCGCTTGAACCGGGCTTTCGCAAAAAACAAACAGCCCGGTTACTAAAATCAACGTCAAACGCGTGCCGGCTTTGCTGATCATGTGGCATCTTCCCATTTGCCAACCCCGACCGGTAGAAGACCGTTGGGCATGTCGGCAGCGGGGCAGAAAAAGGGAATCTTCGGACAAGTCGGGGCGAAAACCGGGCAAGCGTTGCGTGAGAGGGGCGAAGTCCCCGCGCGCCTTCGGTAAGATTGGTTCGTGATCGATCAGGCGGGTGTCAGGTAGCTTGATCAGTGTTATGAGCCTTGACGCGAAACTCGCCGTTGCGATTCCCGGTCCATTGGGCGTGATCGAGTCGGGGGCTGGGTCTTGATCACGAATTCGTGATTTTTGACCTTAGACGTAACAAATTGAAAGAACGGCCGAATTGAATTTTGGGAGCGCGCGTGCGCGAACGTGAAGACGAATGGACCGGTCTGATGCGGCTGGCCATTTCAGGAGATAGCGCGGCGTATCACCGTCTGCTCAAGGCCGTTACACCGGTTCTGCGGGCCGGGGCGCGGCGTGGGCTGGCGCGGGCCGGCCAGCCGGTCGATCAGTCTGAGGATGTTGTGCAGGATATTTTGTTGGCGGTTCATTTGAAGCGGCATACCTGGGACACGAACGCGCCGTTCGCGCCCTGGCTGTTTGCGATTGCCCGCAACAAGCTCATCGATTCGATGCGCCGCCGTGGCCGCCGGGTTTTCGTCAATATCGACGATTTCGCCGAGACGATCCCCGATGAACCCGCCGCCGAGACGGCTTCCGCAAACGAAATATCGACCCTGCTTCAGACCCTTCCTCCTCGCCAACGCGAGGTCTTGCAGTCGATCGCGGTCGAAAGCGCCTCGATCAAGGATACGGCCGCGAAGTTTGCCATGAGCGAGGGCGCGGTACGCGTGGCGTTGCATCGCGCGCTGACGAGCCTCACCGCCAAATTGCGGGAGCATTAGGGATGAAGACCGAACAGCTCATTCGAATCCTCGCCGCCGATAATCCGCATGGCGCGCGTCCTGTTGGATTTGTGCTTGCGCTGGGCCTGCTCGCGGCGGCGCCGATTTCGTATGCGATGTTTATGACGGGATTGGGCGTTCGGCCGGATGTGATGACGGCGATGCATAATCCCTTCTTCGATCTCAAATTCGTCGTCACCTTGGCGCTGGCGATGACGGCCATCGTCGTGAGCCTGCATCTTTCCCGGCCGGAGGCGTCGATCAAGGGTTGGGTGTGGTTGTTGATGATTCCGATTGGATTGATCACGGCCGGAATCGTCAGTGAGATGATGCTGCCGCAACGCGTGCCTGTCATGACGCGCCTGATCGGCAGCAATTCGCGGATTTGTCTGACCGCCATTCCGCTGATGTCGCTGCCGCTTCTGGCGGGAGCATTGATCGGTTTACGTCATGGGGCGCCGACGCGGCCGGCGCTGGCCGGTGCGCTGGCCGGACTGATTTCGGCGGGGCTGGCGGCGACCTTATATGCGGCGCACTGCACCGACGATTCACCGCTTTTCGTGATGACCTGGTACCCGATCGCCACCGCGCTGGTGGTCGCTCTGGGTGCGCTTGCCGGCGCGAAGATACTCAGATTTTAGCGCTGGCCGCAGCTTGGGGGCTTCGGATTCCCGAGAAGCACCGCGCTTTTCCGCTTCATGCTCTTTCGACAAATAGAGTCGCTTCGCATCAGGCCGCTGGCGGCGTTGCGGTCTGCT
>DATGJS010000165.1:0-4189 GCA_035295025.1 Bradyrhizobium sp.
ACGCACCCGGTCCGCCGGCGCGTCCAGTTGCAATTCGGCGCCGAAGGCAATCTTGAAAAACCCGTCCTTGATTTCGGCATTGCCGAAATCGGTGCGCTCGACGGCGCGACGGCTGGCGATGTCGGGGTTTTCCGCCCGCACGGAGAGCGAGCTTATCCCAGTCAACAGAATCGCGGTGGCGGCCGATCGCGCCAAGTGGCCGAAAGCGCGGCGTTTGGCCGGCGCTCGCCGAGCCGGACGAAAGGAGGCTTTCGCGCAATCGAGCTTCATGATCACCAAGTCCGAGGGATAAAAAAATAATAGCTTTGAAGCGAAGGTTGAATGCTGTGCGTAAGGCAAAAACCATACCGGATGCACGGACAGAGGGGCCGGCCGCCGCCATCACTATACCGAAGCAAGCATAGAATTTCCGGATGGGGTGAGCGGCTTCGTTATAAGGGTTTTGTGGGGACCTTAGAAACTCACACCTTTATGAGATTCATATAACGTCGCCATTCCGTTCGCCTCGAAAACCTATGCGCCTGGTGGCACTTGATGGCCACCGAAGAGCCGATGCGGAGGCATCGTGGCATTTCACATCGACCTACCGCAATTCGCTTTTCACCACCCGCGCCAATCTCAAAAAGCGAGGAGGCGCGGCCAGGAGAAGCTCCATGTTGGACATGATCATGCTGGCCCTTGGTTTGGCGCTCTTCGTCGCGGCCATTGGCTATACCTATGCGTGCGAGCGGCTTTGAAGCGAGCGGGCCGCTCGATTTTTGCTGTCCGCAACCCTCATAAAGGACCACGGCCATGATGTTCGATTACGCACTGGCGGGCCTCGTTTCGGCAGGTCTGCTTTTCTATTTGACCTACGCGCTGTTGCGACCGGAGCGATTCTAAAACGTTTCGCATGAGAGCGGCGCGCGACAAGCGACGCTTCCGTCAACTCATTTCCAGGACTTACTTTTCCAGGACTTGCCACCATGACTGTCATCGGTTGGGTTCAAATCTTCCTCTTCGGCGCCATCCTTGTCGCACTCGTGAAGCCGCTCGGCTGGTACATGACGCGCGTGTTCAACGGCGAACGCACCTTCCTGTCGCCGCTTTTGAGACCCTTTGAGGTCGCGATCTACTGGGCGGGCGGGGTCGATGAGAGGCGCGAGCAGCATTGGTTACTCTATACGGTCGCGATGTTGCTCTTCCATGTCGGCGGCTTTCTCATTCTTTATGCGCTGATGCGGCTCCAGGCGGTGTTGCCGTTCAATCCGGCGGAGCAGTCGGCGGTTTCCGAAGACCTGTCCTTCAATACGGCCATCAGTTTCATCACCAACACCAATTGGCAGAATTACGGCGGCGAAAGCACGCTGTCCTATCTCGTGCAGATGCTCGGCCTGACGCATCAGAATTTCCTGTCGGCCGCCACCGGCATTGCGCTCGCGATCGCGCTCGTCCGTGGCTTTTCGCGCGCTTCGATGCGCACGATCGGTAATTTCTGGGTCGATGTCACCCGCGCGACGCTCTATGTGCTGTTGCCGGTTTGCGTCGTCTATGCGCTGTTCCTGGTGTGGCAAGGCATACCGCAGACGCTTGGCGCTTATGTCGAGGCCACGACGCTGGAGGGCGCGAAGCAGACGATCGCGGTTGGTCCCGTGGCCTCTCAGGTCGCGATCAAAATGCTCGGCACCAATGGTGGCGGCTTTTTCAATGCCAACGCCGCGCACCCGTTTGAAAACCCCACCGCATTGTCCAATTTCGTCCAGATGCTGTCGATCTTCCTGATCGGCGCGGCGCTGACCAATGTGTTCGGCCGCATGGTCGGCAATCAGCGTCAGGGTTGGGCGATTCTGGCGGTCATGGGCGTGTTGTTCCTTGCGGGCGTCGCCGTCACCTATTGGGCGGAGGCCAATGGCACCGCCGCGTTCGATGCGCTTGGGCTTGCCGGCGGCAATATGGAAGGCAAGGAAATTCGTTTCGGCATCGTCGCATCGAGCCTGTTTGCGGTCATCACCACGGCGGCTTCCTGCGGCGCGGTCAATGCCATGCATGACAGCTTCACCGCGCTTGGCGGCATGATTCCGCTCATCAACATGCAACTTGGCGAAATCATCGTCGGCGGTGTCGGCGCCGGCCTTTACGGCATGCTTCTGTTTGTCGTGCTGGCGATTTTCGTCGCCGGTCTCATGGTCGGCCGCACGCCGGAATATGTTGGCAAGAAGATCGAGGCGCGGGAGGTCAAAATGGCGTTGCTCGCCATTCTCGTCCTGCCCTTGATGTATCTCGGCTGGACCGCGGTCGCCGTGGTCTTGCCCTCGACAGTGACCGCGATGAACAATGCCGGTCCGCACGGCTTTACCGAGGTGCTTTATGCCTACACCTCGGCAACCGGCAATAACGGTTCGGCCTTGGCCGGCCTTTCGGGAAATACGTTGTTTTACAATCTCACGCTGGCGAGCGCGATGTTTGTCGGCCGCTTCTTCATGATCGTCCCGGCGATGGCGATGGCGGGTTCGCTGGCGGCCAAGAAATCCATTCCGCCCTCGGCCGGCACCTTGCCGACCACCGGCGGCCTGTTTGTCGGGCTCGTTGTCGGCGTGATCCTGATCATCGGCGGTCTTACGTTCTTCCCGGCGCTTGCGCTCGGTCCGATCGTCGAGCATCTGGCGATGAGCGCCAATACCCTGTTCTGACCGTCACTTCGGAGTTGCCGCCATGGATGCCGTTCAAAAAGCCAATAAACGCGCGCCGGTTGCCACGATGCTCGATCCCAAGATCGTGCTGCCCGCGATCGGTTCGGCTTTCGCCAAGCTCGACCCGCGGCTGATGATCAAGAGCCCGGTGATGTTCGTCGTCGAGGTCGTCGCCGCGCTCACCACGATTATTTTCCTGCGCGATCTCGTGACCGGAGGGGGGAGGCTTGGCTTTGATTTTCAAATCATCCTATGGCTGTGGTTCACGGTGCTGTTTGCCAATTTCGCCGAGGCCGTGGCCGAAGGCCGCGGCAAGGCGCAAGCCGAATCCTTGCGGAAAACCCGCACCGAAAGCCAGGCCAAGCTCTTGAGCGGCGCGGGCCGGGATTACCGACTGGTAGCGGGCACGAGTCTGAAGGTCGGCGACATCGTGCTGGTCGAGGCCACCGACAACATTCCCTCCGACGGCGAAGTGATCGAGGGCATCGCTTCCGTCAACGAGGCCGCGATCACGGGCGAATCCGCTCCCGTGATCCGGGAATCCGGCGGCGACCGTTCGGCGGTGACCGGCGGCACGCAAGTCTTGTCGGATTGGATCCGCGTTCGCATCACGGCTGCGCAAGGCGCGACCTTCATCGATCGCATGATCAAGCTGGTCGAAGGCGCCGAGCGGCAGAAGACGCCGAACGAAATCGCGCTCAATATCCTGCTTGCGGGCCTCACCATCATCTTCGTGTTCGCGACCGTAACCATTCCAAGCTATGCCGCCTATGCCGGCGGGCAGATATCGGTGATCATCCTGGTCGCTTTATTCGTGACGCTTATTCCGACCACCATCGGCGCGCTGTTGTCGGCGATCGGCATCGCTGGCATGGACCGTCTGGTGCGCTTCAACGTGCTGGCGATGTCGGGAAGGGCGGTCGAAGCCGCCGGTGATGTCGATACGTTGCTGCTCGATAAGACCGGCACCATCACGCTCGGCAACCGTCAGGCGACGGCCTTTCGGCCCATTCGCGGCGTTTCCGAACAGGAATTGGCGGATGCGGCGCAGCTTGCCTCGCTCGCCGACGAAACGCCGGAGGGGCGCTCGATCGTGGTGCTGGCGAAAGAAAAATACGGTATTCGCGGCCGCGACATGGGGGAGCTCGCCGCAACCTTCGTGCCGTTCACGGCGCAAACCCGCATGAGCGGCATCGACGCCGGCGGCTCGTCGGTGCGCAAGGGCGCGGTCGATTCGATTCTCACTCTGGTCGGCGGCGCGGCCTCGCCTTCCATCGCCAGCGGCAACACGGTTCGTGCGTTGCAGCCTTCGCTCACTTCCGAGTCCGCGCGCGAAATAACCGCGATCGCGGATGAAATCGCCAAGGCCGGCGGCACACCGCTGGCGGTCGCGCGCGATGGCCGCCTGCTCGGCGTCATTCACCTCAAGGATATCGTCAAGGGCGGAATCCGCGAGCGCTTTGCCGAACTGCGCCGCATGGGCATCCGCACCGTGATGATCACCGGCGACAACCCAATGA
>DATGJS010000166.1:0-3041 GCA_035295025.1 Bradyrhizobium sp.
CGGCCGTCTCCGAAGCCAACCGCCTCGGGTTTGGAGCGATCTATCTTTTCACGCCGCGAAATGAATCGCTGTATGCTCGCCTCGGTTGGGCGACGTTCGATCGTGCCGAGCTCAATGGCGTCTCGGTTTGCGTGATGGCGAGAGGCACGCGATAAATATGGAATATGTCATGATCGTTCCGGCAGATCGATCGCGTGCGGGAGGTAACGGCCCATGATCGGATTGTTTTTTGAGGTGACCCCGTTGGAGGGTCATGCGTCCCGCTACTTCGAACTGGCGGCGTTCCTGAAGCCGGAATTAGAGCGGAGCGGCGGTGTTCTGTTCATCGATCGTTATACCAGTCTCGACCGGCCCGACGTCATTCTCTCGCACCAATGGTGGGCCGATGAAGCCTCCCTCATCCGGTGGCGCGAACACACCCAGCATCGCGCGATTCAGCGCGCCGGACGCGAGCAACATTTTCAGGATTACCGCTTGCGAATCGGGCCGGCCGTCGATCCCTCGCGCGCGGTGTCAGCGGCCCGCGGCCTTTGGGTCTCCTACCACGACGCCGAGCCGGCCGGGCCGGTCGCCGGCGAGTTGTTCAAGAGCGTTTACCGGGACGAAAAATTTCTTGTCCTGTCGGAACATGCCCTCAACGCGCAAGACCAATCGGCGGATCGCAAGACCTTCGAGATTACGCGCGATTATTCGATGGTTGAGCGCGCGGAAGCGCCGCAGGAATATCCGCCGGTCCCGCGCCGTTTCGCGCGATGAGGCATCGCGGTACGCGGTCGGGCTTTAAGCCGCCGCGGAGCTGCGCACGGCCTGCACGATAACCCGGCGCAGCGAAGATACCGCCTCGGTGACGTCGGCGGCGCTGCTGTGAACCCGCCCCGCTTCGTCTCCCAAGCGGGTCGCCTCGCCCGATACGTCGGTGATTCGGGTCGAGACCTCGCGGGCGCCATTGGCGGTCTCGTTGACGTTGCGGGCGATCTCGCTGGTCGCGGCATGCTGCTCCTCGACCGCCGAGGCAATCGAACTCGCGATTTCGTCGATCGTGCGCACGGTGCTGCTGACATCGTCCATGCCGCGCACGGTTTCCTGGGTGATGCTTTGGATTTCGCTGATCTGGCGGTTGATTTCTTCGGTCGATCGGGCGGTCTGGGTGGCCAAACCCTTCACTTCGCTGGCCACCACGGCAAAGCCTCTCCCGGCGTCGCCCGCGCGCGCCGCCTCGATCGTGGCGTTCAAGGCCAACAGATTGGTTTGCGAGGCGATTTCTGAGATCAGCGTCGTGACTTCGCCGACCTTTGTGACCGCTTCCGCCAAGGTCGCGATCGTCGTGCGGGCGCGTTCGCTGCGATCGACCGCCGTGCTTGTGGCTTTCGTGGCATTGCTGACTTGGGTGCTGATCTCGCGGATCGAACTGGACAATTGCTCGGTGGCGCTGGCGACCGTTTGCGCGTTGGCGAGCGCTTGGGCCGAGGCCGACGCCACGGTCTGGGCGCTTGAGCCGACCAATTCGGCCGACCGGCTCATCACCGCGGCCGCTTCCGTCATGGCGGTCATCCGCTTATCGATGCCGGCCACCGCGGTGTCGGTTTCGGCCTCTACCGTTTGTACCATGCCGATCAGGGCTTGGCGGCGGGCAGCCTCCGCCTCGCTCTTTTGAGTATCGACCTCGGCGCGCAGACGCTCGGCCTCCGCCGACTTTTCCTTAAAACCCTGAAGCGCGCGCGCCACGGTGCCGATTTCATCCTTCAGCCGCAGATCGCGCTGGAATTCCGCCGCTGGTATTTCCGATAACGGTTGCTCGGTGAACTGCACCAGGCGGTGAAGCGGCCGGGTGATCTGACGCGACAATAAAAAGGCGCAGGCCGCCATGAACAGCCCAACGACGACCGCAATCGAGAAGAATTGCCAAGCCACTTCCGCGAAACGGGCCTCGATGTCGTCGACAAAAACGCTGGTGGAGATCGCCCAGCGCCAGGGCTCGAAGGCAATCGCGTAGCTCAATTTCGTGACAGGGTCATTCGAAGTGCCGCGCGCCACCGGGCTCAAGGCGATGACAGCGCCCGTTCCGTTGCGCGCGGCGTCGATTTGCTCCTTGATGATCTGCCGGCCGCTCGAATCGATGAAGCCATAAAAATTCTGACCCTCGCGCTCGGGTTTCGCCCCATGCACGATATTGGTCCCTTCGTAGTCGTGGACGTAGTAATAGTCGTTGTTACCGAATCGCATGACCCGTAGCTGGTTCTTGACCAGCGTCTTGGCCGCTTCCTCGGTGAGCTCGCCGCTTTGGACGCGGGTGTAGGCGCTCTTGACCAGGGAGACCGCGGTTTCGTCGAGGTGGCGCACCATTTCGACGCGCTCGGCGGTGATGGTCTGGTGGATTTTGTGGCTGGCCAGCCCGGCGAGACAAGCATAGCCGGCGAAGACGATCGCGGAAAAGAGCAGCAGTTTGGTGCCAATCCCGAATTTGGGCATCGCCGGCTCCGAAAATAACATGGATGAGCCGTCAGCCTGTCAGCAATTCTTAAACCTAGCGTTAAGCCTAAAGCGCGATGAGTAGTGGGATACCGGGGCCGAAACTTAAATGCCTGAGTTTTTCGAAAGGCATGCCCTCGGACGCAACCCGAGGAATTATCCTAAACCAAAGCGCCATCGCGATGACGCATTCAAATCTCATCGCACTTTATGACACGTCCACCTCGACGAAACCCACGCCATCGAGGTCGAAGCGGTAGTGAGCCGCCTGCTCGGGAAAGACAGTCTTCATGACGCTTCCCGTCATCACGATTTGACCGGTCGTCAGTGCTATCCCACGCGCGGCCAGTTGGGTGGCAAGCCAAGCCACCGAGTTGAAGGGATGCCCCAGGATGTCACCGCCCTGTCCTTCGCCGACCGGATGTCCGTCCCTGACGGCGCGCCCAAGCACGGGCGCGAGATCCGGCCATTCGGGTTTGAATTCCGACAATACGATGCCGCCGTTCCACGAATTGTCCGCGACCAGCGACAGCACATCGAGATGGCCATAATCCGCGTCGCGATCATCGACC
>DATGJS010000167.1:0-2522 GCA_035295025.1 Bradyrhizobium sp.
ACGCGCCGGCGGACCGGGTGCGTAAATTCGATGATCCCATTCGGATCTTTGTCGAGAGCAAAGGCTCGCCGGATCGCCGTTCGGAGTTGGCCGCGGTCGTCGCCGATATTCGCTCGCACGTCAAAGGTCTCGATATCGCCGTCACGAGCGATCGGCGCGCGGCGAATTTCGTGGTTCATCTTGTTGCCGAGCACCAGTTGAAAAAAACCATTCGCGGGCTCTATGGCAACGACAGCGCGAAGCGCATTCAACAATCCCTCAACCCGGAATGCCTGTCGGGCATCGGCAAGGATGAACGTTTCCGCATCCGCCGCGCGGAGGCGATCCTGCCGGTCGATGCCGGAGATTTCACCTTTTACGATTGCGCCTATGAGGAATTGTTGCAGGCGCTTGGTGCCATCAACGACGATCCTTCGGTGCCCTGGACGATGTTCAACGACGATGTTCAGATGGGCTTTTTCGATATCTACGATCAGTATCTTCTCAATATTCTCTACGACCCGCGCATCCGGCCCGGCATGACCAAGGACGAGGTCAGCGCCCTTTTGCCCGAGATCTTGTCGAGCTCACGGGAATGGGTGAACGGCATCAATCGGCCGCGACAGAACGGCTCGGCAAACATGCGGACCGAATCGAGCGCGAATGTCAGCGCGAACGATTTCGAGCCGACGATGACGAATATTCGGTGATCGCGAAGTCGTTTTTGGCCGCGTGGCGCGACTGGCTCGCGGCCAACTGGTTGGCGCGCGAGGTTTTCGAAGGCGCGCTGGCCGAGGCGCCGGCCTCGGCGCGATCGGTCAACGGCAATGCCGCGGCGAGAACGGCGATGGTGCCGGCAATAACAGCAAGACGCTTGAACATGGCTTCCTCCATTTGGCTTCAAACCAAAAAGAATTGGTCTTCACGTTCCTATGTTGGGGCTTCTGCCCGACGCCCTGAAGCATCTTGTCAGCCCCGCTTGATAGAATCATGGTCTTAAGCCTGCGTCAGCGCAAGAAACAAACAGCCATTGCATAAAAGATCAGGACGGTGGAAGCGCCGCCGAAAAGTCCGTCACAGCCTGACGAACCATACGTAAGCCCGCCGCGTTCGCCGGATTTCATCCCTCCAATGCGATCCATGCTTAAAGCGCGATGAGATTTGGATGAATCATCATCGCGCTTTAATTCTTTGATTGAGCATGATCTCCGCGCAAACGCCTTTGGCGTTTGTCGCGAGGGAAAACCGCTGCACACCCCGCATCAAGTGCGGGGCAGGCTTTTTCCGGATCATGCTTTAAGGCTTGTTGGCCGGCTTGGACGGTTCGGAGTCATGGACTTGCCCCCACGGATCATATCCCTTTTTGGGGGTCGGAATTCGATCCAAGGCGGCTTTATAGGCCTTATCATCGACTTTAGCTTTGTTCTCGACCGGCGCTCCCGATCGGCTCCCGCTCTTTTTGCCGAAACCTTGGGCATAGGCGGAAGGAACCAGAAGTACCGCAACAAGGATTGCAATACCCGTCGCCTTAGGAGCCATATCCACCTCCCGCCGCCGCCATTGAAGCCCAAATCGGGGGATGGCGCGCGCCCTTCATTTCGCTTCCGAAAACACCAAAGCAGGAATTAGCCAGCTTCTCCTAACTAAAAAGGCACCAAACAAGCACGTAAGCAGGGCAACCGGGGCGTTCCCGCTATAAATTTAAAATAAACCCTTGTCGTTGCAGCGCGATAAGAGATATCTTTTTAAGCAGATTGGTGCAGGAATGTGCAATGCGCAGTGACACGAATCTGCAAACACATCAAACAACCGGTGCCGGAAAAGCCGACCCCCAACCGGAGCGTCATGTCTGGTTTGGCGGCGTCGCCGTCCGCACATTGTTTCTGATCATCCTGATCATTTTGACCGCGCGCGTCGCAAGCCCGCAGATCGAGCGCCTCTCATCGATCTATGAGACGCCCAGCGACCTCGTGCGTGTCTTGTTGGGCGTCGGTGTGTGCGGGTGGTTTATCGTCAATCTTTTCATCCTGCCCAGAGACGCCGGAGCGTACCGGACCTGGATGTATCTCGGCGTGGCGCTCATTCCTCTGTCGATCCTCTGCGCCTTCGTCGTCTGGTAAAAAACACTCCCGTTTTATTTTTCGGAAAATACAACGTGGCGCGGGCGGCGTTCAATCCGCCCGGCTGCATTTCCTCAATATTTCGCGACCACGGGACCGCCGAACTTGAAATCGATGCCGGCCGTGACGGTGGAATAGGTCGTTTCCGCCGTGTAAGGAATCTGTCCGTTCGGCGTCAGCGGATGGCCGGGGCGGTTATAGCCGTTGAAATTGGTGTAACGGTACTCGAACTTCCCGATGACATGATCGGTCAGCGCATAGGCGATGCCGCCACCGGCGGTCAGGCCATTGGCCTGGACGTTGAACCGATCGACGATATTCGCAAGGCTGGTATATTCTGGCGACCCATGCCGGCCTTGTGGTCACCCATGACCGCCTGCTCGACGAGATATGGCGCGACAGCGTCCGAAAGAACATTCAATA
>DATGJS010000168.1:0-8849 GCA_035295025.1 Bradyrhizobium sp.
TCGCCCGATCCGAGCAGCGTTGGTGTGATCGCGATGTGAAGCTCGTCGATAAGGCGGGCACGCAGATATTGCTGAATCGTCGCAACGCCGCCGCCAACTCTGACGTCCTTGCCGCCCGCTGCCTCCCGCGCGCGTTCAAGGGTAGACCAGATTCCGTCGGTCACAAAGTGAAACACCGTGCCGCCCTTCATCGTGATCGGGGCGCGAGCATGATGGGTGAGTACGAAGACGTCGCAATGATAGGGCGGCTCGTCGCCCCACCACCCTTTCCACTGATCGTCCGGCCACGGGCCGCGCACGGGGCCGAACATATTGCGGCCCAAGATCCATGCGCCGATTTTGAAAAAGCCACGCGCCGCAAAATCATTGTCAGGACCTTCCGTACCGCCCTCTTTCTGAAACAGCATCTTTTGAAACGTGCTTGTCGGAAATACCCACTGATGCAACGCCATTCCGCCCATCCCCATCGGATTGTTGGCGTCTTGGTTTGGGCCGGCGCCGAAGCCATCGGCAGACACGCCGAAGCAGCGTACCACGAGCTTGCTTTTGGAAATGTTCATAAGAGCCCAACCTCAGCAACGATTGTGCGACCTAAGCGAAGTACCGATCCAGAATCCCGCGATAGATTCTAGTCAGATTACCGATGTCCGCCACCGACGCACGCTCGTCGATCTGGTGCATGGTCTGGCCGACCAGGCCGAACTCGATCACCGGACAATAATGCGAGATGAAGCGTGCATCCGAGGTGCCGCCGCTCGTGCTTAGTTCCGGCTTGCGGCCGGTGATCTCCTCGATCGCGGCCACCGCAAGGTTAGTGAAGCCGCCCGGCTTCGTGACGAACACATTCGAATTGGAAGGCTCCCATACGATGTGGGCCTTGATGCGGTTGCCGGCGGCTTTGACGAGCCGCGTCTCGACCAGTTCGCGCAAGCCAGTCTGGGTGTGCAGGTCGTTGTAGCGGATGTTGAACTTGGCCCGCGCCGTCCCTGGAATCACGTTGTTGGCGGGGTTGCCGACATCGACGGAAGTGAATTCCAGGTTCGAGGCTTGAAACTGCGCGCTGCCGTGATCGAGCGGCTCATCGCTGAGCGCCACGATCAGCCGTGAAATATCCGGCACCGGATTTGAAGCGCGGTGCGGGTAGGCGACATGGCCCTGGATACCCTCGACATGAAGCGTGCCCGATTGCGAGCCGCGGCGGCCGATCTTGATGCAATCGCCTAATGCCTCGACATTGGAGGGTTCACCCAGCACGCAATGGTCGAATTTTTCGCCGCGCGCAGTGGCCCATTGCAACAGCTTGATCGTGCCGTTGATGGAAACATCCTCTTCGTCGCCCGTGATCAAGAACGAGATCGAGCCCTTGCCGTCGGCGCGCGGTTTTCCGCCATGGTCGGCGAGATATTGCAACACCGCCGCCACGCTGCAGGCGATGCCGCCTTTCATATCGACCGCGCCGCGGCCGTAGAGAAAGCCGTCTTTTACCTCGCCGGAAAAGGGCGAAAGCGTCCACGCCGATTCATCGCCTGCTGGAACCACATCGGTATGGCCGGCGAAAGTGATGTGCGGCGCTTCGCTGCCGATGCGGGCGTAGAGATTATCGACATCGGCGGTACCGGCTTCGCCGAAGGTGATCCGGTGGGTCTCAAATCCGGCCGCTTTCAGAAGATTTTCCAGAACGTCGAGCGCCCCGGCGTCAAGCGGGGTGACCGAGGGGCAGCGGATCAGATCGCGGGCAATCGAGAGAGCGTCGGCCACGTCAATCCCGGAGCAATTCGTTGATGCTGGTCTTGGCGCGGGTGCGCTCATCGACGCGCTTGACGATGACGGCGCAGGCGGTGGCGGGGCCCGGCTCGCCGTTTTTGAGCGGCTTGGCCGGCAGTGTGCCGGGCACCACGACGGCATATTCCGGAACCTCGCCGATAAAAGTCTCGCCGGTTTCCCGATCGACGATTTTGGTGGAGGCGCCGAGAAAAACCCCCATCGCCAGCACCGCGCCCTTGCGCACGATCACGCCCTCGGCGACTTCCGAACGCGCGCCGATGAAGCAATCATCCTCCACGATCACCGGTTCGGCCTGGAGAGGTTCGAGCACGCCGCCGATGCCGACGCCGCCGGAAATATGCACGCGCTTGCCGATCTGCGCGCAGGAGCCGACGGTGGACCAAGTATCGATCATGGTCGCTTCATCGACATAGGCACCGAGATTAACGAAGGACGGCATCAAAACGACATTGCGCGCGATAAAGGCCGAACGGCGCACGATGGCGCCGGGCACCGCGCGAAAACCCGCGTCGCGAAAGCGATTTTCACCCCAGCCCTCGAATTTCGACGGCACCTTGTCCCACCATGAGGCCTTGCCGGGCCCGCCGGCAATGGCGCTCATGTCGTTCAACCGAAACGACAGCAGCACGGCTTTCTTGAGCCATTGATGGACCTTCCATTTGCCGCTTGTCTCGCGCATCGCCACGCGCGCCTCACCCTTGTCGAGCAAATCGAGCGCGTGATCCACCGCGTCGCGAACCTCGCCTTTGGTCGCGCTGGAAATGCCGTCGCGGGCGTCGAAAGCGGTGTTGATGGTGGATTCGAGGGCGGCGAGAGACATCGGGATTTCCTTGAGGGAAGACATTGAAAAATAGCAATGTGGACGGCTTTTTCGGAATTTGGAGCGGGAGAGTCAAGGCTCTCTCCTTGGTCGTCCCTGCTTTCGCAAGGACGACACGGGTTATGCCGCCCCGCTCAACGCTTGCAAAAACCCCGTCAAATTATCGGTGACGTGATCGACGTAAGCTTCGCCGCGACCTTCCAATTCCCAATCTTCGCGCACCACTTCCCGCGTGCCGTCGGGCACCACCAGCACCGTCGTCATGCCGAAGCGATGCGGTATCACGAGATTGCGCGCCAGATCCTCGAACATCGCCGCCTTGGTCGGATCGACGGCGTGCTCACTCAAGAATTTCTCATAGGTCTGGGGTGCGGGTTTCGGCTCGAGTTCGGCGGCGATGATGTCGAACACCGCCTCAAAATGGTGTCCAATGCCAAGCCGGTTCAACACCGCTTCGGCATGGTCGGTCGAACCATTGGTCAGGATCAGTTTGCGGCCCGGAAGCCTGGCGATCGCCGCGCCCATCGCCGGATTCGGCTGAAGCGGCGAGTGATCGATCTTGTGCACATAAGCGAGATAGTCGTCCGCGCACACACCATGTTCGGTCATCATGCCGCGCATGCTGGTGCCGTAGCGGCGGTAATAGTCCTTCTGAATGAGGCGCGCTTCTTCCGGCGAAATTTTCAAATAAGCGCTGATGAACTCGCCGATCCGCTTGTCCACCTGCTGCCACAGATTGACGTGATGCGGATAGAGCGTGTTGTCGAGATCGAACACCTAGGTGTCGATATGGGAGAAGGCGCGGGACGTCGTGGTCATGATCGAAAAGTCACGGCAGCGCAAAGCGCAGCGTCTTGCCGCCATTGGACATATCGACGGCGGTAAAGCCACTTGAGACGAGGCCGCGCGTGGCGCACTCGCCCTGCTCGTTGATTTCGAATTTGCTCTCGCGCGTGCAAAATTGCGTTTCACCACCCCAGTTCAACGGCTTGTCCTTGAATCGGACGATGCGGTTTTCGCCATCGACGGCTTCCGCGAAACTAAAGATGCGTTTGGGTTGGCCGGTCACGTCGGGATGCAGACATTTGCCGGGATCGATGCGGTACCAGCCGCGGCTGACCACGGATTTGCCGTCGTCGGTCGCCACCGCGGCCATCACGCGATGCGGCGTATCGTTGCACCAGGTGAGTCCGGTCGAGGAGGGCGCCTGCGCGGCTTCGACCATGGCCTTGAAAAAATTCGGCGATTGAACGAAGTCCGCGGTGAGCCCCCGGCTTTTCAGGAAGGCGGCGAGGGCGGCTTGGGTTTTCGGGCCGTCAACGCCATCGATCGGCGCGGCATCGAAGCCCGCGATCACCAAAAGCCGCTGAATGGCGGCAAGCCTCGCCTGTTCGTCGTCATATTCGCTGTCTTCGGCGAGATACGCAACGAGGTTGCCATCGTCGGCGCGGGTGGGATTGATCTGGATGAAGGGCGCCGGGGTCTGACCAGAGCGGCACTGGCGGGCCGCGGCAATCACGAAATTCTCGGGCGCGACACATAAAGTGTCGGTGCCATTTTGCGGGATCGGCGATGAACCATAGACGGGCAGCGCGCGGGCATTGACCAGGATATGTTCGGCGGCAAGCGTTCCCTGCACGACCACGCGGCAGGCCGCTGGATCGATGCGAAACCAGCCGCGCGTAGCGGTGGCGGATTTGTCGTCGATGCCTATCGCCGCCTCGATCACATAGCTCATGCGGTTGCACAGCTTGATGTCGGCCGAGGCGGGCGTGGCGCTGGCGTACAACGCAATGGCCGGAATGAATCCGGCCATGAAGCGGCGCCATGGTCTGATCGGGCTATTCATCACTTGTGAATCAGCGTGCCCGTGCCTTGGTTGGTGAACAGTTCGAGCAAGACCGCGTGCGGCAGTTTGCCGTCGATGATGACCACGCCCTGGACGCCTTGTTCGAGCGCATAGATGCAGGTTTCGACCTTCGGAATCATGCCGCCCGAAATGGTGCCGTCGGCGATCAGCTTGCGCGCGTCCTTGATCGACAAATCGGGAATCAGTTTTTTCGACTTGTCGAGCACGCCGGGCACGTCGGTCAGGAGCAACAGCCGTTTGGCTTTCAGCGCGCCGGCGACCGCGCCGGCAAAAGTGTCGGCGTTGACGTTGAAGGTTTGCCCGCTTTTCGAGGTCGCGAGCGGCGCCAAGACCGGAATCAGCTCATAGCCGATGAGCTGGTTCAACAATGTCAGATCGACCTTTTCCGGCTCGCCGACAAATCCAAGATCGACCACTTTTTCGATATGCGAATCCGGATCGACCATGGTGCGCGTCGCCTTCGACGCCGTCACCATATTGCCGTCCTTGCCGCAAAGCCCGACGGCCTTGCCGCCGGCCTCGTTGATATAGCCGACCAATTGCTTGTTGATGGAGCCGGCCAGCACCATTTCGACGATCTCGATGGTCGCGGCGTCCGTGATGCGAAGGCCGGCGGCGAATTCCGATTGGATGCCGAGGCGCTTGAGCATGGTGGCGATCTGCGGGCCGCCGCCATGCACCACCACAGGATTGATGGCGGTTTGTTCCAAAAGCACGATGTCGCGGGCAAAGGCCTTGGCGACGTCTTCGGCGCCCATGGCATGGCCGCCATATTTGATGACGATGGTTTGCTCGTCATATTCCTGCATGTGCGGCAACGCTTCCGACAGGATGCGGGCCTGATCGAGCGGAGTAATGTGGGGCGCGTCGGTCATGAAGCGGGTCTCGATGGGAATAGCGCTAGACCTTCTATCCGATTGAGATGCGCGGCGCAAAGCGGCTTGGATGCGAGGCCGTCCTTACCTCAAACAGCGTATTGAACATAAACCTATCGTTCCCGCGACGCGAAACGCGTCCGGGTTATCCGATTTATCCCTGCCGTCCAAACCGAGGAGGGCGCGAGGAATGCCGGGCGCGCCATGCGCACCCATAGCCTCGCATGCAAACAAAGAAAACATGCGAGCTTGTAGTCACCACAGGTACGCCGAACGATTCCGGCACTCCCCGCGCGATGGTTTTAACGCCTTCCTTCGTGCTCTCCTCGGGGATCGGGCTTTCTTGCCCCCGTCGCCGACAGGGGGTGCGAAAAGCATCCTTGTCGGCTTTACGCCAGCGTCGAGGCGTTGGGACCACACGACTTCACCGTCCGCATCACGCGCGCTTCGTCAGGTGCGCACCGACACGGCCATCGCATTCCACGCCCAACGTTTCGTGACGACCGCGAAGCGTCCCTCTTTAATCGGGCGTGTAACGGGGCGAGCTCATAAAGGTGATTTGCCCGACGAGGCAAGGAGAATTTTGACGAGGTTCAACGCATGTGAATGCGGCAACGCGTTCGGTACACGTGGTCTCGCTAACTACGCCGCGGCCATACGGCCGCAAGCGCCAAAGAAAGCCAGCTTGCGATCAAAAGCGTGCCGCCGATCGGCGCGGCGAGCGGAAACAGGCCGTGACCGGCAAAATGCCGCAAGCATAAATCGCCGGCGAAAACCGCGGAGGCGAGCACAAAGCCGAAGGCCGCGGTGAGCCCGAGCCCGGCATGGACGATCCCGCGCTCGGTCAATGCGATGGCCGCGAGCACCGCGCTTGCATGAAACAAAAGCATCGAGGAGGCCGGCATGAGCCGCGCGGCATCGCTTTGGTGCGCGGCCGCTGCGGCCAGGACCACCCCATCGGCGCCCATGATGCCGGCCAGCGCGATCAGGATGCGGAACTGTTGAAAACCCTTCATCCCCGGCGCTCCTCCAACAAGCGTATCATCGCGGCGCGCAGCTCCGCCATTCCGGCACCCGTTTGCGAGGAGGTTGCGAGCACGTCGGGAAAGGCGGCCGGATGCGTCGAGATCGCCGCTTGAACCTCGGTGATGACATCGTCGATCTGGCCCGGCTTGAGTTGATCGGCCTTGGTCAGCACGAGCTGGTAACTCACGGCCGAGCGGTCGAGTGTCTTGAACACGTCGAGATCGACCTCTTTGAGGCCATGGCGGGCATCGATCAGCACATAGACCCGCGCCAAATTGCTGCGGCCCTGAAGATATTTGTGAATCAGCGCGGTCCAGGACGCGACCTTGGTTTTGGAGGCCGCGGCATAACCATAGCCGGGCATATCGACCAGACGGAAGCCGGCGTGGTCGGGACCCTCGAAAAAGATCAGTTCCTGCGTTCTTCCAGGGGTGTTCGAGGTTCGCGCCAATGAATGGCGGCCGGTCAGCGCATTGATCAGGCTGGATTTTCCGACATTGGAGCGGCCGGCGAAAGCAATCTCCACGCCCGCCATTGGCGGCAAGGTTTCGATCGTGGGAGAGGCCCAGATAAAGCGCCAATCGCCAGCGAATAATTTACGGCCCTGCTCGATCAGCTTCGCATCGGGTTCGGCGGTCATGCGAAGGACTTCCTTACAGCGGTAACCGTGGCCTTGCCGTCATTGCGAACCAACGGGTCGGGCGAATGCCCGCCCGATGACAGGCTCCGCGAAGCAATCCATGGCGAGGTTCAGGAAGTCTGGATTGCTTCGGAGCTCTCGCTCCTCGCAATGGCGAGGTGTGAATCGAAAGCGTTCTCCCAAGCCTCAACCGCCGGTCACGTCTCCGACTCGACCTTCTTGGAGAAGGCCGCCTTCAGATTATCGAACAGCTCAACCTTCACGCCGTTGCGATGCATGATCAAGCTTTGTTGCGCCACCGAAAGCAAATTGTTCCACGCCCAATAGATCACGAGGCCGGCCGGGAATCCCGATAGCATGAAGGTGAAGATCAGCGGCATCCAGCTAAAGATCATCTGTTGCGTTGGATCGGGCGGGGTCGGATTGAGCTTGAACTGGAACCACATCGTGATGCCCATGATGATCGGCCATACCCCGAGCGCGAGGTATTGTCCGAACAAGGGCAGTTGCGTCGGGTCGAAATGCAGCAAGCCGAACAGATTGAACAGGTTGGTCGGATCGGGCGCCGACAAATCCTTGATCCAGCCGAAGAACGGCGCGTGCCGCATTTCGATGGTGACGAACAGCACCTTATAGAGCGAGAAGAACACTGGAATCTGCAGCGCGACGGGAAGACAACCGGCGATCGGGTTGATCTTCTCCTTCTTGTAGATTTCCATCATCTCCTGCTGCTGCTTCATTTTGTCGTCGGGATAGCGTTCCTTCAGCGCGGCCAGTTGCGGCTGCACCGATTTCATCTTGGCCATCGACGCGTAGGATTTGTTGGCGAGCGGGAAGAACAACAGCTTGACCAGCACCGTCACCAAGAGGATCGAGATGCCGAAATTGCCGAAGAAATTGTAGAAGAAGTCGAGCCCTAAGAACATCGGCTTGGTGATGAAGTAGAACCAGCCCCAATCGATCAGAAGATCGAAATGGTTGAGTTCGAGCTGACGGTTATAACCGCCGGGTCCGAAAATCGGAAAATTGATGCCGACAACGCCGGCTTCCTTGGCACCCGCGAACAGGCGCGTATTAGCGCTGCCGGTGCCGCCGATCGCGACGGTCTGCGGGTCCTCAAGATAATCGGTCTGGTAGGTTCTGACCGCGCCGACGAGGTTGGAGGAATAGCGCGCTTGCAATTGGGCGCGGGTGTCTGGCAACAGCGCGGAGGCCCAATATTTGTCGGTGATGCCGAGCCAGCCATTGGTCGCCTTGAAGCTGACAGCCTTGGCGTCGTCGATCTTTTTGTAAGTGTATTCCTGGAGGCCTTGATCGCCGAGATAGCCGATCAGGCCTTCATGCAGGATGTAATAGCCGGAGACCTTCGGGGTGCCGTGCCGCGAGATCAGCGCGAAGGGATAGAGCGTGACCGGCGCATTGCCGACATTGGTCACGTCGTCCTTGATCGTGAACAAATAGCGATCGTCGATCGCGATGGTGCGGCGAAAGGTCAGTCCCTCGCCATTGTCATATTTCAGCGTCACCGGGTGGTTCGGCGACAAGCTGCCGATACTTTCCTGTTGCCAGATCGTGTTCTGGTCGGGAATGCGCGCCGCCGAACCGCTGGCGGCGACCCAGCCGAAGTCGGCATAATAGGGCTCGGCCGTGCCCGAGGGCGAGTACAGCACGATCGGCGGCGAGGACGGATCGACGGTCTCGCGGAACTGCACCAGCGACAGGTCGTCGATGCGGGCGCCCTTCAGCGAAATGCTGCCCGACACGCGCGGGGTGTCGATCTTGATCCGCGGGGTTGCGGCGATCGCGGTGTCGCGGGCGACGACCGGCGCGGTG
>DATGJS010000169.1:0-6493 GCA_035295025.1 Bradyrhizobium sp.
GCTTCCGAAGATCCAAAGAATAAGGCTTGCCCATCCATGCTGGCCTCCAGCCCAGCCAGCATGGTGAATCAGAAATGCCCTGATTTGGGAATCCCAAATCGATTCAAGTTAACTTCATCCCGCTTTAATAAATGCTTGCAATCCGCCGATTTGATCCCAGACCTGCCGTCTCGGCAAGAGGGAACCGCGCTTGCGCAAGTGGAAGAAGGAGTACACCTCCGCTGTCGCCATTAATTCAATCCAATCTCATCGCGCTTTAGCCGGATTTCGCAACCCGTTTCCCAACCTTGGCGGCGCGTTTGGTCTTGCTGTCAGCTTTGCCCTTATTTTGGCCGCCGCCCTCGCTCTCCAGCGCTTTGCGTACCGTGGCGAATTCCTGCAAAGACGCCTTGTCGGCGCGGGGGAAGCGCAAATTGAGACCGTCCAGCGCGCTGACGATGGTCGAGCCAATCACCACCCGCGCAAACCACTTATGGTCGGCCGGCACCACATGCCACGGCGCGAACGGCGTGGAGGTGTGCCGCAGAATATCCTGATACACGGCCATATAGCGCGGCCAGCGCGCGCGTTCGCTGACGTCGTTCATCGAGAATTTCCAATTCTTCGAGGGCTCGTCGAGCCGGTCGAGGAAGCGCTCGCGCTGTTCTTGTTTCGAAATATTGAGAAAGAATTTCAGGATCACGATGCCGTTGCGCGAAAGATAACGCTCGATCGCCGTAATATCCTCGCATCGCTCGCGCCAGATATTCTTGGTGACGAGCTTGCGCGGAATTTTTTCCTTCGCCATCAATTCCGGATGAACCCGCGTCACCAGGCATTCTTCGTAATAGGAACGATTGAAAATACCGATGCGGCCGCGCTCGGGCAGCGCGGTCATCGCGCGCCACATGAAGTCGTGATTGAGCTCAATGGCGCTCGGCTGCTTGAAAGAAATGACTTCGCAACCTTGCGGATTGACGCCTTCGAAAATACTCTTGGTCGCGCTGTCCTTGCCCGAAGCATCCATGCCTTGAAAAATCACGAGCAACGACCAGCGGTCTTGCGCATAAAGCTTTTCCTGGAAATCGTTCAGGCGCTTGCGGTTGGCTTCGAGGATTTTCTCGCCGTCGGCCTTGTCGAGCCCGCCTCGCTCATCGGTGCGGTGCGATTTCAGATGAAACATACCCGAGCCGTCGAAGCGAAACGGCGCGACATAGGGCCGCAATCGCTCAATCAGGGATCGCTTGGGCTTTTTGCTCATGGAGATACCTATAGCTGGGCCTGAAGAAACGCGGTGACAAAACGCGGCATCGCGGACGAAAGTTCGGATGCGGCACGCACCAGATGAATCGCGCGAAGTTCCGGCCGCGCTTGGCGGGCGAGATTGGCCTCAATCCGCGCGCGCAAATCCTCAGCCGGCATATCGACGTAGAGGACGCGGATCATCGCAATCAAGGAACCGAAAAAGACGCAATCCCAATGTGCCGCCATCCTATAGTCGGCCGCTTTAAGCCCGGTTTCCTCCTCGACCTCGCGCGCGACGCTGCCGGCAATATCGACTCTGCCCTCCCTGACATCGCTGGGATCGGGCGTGCCGGCCGGAAAATAAATGCGGCCGGCATTCGCCGTGTGTTCTCCCATTTCGCCAAGCACGAAAGCGCCGTCGGCCGACACCAGCGCGCCCATGCCGAATCCGTTGAAGACTTCGCGATCGGGAAAGCCCCAATCGCGCCACGCCAGAAAACTGGCGAAATCGGTTTCGAAATATTCAGCGCTGAGGCGGCCGTCGGTGTGCCGCGGATGACGGCCGAGCATCACGCGGCCGTTCCAGATTTCAGGCTTGGCCGCGCGCGCTTTGGTGAAATGCGCGGCGATCTCGCCGCGCCGCTCGCCCGCGAAGGCCCACGCCCATGGCTTTATCTTCAGATCGAGGGTCGTGACGCAGTGGATAACGGGCTCGGTCATGCGACCTTCGACCAAGTGTTATTTCGTATTCGCCCCAGCAGTCCCCTTGGCGCGATCGACGAATTTGTTGGTGTAGGTCTTGGTAACATCGATATTGGCCTTCGCCACTTCCGGCGAGCTCTCGCTGAACACGGCGAGCACCGCGTCGGCGCCTTTGGGGTCCATTCTGCCGTTCTCCGAATACATCGGAATCGTGTTCTTGAGCGCGGCAAGATAAAGCGCGGTGTTCTTGCCGACAATTTCCGGCGGCATTTTCGCCATGATCTCTTCGGCCGAGTGGACGCGAATCCAGGAAAGCGTATTCAGAATCGCGTTGGTGAGTGATGCGACTTCCTTGTCATGGCCCGCGACCCAGGCCGCCGTCGAATAGAGCGCGCCACCGGGATATTCGCCTGCGAATACCTCAAGCGTATCTTTGGCGGTGCGCGTGTCGGAAAGAATCCGCAAGTCCGGATGGTTGCCTTGCAGGACCGTGACGGAGGGATCGAGCATCACTGCGGCATCGATCTGGCCCTGCTCCATCGCCGCGACCGCCGTGGCGCCGAGGCCGACGCCGATCACGGCGACGCTTGAAGGATCGATGCCGTTTTTCTTCAGGAGATATTTGAGAAAGAAATCGGTCGAGGAGCCCGGCGCACTGACGCCGACTTTCTTGCCCGCGAGATCCCCAATCGATTTGATCTCGGTGGTGTGCGCCGGCGACACCACCAAGACTTCGCCCGGATAGCGGTCATAGACGACAAACGACACCAATTCCTGCTTCTTGGCGGCGAGATTGACGCAATGGTCGAAATAGCCGGAGACCACGTCGGCGCTGCCGCCCAACACCGCCTTCAACGCGTCCGAGCCGCCCTTGAGATCGACGAGTTCGACGTCGAGGCCGGCTTTTTCATATTCGCCAATTTGCTTGGCGAGCACGGTCGGCAAATAACAAAGACACGCGCCGCCCCCGACCGCGATCGTGACCTTGGTTTGGGCCGACGCGGAAGTGGAAATCATGGCGAGCGCGAACAGCGCTATGGCGAATTTTTTAAGGTTGAACGTCACGATTTCCTCCGCGCGGGGTCTGGTTTGCGCCCAGGATAGAGCAGCGCGCGCCTCTCTCCAAGCGGTCATTGCGAGGAGCAACGCAACGACGCGATCCAGAATCTTCGCGCGGACCCGGTGGCTCGCAATGACGTGAACCTACCCCCGCGCTTCGCCCGCATTCGGCCGCCATACCAGAAGCCGCCGCTCGATCAGGCTGACCAGAACATCGATCAGGATGACAAAAGCCGAGAGCACGAACATGCCGGCGAAGACGCCGGCCACGTCGAACACGCCCTCCGCCTGCTGGATCAAATAACCAAGCCCTGCCGCCGATCCCAGATATTCGCCGACCACGGCGCCGACCACCGCAAAGCCGACCGAAGTGTGGAGGGAAGAAAACATCCACGACAGCGCCGAAGGCCAATAGACATGGCGCATCAATTGCCGCTCGTTCATGCCGAGCATGCGCGCATTGTCGCGCACGGTTGAAGAGACTTCCTTCACGCCCTGATAGACGTTGAAGAACACGATGAAGAACACGAGCGTGACGCCGAGCGCGACCTTCGACCAGATGCCCAAGCCGAGCCACAGCGCGAAGATCGGCGCCAGCACCACGCGCGGCAACGCATTCGCCATCTTCACATAGGGGTCGAAGACGGCGGCGACGAGCGGCTTTCGCGCAAACCAGAAGCCGACCGCGATCCCTGCGAGCGAGCCGATCGCAAAAGCGAGAACCGTTTCCAAAAGCGTAATCGCAAGGTGTTTCCAGATCACCCCGCTTGCGAACCAGGCGATGATTTGCGCGCCGACATCGATCGGGTTGGAAAAGAAAAATGGCGGCAGGAGAATATGGCCGGCGACCGGCACGCTCGCCAGCAGTTGCCACAGCGCGAGCGCCACCACCGCGACCAGAATTTGTAAGGCGAGAAGCGTCAGGCGGGACATGGGTAAATCAGTCCGTTTGTAAGCAATTCGTCATGCCCGGCCTCGTGCCGGGCATGACGAATAGTGAGGTGCTCCCGCCAATTAAGGCTTGGAGAATACACCGATCAGGCCGGTGGCTTGTTTGACATGGCCGTCGAGGGCCTTGATGGCTTCGTCGCGGGTGAGGCCTGGGGCCAAAGCGGTGGGCTCAAGATCGGTCGCCATCAGCGTGAAGGTGTAATGGTGAACCGGGCCGGGCGGGGTGCAGGGACCGAAATAGTTCGACAGCTTCATCAGGCTGGTGCCGCCGACATATTTGTCGCTCGCCTTGGAGACTTCGCCTTCGGCAAAGCCCTTCACCGAAGCCGGGATGCCGTAGGCGACCCAATGGCTGACACCGACAGGCGGACGCCCTTCGGGGTCGAACATCAAAATCGCGAAGCTCTTGGTGCCTTCCGGCGGGTTCGACCAGGACAGCGCGGGCGACACATTCTCGCCGACGCAATTAGGATTGGACTTGTTGTCGCCGGCGTTCTTCACCGCCAGCCGCTCGCCGTCCTTGAAGCTCGGCGAGGTCAGTGTGAACACGCCTTGGGCGCTCGCCGGAGAAACGCTTAAAGTGGCAAGCGCGACGGCGCCGGCCAGAATTGAACCACGTAGGAACATGACATCATCCTTTTTGTTTTGCCTTTGATGGCGCGCCTTGAATGGCCCGCTTTTGGCGGGCGGCAGTGTAGCCGGAGGCGGGGCGAGATCAAGCCAACATCAGATGAAGCCAGCCGCCTGCCCCGATTGCGCATAACCCTTCATCACCTCGTCTTTCAGCACGCCCCATATCTCCCGATGCAGAGCAACAAAACCCTTGTCCAACCGAATTTCGGTGATGTCGCGCGGGCGCGGCAAAGCAACGCGCCAATCGCCGATGATGCGCGCGCAGGGCCCCGCCGACATGATCACCACGCGATCGGCCAGCGCAATCGCCTCTTCCAGATCGTGGGTGACGAACAAAACCGCCTTGCGGTCGGCGCTCCACAGCTCCAGAAGCAAATTGCCCATGATCTGACGCGTCTGGGCATCGAGCGGCCCGAACGGCTCGTCCATCAAGAGAATCTTGGGGTCGCGGATCAAAACCTGCGCGAGAGCGACGCGCTTGCGCTGACCGCCCGAGAGCATGTGCGGATAGCGATGCGCGAAGGCGCCAAGTCCGACGGAGTTGAGAAAATCCTGCGCGCGCGCCATTGCCTCGCGGCGCGGCACGCCGGTGATTTCGAGCGCAATCGCGACATTGTCGATCGCGGTTTTCCAGGGAAACAGCGCATCGGCCTGGAAGAGATAGCCGGCCTGCCGGTTGAGGCCCGAAAGCGGGGCATCGAAAATCCGCACGTTGCCCGAAGCCGGCGCCAGCAATCCCGCCGCCACATTAAGCAGCGTCGATTTCCCGCATCCGGTCGGCCCGACAATGGCGACGAATTCGCCCGGCGCGACTTTGATGGTGGCTTTTTCGACCGCGGTATAAACCCGCCCCTCGGCCAGACGAAACGCCACGGCAGCGTCTTCCAGCGCGATCGCCGTCGGCGCGTCGTTCGTCCCCTTTTTTGCCGAACCTGGCTTGTCCACCCACCTGCCCCTTGACGTTTAAAACATGCTTAGCGAAAGCCGAGGATAAGTTCAACGCAAGGCGCCGACGTGGTATATTCCGCCTTTGGAAGCGCAAGGCTACGCGCCGTTCGCATGAGACCAAGCCGAAATGCCGGATGCAGCCCACATCGCCTTCGCCCATGTGGCGAAGCACTACGACAACGGCCACGTCAGGGCGGTGGACGATGTTTCGCTGGAGGTCGGAAGGGGCGAATTCCTCGCCATTGTCGGCGGCTCCGGCTCGGGCAAAACCACGCTGTTGCGGCTTGCGAACCGGCTGATCGAGGCCGACCATGGCACCATCACGATCGACGGCGAAGATTTGCGCGCGGCCGATCCGGTGAGCTTACGCCGGCGCATCGGTTACGTGTTTCAGAGCGGCGGGCTGTTTCCGCATATGAGCGTCGCCGCCAATATCGGCATCACACCCAAACTCCTGAAATGGCCGCCATCCGAGATCGCCGCCAGCGTCGATGAATTGCTCGATCTCGTGCAACTCGATCAACGAGCCTTTCGCGATCGCTTTCCCCATGAACTCTCCGGCGGCCAGCGTCAGCGCGTCGGCGTGGCGCGTGCGCTCGCAGCGAAGCCGAAAATCATGTTGATGGACGAGCCGTTCGGCGCGCTTGATCCTTTGACCCGCGACGCGCTCGGCGACGACTATCGTGCGCTGCACGACCGGCTTAGGCTGACCACACTCATGATCACACATGACATGAGCGAAGCCATTCTGCTCGCCGATCGCATCGCCGTGATGCGCGGCGGCAAGCTGCTCGCCCAAGGCACGGCTTCGGAACTGTCGGAAAGCAGCGACGCCTATGTCGGCGAACTTCTGGCCACGCCGCGCCGGCAGGCCGAGCGCCTCAATGCCCTGTTGCCGCGGACGCACGCGCCATGAGCGTGTTTTCCGATCCGCGCTGGGGTGAGGCGCTTTCGCATCTCACCGATTATCTCGGTA
>DATGJS010000170.1:0-4183 GCA_035295025.1 Bradyrhizobium sp.
CGACGCGCCAGCCGAAAGTCGTGCTGGAAAATCTGCTGCGGATTGGCCGCCGCGCCATCGTGTCGTTCCCGAATTTCGGCTTCTGGCGGATGCGGTTGCAACTCTTGATCGGCGGACACATGCCGCGCACCGAAAATCTGCCCGCGACGTGGTACGACACGGCGAATATTCACTTCTGCACGATCAAGGATTTCGTGCAGCTTTGCGGCGAGATCAACGTCAAGATGGAGCGCGCGGTCGCGCTCGATCTCTATGGACGTCCCTTGCGGCTCAACGCGCCCTGGTGGTTTTGGAACATGTTCGGCGAGCAGGGCGTGTTTTTGCTCAGTCGGGCGGAGAAGGGGCGGTGACGCCCTGTGGCGTCATTCCGGGATGCGCCGTCGCGACAAAATAGCGAAGCTATTTTGCGCGGAAGGCGCAGACCCGGAATCCATTCGTCCATACGTCCGTGGCCTGATGGATTCCGGGTTCGTGCTGACGCACGCCCCGGAATGACGGCGCCACTCTCGCCGCGTGCTCTGATTCGAATGCCAAACATCCACGACAAACCCCGCCGCCGTCATTGCGAGCCAACGGGTCGCGCGAATGCGCGCCCGATGACAGGCTTCGCGAAGCAATCCAGAATTTAGGTTGCGCGGGTGCAGTCTGGATTGCTTCGGAGCTCACGCTCCTCGCAATGACGGCTAAGCCGCCACCGACCGCGGATCACGTTTTCCCCAGCGGTTGGCCTCAACCAGCGCGATGAAGCGCTCGACCGCCTCATTGAACAACGCCGGCTCTTCCAGATTGAGCACATGGCCTGATTTCGGAAAGAAAGTCAGCCCTGACGCCGGAAGATGCTTCTTCAAAAACAGGCTCGGTGCGATGCAGCCATCGTCCTCGTCGCCGCAAATGATCAGCGCGGGCGTCGCTGCCTTCTTGATCGTCTCCGTCATAGTGTAGATCGAGGGCCGTCCGCCTTGAAAGCCGCGCATGGTGTTGGCCGAGCCCTTTGAATCGTGCCGCGCCAACGCGGCGTAGAAATCCGCATGCCCGCGCGGATCCTTGACGAGAAAGGGAATCCGGCTCGGCGCCTCGCGGGTGACTTTCGCCACCTCCGCCGCGCCGATTTTGTCGAATTGATCGGCGGTCTCGCGGCATGTTTTGCGGAAGGCGTCGAGATTTTCGATCGAAGACCCCGAGCCGACGCCGGCGAGCGTCATCGACAAGATGCGCTCGGGCGCGTTGAGCGCCACCTGCAACGCCGAATAAGAGCCCATCGACAGGCCGACGAAATGGGCCTTCGCGATGTTGAGATGGTCGAGCACCGCG
The DNA here is from genome assembly GCA_035295025.1 of Bradyrhizobium sp. Taxonomy (GTDB): domain Bacteria; phylum Pseudomonadota; class Alphaproteobacteria; order Rhizobiales; family Xanthobacteraceae; genus Bradyrhizobium. Next base: position 1,312 of record DATGJS010000170.1, read on the forward strand.
AGCGCGTCGGTATAGAAATGCTTGAAAGTATAGGCGTCCACTGAGCCCGGCACATCGGAAGGCGTATAGCCGCGCGCGGAATAGGCGATGCAGCGGTGGCCGCGCGGAAAATAACGCATCTGCGGCTCCCAATTGGTGTGGTCGGCCGCGAATTCATGCAGGAAGAGAATGGGCGTGCCGCTGCCCGTCTCTTCGAAATAGAGCCGGACATCGTCCTTCGTGACGGCGTGGGGCATTTCGTTCTTCTCCCAGGGAATAGGCGCGGTCCGAAGCGAAGCTTGTCGGCTTCCTCCGCGCGCGACGTTTGGCGGGTGAAAAATCGCAATTAATTCTCGTGGCCGCAATAAGGCAACAGCGTTTTCTTTTTGATCACGAAATGATCGTGGAATCACCTCCGCATAGCTCCTAGTCAGTCGTTTTTTGCCTTGCTCTCGCCACATCTGGATTTTCATACGGCACCCGGAGGCCGGGCCCTTTTTGAGGCCCGTGGGGGATTTGTTCAAAAGGATCTGTTGCGTATGCTTCACTCTTCTATGTTGCGTCGATCGCTTGTTGCGTTGGCGTTGTGTTCGACGGCTTTTGTTGCTTCAGTCTCGTCTGCTTCGGCTCGCTCACATCATGGCGCAAGGCATTTGGCCCATGCGTCTGAGGCCGGCCATCACGTCAGGCGGCATCATGCCTTTCATCATTTCCGTCACGTGCGACATGCCTCGCGCTGGGATGCCAATGTCGCGCGTATGAGGGCGCGCGGCCTTGGTGGCGCCCATGCCAGTCTGCCGTCGGATGCCTTTTCCAGCAGCGCGATGTCGGGCGGTTCGTCCGAAGTGGTTGCGGAGGCGCGGCGCTATCTCGGTGGCAATCCGACCGGCCGCGGCAGCCTGTGGTGCGCGCGCTTCATGAACATGGTTCTGGAACGCTCCGGCCATCGCGGGACGGGTTCGGATATGGCACGCTCATTTGCGACTTACGGTCATCGCGTGTCCGGGCCGCAAGTCGGCGCCATCGCGGTGATGAGCCGTCGCGGCGGCGGGCATGTCGGAATTGTGAGTGGCTTCGACGCTCGCGGCAATCCGATCGTGATCTCCGGCAATAATGGCAATCGCGTCAGGGAAACGCCGATCGCGAGCGGCCGGATTTACGCTTATGTGATGCCGAATTGAGGACCACGCCCTCGACGTCATTGCGAGGAGCTTAAGCGACGAAGCAATCCAGTGTGCCGCGACATGGATTGCTTCGCGGAGCCTGTCATCGGGCCGCGCTTCGCGCGGACCCATTGGCTCGCAATGACGGGGAGAGAATCCCGCCTTATAGCAGCCGCGGCTCTTCGGCTACGACCTCATCGCCAACACGAAGTGTGCCGCCCGCGATCACCTCGGCATAGATGCCGCAATCGGCGTGACCCAGCCGTCGTTCCAGCGTGGGGGGAATGTCGAGGTCTCGCGCCGCGGTGTCGGGATCCACGTTGACGGCGGCGCACCGGACGATCGGCTTGACGATTTTGAGACGGACATCGCCGATCGCAAGCGTGTGGTCGATCAGTTCGAATTCATGCCAGGCCGGCCATCCCGTAACATACATATTGGCGCGGAATCGCAAGGGATGGACCGGTCGTCCGACCAGGCCCTCGATCGCGGCCACGCTCGCCAGATTGATGATCGAGACCACTTTACGGGCGACATCGGAAAAGCTGTGATCCTCGCCGGAGAGGATTCTGGGCGGCCCTTTGAGGTCGCGAGCAAAATTCGCCGTAAAAAATTGCTCGATCGCGGCGCGTCCCTCCATCGTTGCCAAATTGCCGCGCGCGGCCACTTCGCCGTCCCATCGGATCGTCAAGAGATGGGTCTCGTCGTCGAAATGGGTCTTTAATCCCGCGAGGCGCTCGTTGCGCATCAGCATCAGGAAGTAAGATTTGGGAAGCCAGGCCGGCACCTTGGGATCGAAACCGGAAGGGCCGTTCTCGATGGCGTAACGCCGGTCGGACGGAAAAGTCCGGCCGACATCGACGGCGACACGGGAGAGCTGCTCAGGGGAAAGGCCCTTGACCGGATAGCGATACAGGCTGTCGATATGAGCGGACATTTTCCTTATCTTAAGAGATTCTGGATGAGGCCGCCACTCATTCGCTTTTCGGGTTCGCAGCTAGAGGGGGAGCGAATGTCAAATCCGCTCCACCTGCACGAATTTGTGAGACGGCCTCTTCCGTTTCGTCGTTCTCTTCCCACATTTGCTTCAAGCCGGAGTCGTCCCTCACGGGCGCGCCGGTAATGGCCGCGCTGGCTTTGAGGAAAGTCAATGCGAGGAGTGGACATCCAATGAAGATGCCGTTGCCATGCCTTAACGGGTGGCCGCGGCAGGCTGAGGGCTAAAAATATGAATATCGAGAAATACACCGAGCGCGCGCGCGGGTTCATTCAGTCGGCGCAGTCGCTGGCGATGCGCGAGGGGCACCAGCAATTTTCCTCGCTCCATATGCTTAAAGTGCTGCTGGACGACGGCGAAGGCTTGGCCTGCGGTTTGATCGATCGCGCTGGTGGAAATTCCCGCGCCATCCTCAAAGCGTGCGAGGAGGCCCTCGGCAAATTACCCAAGGTTTCGGGCAGCGGCGCAGGGCAAGTCTATCTCGCGCCCGATCTGGCGCGGGCTTTCGATGCGTCGGAGAAAGCGGCCGACAAGGCCGGCGACAGTTTTGTCACCGTCGAGCGGCTGTTGCTCGGGCTTGCATTGACTAAGGACGGCGAGGCGGGCAGCATCCTGCGCAAGGGTGGCGTCACGCCGCAAAATCTCAACGCCGCGATCGAGACCTTACGCAAGGGCCGCACCGCCGACAGCGCCACCGCCGAAAATGCCTACGATGCCCTCAAGAAGTATGCCC
>DATGJS010000171.1:0-22255 GCA_035295025.1 Bradyrhizobium sp.
CTCGCGCACTTCGGCGGTGTCGAGGTCCGGCAGGGTCGCGGTCAGAAGTTCGATCGCCTCGTCCTTGTCGATGATCCGGCGCGGCTCGCCGAACAGGCTCGGCGCCTTGACGTCGGTGGCGAGAATCTCGCCGTTACGGTCGAGGATATCGGGCCGCGCGGTCGCAATCGCATCCTGGCTCGCGCTATGGCGCGCGCTGCGGTTGTCGGCGCCGGTCGCAAACATTACGAGCCGTCCGCCGATCACGCCATAGATCGCGACAAAAGCCAGCATCACGAAGCCGACGCGGGCGCGCGCTTTCGCGGCGCGATCGACGTTACGCCCGTAAAGCAGGCTGCGGACCAGACGCTGATGCCAGGGCTCATGCGGGATTGCGCGATTGATCATCGTGGGCCCCCTTGCGGTGATATCGAGCCCGTCACGGCCGCATCCCCACCATTTGGCTCGACACTCTGAAGCATGGCGCCGATCGGGTCGGGATTCCCCGGCCGAGCAAAGCTCGGCGGACGCTCGGGCAAATTCTTCAAGGAATCATATTGCGTGGCGTTGAGGGGCTTGAGCGGCAGATGCCGCTCAACAAGGCCTTGCAGCCGGAGCGGCGCATCGAGCCTCGCCCATTCGGCGCGCAGGAGCGCAATCGCATCGCGCTGCTCGCGGATGTCGGCGCGCAACCGCAGCACGCGCTCGGTGCGCTCGGTCGATTCCATCTTGATCCGGTAGACATAGGCGGCGGCAAAGATCAGCGCGCCGATCACGAGAAGATGGATGATGCGCATGCGCTTACCCTCCCCTCATGACGCTATCGAGCGTCGGCCAGGCAGGCAGCGCGGCGGCGGGATGGACCGGCGCACCGGTGCGTTCGGCGGCGCGAAGCTTGGCGGAACGCGCGCGCGGATTGGCCGAGACTTCGTCGTCTTCGGCCATCACCGGCCGTTTGGTCAGGATGGCGAAACTCGGCGGGACTTGCGCGATTTCCGGCTGATGGCGCGATCCGGCGCCGGCCTTGGCGCGCTCGTTCAGGAAATTCTTGACGATGCGGTCTTCCAGCGAATGAAACGACACCACAACCAGCCGGCCGCCGGGCTTGAGCACGGCTTCGGCGGCCGAAAGCGCCAGATGCAGCTCGTCGAGTTCCTGATTGACGAAAATCCGCAAAGCCTGGAACGTCCGCGTCGCCGGGTGAATTTCGCCGGGCTTGGCGCGCACGATTTTGGCCACGAGATCGGCAAGCGCGCGGGTGGAGACGATCGGCGCTTGTTGGCGCGCGGCCACGATCGCGCGCGCAAGCAAGCGCGAATGCCGCTCTTCGCCGAAAATATAGATGATGTTGGCGAGGTCGGTTTCCGACGCCTTTGCGATCACCTCGGCCGCGGTCAGCCCCTGCGAACCCATCCGCATATCGAGCGGGCCGTCGGCTCGAAACGAAAAGCCGCGCGCGGCCTCGTCAAGCTGCAGCGAAGAGACCCCGACATCCATCACCACGCCATCGACGGCGGCAACACCTTGGTCGGCGCAGACATGAGCGAGGTTGGAGAAACGATCCTCCACCAGCGCCAGCCGGCCGCCGGCTTGATCGACCCATTTGAAACCGGCCGCGATAGCGGTGCGGTCGCGGTCGATGCCGATGACGCGGGTGTCTTTGGTGTCGAGGATGGCCCGGCTGTAGCCGCCGCCGCCGAAGGTCGCATCGACATAGACCCCGCTTTCGCGCGGACTCAATAAGCCAAGCATCTGATGGATCAGTACCGGGATATGGCGTGGCTGGGCGGCCGGCGAGGTCATGCCGCCCCTCCCGGCGCAAGACGGAGCAGAATAGGAAAATCGGACACGAGCGGGCTCATGGCGCCTCAAAAAAGAGCGTATCGTCGGCCGATCCGACCTTCGCCAGCGGCCGGCCAACACAATCGGCGCGTCCGCGCGCGCAAGCGGCGTCCAAACTCCGAAACCCACCACACCCGGCGGCGTCCCACCTTGCGAAGCTCGGATTCGAAAGGCCACTTTAAACCTATGCTTCCGGGCGCCCCGTGAAGGTTCCCGACCCCGCGTTGGGGCGTACCCCCTATGCAGAAACCTCAAGCCGGCGGCGCCCCCTGGTCCCCGAACCGAGGCCGGCACCCCCACCGTTAGTAAGGGCAGGTAGCGTTAAGAAAGCGTTGACGATCGGCGATGCCCCCCGGGGTGATGCATCCCGCACACACCGCGCAAAAATGCTGCCAAGAGAGTCAGATCGTCGATTGCATGTGGCCGCGCCTTGGGAGATGAGTGAGGCGGCATTTCCTGAAAAAAGCATCATTGCCGTTGTACCGCCCGGTTTAAGTATTCATATGTCACATTGCAGCCCGCGCGTTCGTCGTGCGGACTTCTGAACCAAAGCCACACCGGATCAGCGCCGCTTTCCATTGAAGATCCTGAAGGGAATTTGCCGCTCGTGATGCAGTAACTTTAAATGGACTGCACTCATGGTATTGATTCGAAGCGGGGCGCCGTTCCGCTTCCCCCGCCGATAGCGAATATGAAATCATTCACACCCGATTCTTCCATTGCATCCGACGTCATCCCCTCAGCCAATTACGGCGAACGCAATAAAGGCCGCGTGCCGGATATGATTTTGCTGCATTACACCGGAATGCCCGATGCGCAGGGCGCGATCGCGCAGCTTTGCACCGCGGGCACGGACGTGTCCGCGCATTACATCGTTCTGGAAGACGGACGGATCGTGCAATGCGTTCCGGAATCAAAACGCGCCTGGCATGCCGGTGTGGCGTTCTGGGCCGGCGAAGACGACATCAATTCCTGTTCGATCGGCGTCGAGATCGTCAATCGCGGCCATGATTGGGGCTATCCCGAATTTCCACTGCGCCAGATCGCGGCCGTGATCGCGCTCTGCCGCGGCATCATGCTTCGCCGCGGCGTGCCGTCCCGTCGCGTATTGGCGCATTCCGATGTAGCGCCCGCGCGCAAAAAAGATCCCGGCGAGAAATTTCCCTGGCATTCCCTGGCCAATTCGGGCGTCGGCCATTGGGTTCAACCCTCCCCCATCGTGCGCAACGAAGGGCTCAAGCTCGGCACCATCAGCGACGACGTTCGCGATATGCAGCAGGCGCTCGCCCATTATGGCTATGGTATTCCGATCACCGGAAAATACGACACAGCGACCGCGGAAGTGGTCACCGCGTTTCAGCGCCATTTCCGCCCTCTGCGCGTCGATGGCGTTGCCGATCATTCGACGCTGGCCACGCTGCAAGCGCTCTTGGCGAGTTTGCCGGCCTGAACTCACCTTCACGATATTTAATTTTTCGGCCATCCGCCTTGCCGTTGCTGGCTTGACGCAGGCGCCCATAACCCCCATGCCTTAAGGGTCAGTCGGCCGGACGGCCGCTCTCGCGAGGACCGAAAGGTTGCGGGGGAGGAAAGTCCGGGCTCCATCGACATACGGTGCCGGATAACTTCCGGCGGGGGCAACCCCAGGGAAAGTGCCACAGAGAACGAACCGCCTTTCCCCACCCTGCCCTTTCCCGCTTGCGGGGGAGGAATAAGGGAGGGAGAGGTAAGGGTGAAAAGGTGCGGTAAGAGCGCACCGCGGGTCCGGCAACGGAACCGGCATGGTAAACCACACCGGGAGCAAGACCGAATAGGGACGACAACGCGGGCTGTTCGCTTTTCAGCGATAACGCCTGTGGGAGCGATGTCAGGCTCGTCGTCCGGGTAGGTTGCTCGAGGCAATGTGCAAACATTGTCCCAGAGGAATGGCCGTCACGTCTTGCCCGTGTAAACGAGCAAGGCCCTCCAGAACCCGGCTTACAGGCCGGCTGATGCTTCTAAAATGAGGGGTTCGGCGCAAACCACGCCGGACCCCTCGCCATTGAGGCGCAATACCGCTGCCATAGGGCAACCGTCTTTGCCTTCTCGATGCGCCATCCTGGCATTATTGCTGGAAAACGGCCAGATTGTCGATCAGGGGGACGTCTTGAGCCAGACATTGTCTTGCCTTGGTGCCACAATGACGCTCGCCGCGATCGCGGTACTTGCCGGGTGGATGCGCCGATTCCCGCTTGGCCGCGGCCGACGCCAACCAGGGCGAACAACCCTATAAAACGGCCTATGGCCTATCGAGTAGCGGAACCACCCCCGACCTCTATACCGAGATATTCGGGCCCAGACGCCGCGACCGCCAATAGACTTGAAATGCCGCGCTGAGCGCGCTTTGGATTTTCACTCCCATGAGCATGATCGCGTTCGCGGTGTTGATATTTGGCGCATTGGCCGGCGGCTTCGTGGCGGGCCTTGCGGGCTTCGGCACCGCGCTGATGGCGCTGGGCATCTGGCTTTATGTCTTGCCTCCCTCGACCGCGGTCTCCCTCGTCTTGATCTGCTCGATCGCCGCGCAGACTTCGACGCTGCCATCGATCTGGCGGTCGATCGATTTCAAACTGGTCTGGCCATTTCTCGTCGGCGGTCTGGCCGGCGTGCCCTTGGGCCTCATACTGGTCGCCTATGCCGACCCGCGCCTTTTCAAATTGAGCGTCGGAATTCTGCTGCTGGTGTTTCCGGCCGCGCTTTACTTCCAACGCCGTCCGATGGCGCTGAAAATAGGCGGGCGGGCCGCGGACACGGCCATCGGATTTGCCGGCGGCGTGCTCGGCGGCCTCGCCGGCCTGTCGGGCCCCCTTCCGATTCTATGGGCGAGCGTGCGCGGCTGGGGCAAGGACGAGCGGCGCGGCATCTTTCAGACCTTCAACTGGACGATTCTGACGGCGGCGCTTTGTGCGCAAGCAGGCACGGGGTTTGTGACGCGCGAGGTGCTGTGGCTGGCGCTCTTGGTCTTACCGGCAACGCTCGGCGGCGCGTGGCTCGGCGTGCGAACCTATCACGCGTTGAATGACGGCAATTTCCGCGATGTGGTGCTCGGCCTTTTGTTTTTGTCCGGCGTCACGCTGGTCTGGAGCAGTTTGAATTTCCATTAAGCTGAGCGCGCGCAACCCCGCCGCTCAATCGTCCTCGAACTCGTCTTCCTCGTTGATCTTCTCGCCGCGCGCACGCGCATGGGCGAGCTTGCGGCCGCCGAGCGACCCCGTCACGAACGGCTCGCGCGAGGCATAAGGGTTGCGCTGGGCGGCCTTGGCCGCGACTTCCTCGCCGGAGACGGCCGCGGGCTCGCAGATCAGCCGCCGCGAGGCGCGGCGCATCAAATCGACATGAATGTGGTCGTAATGATAGGCGTTGGAGCCGGGCGCGAGCACGGTCGAGAATTGCGCGCAGGCGGCCCCCTCGACGTCGCGCAGGAAGCCCTGCTCCTCGGGCAGACCTCGCCAACCATCCTTCACGGTCACGCGGCGGCCATCGGCCAGCGTGAAGGCGGCGATGTCGAGCGCGTTGCCGAAGGCATGTTCGGAAATATGCGCGCGCGAATCGCCGTTCATGCCGCGGCAGGAATAGGCCGAGATCTGCTTGATCTCGACCACGCGCATGCCGAACCAGCGTTGCGCCGCCGGCTGGACGGAATCGGCAAGCCAATGGTCGAGCGCTGAAACAATCGGACAAGCCAGCGTCGCGGCGGGCCTGATCGCGACGGGTTGCGATGCGGCTGAGAAGTTCGCCGGTCCCGGACCCAAACGCGGCTGGGAATAGGCTCCAGGGGGCGGCAGAGGCGGCATCTCGACGCGTTCCGGATAAAGCGGCGCGCTTTGGCTGGGCAGGCGGATGTCGTCTGGATCGGACGCGATGCCGGGCGCGCGCAGCGAGAGCGGAGCGCGAGGCGTCACGCCCGTATCAAGCACGCCATAGGCCGGTGGGCGGGTTCCAGGATCGGGGTAGGTTCCAGGATTGGAATAAGGCGCGGGTGGCGGCGACTGTCCCATTGGCCAGCGCGGTTGATTGCCGATTGTGCCGGGTGGCCGCAAATCCTCGTCGGCAAAACCGAAACCGCCGGCGCCCTCGCCGAGCGCGGCCACTTTCAGCGGAAATTCCGCGCCGCACGCGCCGGGACCCGAAATCGGGCTGATCCGCACCAAATCGGGGCCCTCCTTGACGCTGCCTGACTTCAGGCACGCGATTTCGGCCTCGGCCCGCCACGGCTCACGCTCCTCGGAAAAAAATCCGCGGCCGCAACCCACAAACGACACAAGGACGAAGGAGCCGACCAGATACAAACGAACTCCACGCGTCATGCGGGAGAACTTCGACGAATTTATTTAAGGACTTATCAATGTCTTGATTTCACGAATCTTTAACCACGAGGCCGGCGGATTGTACCGCTGAAAGAAGAATAGACCGCCGGCCTGAATTTTTATCTGAAACCAATGGCTGGCTTTTGCGTTGAGGGCGAGACCTTTGGAGCATCCCCCATGGCCCTTCGTCCTTTCATCGACCAATTGAGCGTGGTGACTGCCTATATCGCATTCGCCTTTGTCGGCGCGATCGTGCTGGGCGTGTTTTAGTACCTATTTTTCGAAATGCGTACTCCTCGCGATGAGATTTGGTTGAATCGTCATCGCGAGCGCCAGCGAAGCGATCCAGAGTCACGAGGAGAAGGGATAAGAAAGCACGTTACCGCCTTACCCCCATTTGCTTGCCCCCAATTGCCTCAACAAAGGCCGCGTCAGCCCAAATATTTCTTGAGCGGTTCCCAATACTTCTTTTGCCAACCGATCTCGAGATGGTCGCGGCTGTCATCCGGGAAGCCCGATTGATGCAGCGCGAGTTTCGTGCCGGATCCCTCCACCGTCAGCTCGAATTTGACGATCGAATATATTCCTTCCGGCCAATTGCCGGCCCGCCAAGCCTGCACGATCCGCTGGCCCGGGATGAGTTCGACGTTTCGTCCCGTGATCATGCCTGCGAAACATGAAAAGGCGCCGCCCGCGTCGCAGTTGATCTGCGCCGGTATTCCTTCGGTGAATTCGCTGAATTGCTTGGAGTCGAGAAGAATGTCGTAGACGCGCTTCGGACTTGCGTTGAGGACGATCTCTTGCGCAATTGCATTGGACATAGGTTGTTCCTGATTAATTTGCCGATCGGACGCACCGATGCGGCGCCAAAAAAAGCGGTTATTTCTGGCGTGCAGGCCACTCTAACATGCCGGCGCGTAACCGCCAATCGCGGCCCGACGGCATCTATTAGACCGCGGCTGGCTTGCGCAACAACGGCTGCCCCGCCTTGATCCGCGCGCACTCGCGCACATGGTCGCAAAACTCAAAGCGATCCGGCGCAAGCACGATGATGGTCGAGCCATGCTCGAACCAGCCGAGTTCGCAGCCTTTACGCAACGGGACGTCGCAGGGAAAGACGCTCGGCCCTCGCGTCTGCGCGTTCAGCGTCCGCTCGATGCAATGAAGCCGCAGGCTTGCCACCAAAATCGCGGCGACCGGCACCAGCGTGAGGGCTTCGCCGGAGGAAAGACGGGTTTGAATCACCGCCCGCTCGTTTTTGCAAAACAGCCGCTCGACCCGCTTCAGCGCGATCGGATTGACGTTCCAGGTATCACCGTGAATGAAGGTCACGCGCTCGATCCGGCCGTCGCAAGGCGCGTGAAAACGATGATACATGGAGGAGGTCAGCCGCAGCGTGACAAAGCGGCCGTTGCGATGCGCCTCCACCAGCGCGGGATCACCGAGCAAATCCAGCAGCGAATAGGGCGCGCCCTTGATCTGGAACAATTCGGTGTCCTGGATTGTGCCATGCGCGCCGATGATCGCATCGCTCGGGCTGGTGACGACAGCGGGATCGGGGTCGAACGGGCGCAGACCCTCTTTCAACTCGCGGGTGAAGCAATCGTGCAGGCTCTTGAATTCGGTCTTCTTGGCCTCGCTCAAATCGAGATCGGAAAATAGCTTCCAGCAAGCGATCGAGGCATCGCGCACAAGAGGATTCTCGATTTGGCTGAACCACCCCATGAAGCGGGTGAGCGCGGCGCGCGGAATCCGGTTGGTCAGCAGGAAGTTCAGGTCCTCTTGCTGGGTCAGCGAAGCGATGAGGCCTTTGACTGTCATGAATCTGTCAAGAGGACTGGATAGCGCTTTTGGCATGGATTCGTCTCTCCCGATTCTCTCTTTGTCCGCCGCCGCCTTGGCGGGCGGCGCCATTGCCTTCCCCAAATTGAAGGCGCGCCTTGAATTGTCGCGGGCCAAGCATCGCTCGCTCGCCGGGCATTCGAAAATGTCCCGGCGGGTGGCGCGGCTGATCCCGTTTTACGAATTTTCCGATGGCGAATATTTCCGCAGCGATGGCGCGCCGCCCGAGATCGCCGGCAGGCGCAAGGACGCTTTCTTCGCGCTGGGCAAGCTTTACGAGACGCGCTACGCCAAGGGGCGCGCGCTGACGGCGGAAGCGGCTGAGCACATTTCCGACCTGCAATTCACCCGCGCCTACCGCGTGCCGTTTCAATATGGCCGCTTGGTTCGGGAAAATCTCGCTACCTCCGCCTTCGCGCAGTCGTCCTGCGGCGTCACCGTCACCGATCTCGACGGCAATGTGTTCTACGATCTGACCGGTTCCTACGGCGTCAATATTTTCGGCAACGATTTCTACAAGGAATGCATCGCGGAGGCCGAAAAGCGCGCGCACGCGCTCGGGCCCGTGCTCGGCAGTTATCATCCCGTGGTGGCCGAGAATGCGCGGCGGCTTTGCGAGATTTCCGGGCTTGAGGAGGTTTCCTTCCACATGTCCGGCACCGAAGCGGTGATGCAGGCGGTGCGGCTTGCGCGTTACCACACCAAGCGCAGCCACCTGGTTCGTTTCGCCGGCGCCTATCACGGCTGGTGGGGCGACGTGCAGCCCGGCGTCGGCAATCCGCTTCCCGCGCACGAGACCTATACGCTGGCCGACATGTCGCAGAAGACGCTGCATGTGTTGCGCACGCGGCGCGACATCGCCTGCGTGCTGGTCAATCCGTTGCAGGCGCTGCACCCGAACGCGAATGCGCCGGGCGATTCGACGCTGGTCGATTCTTCCCGCGCCGGCCATTTCGATCGTGAGGCCTATACCGCCTGGCTCAAGCAATTGCGCGAGGTCTGCGATCAGCGCGGCATCGTCTTGATTTTCGACGAGGTGTTTTTGGGCTTCCGCATCGCGCCGGGCGGCGCGCAGGAATATTTCGGCGTCCGCGCCGACATGGTGACCTACGGCAAGAGCCTTGCTGGCGGGCTTCCGATCGGGGTTGTTTGCGGCAAAAAACAACTGATGCGCCGCTTCCGCGACGATTCTCCCGCCGACGTCTGCTTTGCCCGCGGCACTTTCAATTCGCACCCTTATGTCATGACCGCGATGGACGAATTCCTGTCGCGGCTTTCGAGCCCGAATTTCCGCGGCATCTATGACGGGCTGGATGGAACGTGGAACGGCCGCGCCGCGGCGCTCAACGCGCGGTGTGAACGCGAGAATCTTCCCGTTCGCGTCACCAACCTGTCCTCGGTCTGGATGGTGCAATATAGCGAACCGTCGCGTTACAATTGGATGTTCCAATATTATTTGCGCGCCGAGGGGCTGGCCTTGAGCTGGGTCGGCACCGGAAGATTGATCTTCAGCCTGAATTTCACCGATGCCGATTTCGCCGAGGTCGAGGCGCGCTTTGTCGCGGCGGCGGAAAAGATGAAGCGCGACGGCTGGTGGTGGCATGACGCGTCGCTCACCAACAAGGCGATCCGCCGCCAGATTCTCAAAGAGATGATCGCACGCAAATTCGGACGGTGAGGCTTTCTTTTCCCTCTCCCCGCAAACGGGGCGAGGTTGAAAACGCAGATGGCCGGGGCGAGCCCGGCCATAACGCAAATTGGAGGCCATCTAACAATCAAGCGTGATGTTCGGCGAATTCATTGTGCTCGATGATGTCGAGGCCGGGATCGATCAATTCGCCGCGCAAAAGCGCCAGCGGCGCTTTATGATAGAGTTTGAAATCGTTGAAAGGGTCGGTGAGAATCTTGGTCATCCAGACCAGGCCGGTTTCGACATCGCGGATAAAAAACAAATGGACGGTGCGGAACAGAAGGCCGCCAACGCCGACCGCGAGCCAGATTTTGGCGACCTGCCGCATGAAATCGGCCGGAGAAGCCCAGGGCGTGAACAGGCCAAACAGCGTCGGATCGAAATAAAGCACGAGCGGCGACATCGCCCAGATCGTCATCAGCACGACCTTGCGCTGCAAATTATAGCCGACCTTGATTTCTTCCTTATGCGCGTGGGTCGCCTGATTGAGGTGATCGTAATCGCGCGGCTCGAAGAAGAAATGGCCAGCCTGGCGCGAGGTCATCGAAACCAGCCAGCCGATCAACGCCGACATCAACGGATCGAAGAACATCATGACATAGCCGATGAGGAAGCTCACGGCGCTGACGAAATGCAGGCTCTGGTTGATCCGGCTGTGATGATAATAGCGATGGTCGTCCCAACGCTGAATCCGCAGCTGCTCCCGGAAATTCTTGATCATGATCTTCCCCAAAAAGATGAGCTGATTCGATATTACAGAGGTTCGATGTCCGGCATGTGACATCATCGTTTTGTCACAAAACGCCCTACGCACATGATGGAAATTTCCAGCTCCCGCTTCAGGCTGAGGCCGCGACCTTCCGGAAACGAACCAGCGAGAAATGACCAAGCGGCGGAATCAAGCGGCGCTCCACCAATTCGACGCGTTTGGCCGCCGATAACCAGCGCGTGTAGCGCGCCCAGGCGAACTCGGCGGTGCGAAAGCCAAGCCGGCGCACGATCGGCTGCAGGAGCTGCTCGATGAAGCGGCGGATGCCGTCATCGGCGCTGACGCGGGTGAGGATGATCAACTCGCCGCCTACCCGCAGCACGCGGGCGAATTCGTCGAGGGCGGCTTCGGGATTCGGCACCGCGGTCACGACATATTGCGCCATCACCACGTCGAAGGAACCATCTTCGAATTCGAGCTTCTCGGCATCCATCACCGCAAGCCCCTCGACATTCTTCAACCGCTGCGCGGCGACGCGGCGCCTGGCCTTGTTGAGCATCGCTTCCGAAATGTCGGTACCGAAAATGCGCAGATGAGGCGCATAAAGCGGCAGCGAAATGCCGGTGCCGACACCGACCTCGAGCACACGTCCGCCGATCTTGTTGGTGGCGGCAATGGCGGCGTCGCGGCCCTTTGAGAACACGCCGCCGAACACGAGATCATAGATCGGCGCCCAGCGATCATAGGCCTGCTCGACCATTTCGCGATCGAAATCCAGCCTCGTGGTACCGTCCAGTTTGATGCTTTCTTCCATAATTGTCCAAACCTCGTTTCTCATTCCAAAGCCGGTTCGGCGCTACAAGCCGACGGCATGACTCTCGGCCGCAATCGGGACCGCGCGCGGCGCGCGATTTGGCTGCAGCGCGCTCAAATTGCCGATGAATTGCCGAGCGCTGTTTTCCCAGGAACGTTCGAGTGCGAAATTCCGGCACCTTTCGCGCGACATTTCGCGCGCGCGCAAACATGCCTGGCGCAAATCCTGGTCCAACGCGCCGATCGGATGACCCGATATCACGTCGAGCGGCCCAGTGACGGGAAACGCAGCGACCGGCGTGCCGCAGGCCAGCGCCTCCAATTGCACGACGCCGAAGGTGTCGGTGAGGCTCGGGAACACGAAAACATCGGCCGCCGCCAGATGCGCGGTCAAATCCGCGCCAGTCTTTTCGCCCAAAAATTTCACATCGGGATATTTGCGCGCGAGTTCGTTTCGCTGCGGGCCGTCGCCGACCACGACCTTCGATCCCGGCAGATCGAGCGAAAGAAACGCCTCAATGTTCTTCTCGATCGCGACCCGGCCCATGGTCATGAAGATCGGGCGCGGCAGATCGAGCGCTGCGGGATGAAGCGGATTGAAGAGTTCGGTATCGACGCCGCGTCCCCAAAAGCCGAGCTTGCGAAAACCGCGCGCGGAAAGCTCATTATAAAGCGAGGCCGTCGCGACCATCGTCGTCGCCGCGGCGTTATGGAAATGCCGCAGCACCGCGTAGGTGACGGAAGCCGGGATGATCGAGCGCACCGCGATATATTCGGGAAAGCGTGTCGTATAGGAAGTGGTAAAGGCAAGCGAGCGGCGGCGGCAATAGGCCCGCGCCGCCCACCCGATCGGCCCTTCGGTCGCGATGTGAATGGCTTCGGGCGCGGCGGCATCGATTCGGCTTGCGATCTCGCGCCGGTTAGGCCACGCCACCCGCAGCCCCGGATAGGTCGGCAGCTCCATCGAGGGGAAACCTTCGGGCGTCAAGAATTCAATATCCGCGCCGAGTGCGCCCGCGCTGCGCGCCAATGAAGTCAACGTGCGCACCACGCCGTTGACTTGCGGGCGCCACGCGTCGGTTGCGATCAAAATTCGCATGGTCGGTGCCTTCCGATTCAGCCCTGCTGATTCAAACCCTGCTGATTCTCTTGGCCCGACCATGTGCTGGAGATATTTCAAGCGTGTGACGTCACAGTGGTTAACGCCCGCGATTTTTCGGCCTCCCGCCCCCTGCTTTTCGGCCTCTGACACATGAATGAAATAATTCACGGGATGCGGTGAAACCGCGCCGAGAATCCACCCGGCCGGCAGGGCTAACGTGTCAACCCTCATGGTGAAGAACGCGTCTTCGCGCGTCTCGAAGGACGAGGCAGAAGTGGGGTAGCGCCCTCCGCCTCGGCCCTGTAGAATCCTCAATTGAATCAGTCCGGGGGGACGATGCGTCTAAAAGCCATTTTGCTCGCGATCGCGGTGGTCGCGGTCTCGTTTTTCGTCAGTTTGAAGGCGATGGATTGGTTTTCGCCGCGCGGCGGCGTGCCGCTAAGCGGCGTTCCACAAAAAGCGGTCGCCGATTTGCCGCCTTTACCGCCCGCCCCGCGCAGTTCCGTGATCCTGGCCCAGGTCAATATTCCCCTCGCCGCGATCCGCGACGCGGCCGAGCGGGGCACGCCGCGCACCTTCGCCGGCAAGGCCGACAACCCGATATCTCAAGTGCTGCAAAACGCCGACATCGGCTGGACCGCCTCGCGCGGGCCGCTTTCTGTCACCGGCGGGCAGGACGCGTTATCGCTTGCCACCGCGTTAACGGGAAAATTGAACGTGACGGGCTCGCTCGCCGCCAAGGCGACCGGGGTGGTCGGCGATGCCATCGGCGGGCTGCTCGGCGCCGATGTCGGCAAACAAATCGGCAGCATCAACATCAAGGCCGTCAACGCCTCGGCCGACATCAAGGGCAATGTCGGCGTTACGGCGCGGCCGAAATTCGCCGCCAACTGGCGCATCGAACCCAATTTGAGCGGAAGTGTGAATCTCGGCGACACCAGCCTCGTCGTGGCGGGCGCGCGCCTCAATGTGCCCGCTCAAGTCAAGCCGCTTCTGGACAAGACCATCAACGACCAGATCGCGGCCGCGGCCGCCCATATTCGCAACGATCCTTCGTTCGAGCGCAACGCGCGGATTCAATGGAGCAAGACCTGCCGATCGATTGCGCTGCAAGCAGGAGGCAGCTCCGCGCCCGCATTGTGGCTGGAACTCAAGCCTACCCGCGCGGTCGCGGTGCAGCCCAATGTGAGCGCCAACGCGATCACGATGACGCTCGGCATCGAGGCGGAAACGCGCGTCACGCCGAAACAGACCATGCCGATCTGCCCCTTCCCCGAAAAAATCTCGATCGTGCCGCCGACGCAGCCGATCGTCAGCATCGGAATCCCCATCGATATTCCCTTCACCGAGGTCGACAGGATCGTGGAGGCACAACTTGTCGGGCGCAACTTTCCCGAAGACGGATCAAGTTCGGTCACCGTCACGGTGAAGCGCGCGCAGGTTTCGGCCTCCGGCGAGCGGTTGTTGATTTCGCTGCTTGTCAACGCCAAGGAAAAAGCCAGCTTCTTCTCTCTCGGCGGCGAGGCCAATGTGCAGATTTGGGGGCATCCGGTGCTCGATCAGGCGCGCCAAACCCTGCATCTGGCCAATGTCGAATTGGCGGTGGAATCAGAAGCCGCTTTCGGGCTTTTGGGAACAGCGGCGCGCGCGGCGATGCCGCATCTGCAAAAGAGGCTGGCCGAGAAGGCCATCATCGACCTCAAGCCGATCCTCGGCGACGCGCAGAAGATGGTCGCCGGCGCCATCGCGGATTTGCAGAAGAACGACGACGGCGTGAAGGTGGTGGCCGACATCACGAGCCTCAATCTGTCCGAGATCGCCTACGACGCCAGGACGCTGCGCCTGATCGTGGAAGCCTCCGGCGCCATCAATGTCACGGTGACTTCGCTGCCGGGGTTGTGAACCCTATCACCGTCATCGCGAGCGACCAGCGAAGCGATCCAGTGCCGCGCGAAGTCCTGGATCGCGTCGTCGTTTCACTCCTCGCGATGACGGTGATAGGACACACGTGCCCTGGAAGGCGGGTAGAAGGCGCACCTAAAGCGCGATGAGATTTGGATGAATAGTCATCGCGCTTTAATTCTTTGATTGAGCATGATCTTTTCGGAAAACCGCTTCACACTTTTCCGGATCATGCTCTGGCCTGAAAAGGGGGCTTTGCGGGTTCAACGGAACGGCGCTAGTGTCAGCGAATAATCTTGGCGAAAAGCCAAAAGCCGGACCGAACAAAACACCAGGGAGAAGACACTATGAAATCGCTGACAGCCACGCTGATGGCCGCCCTCGCCTTTGCCGCGTCAAACGGGGCGGCGAGTGCGCAGATTTCCGACGATGTCGTCAAGATCGGCGTCCTCACCGACATGTCGAGCCTTTATGCGGACGCGACCGGCAAGGGCT
The DNA here is from genome assembly GCA_035295025.1 of Bradyrhizobium sp. GTDB lineage: Bacteria > Pseudomonadota > Alphaproteobacteria > Rhizobiales > Xanthobacteraceae > Bradyrhizobium. Next base: position 14,721 of record DATGJS010000171.1, read on the forward strand.
CGCTCGCCGCCGTGCAGATGGCGGTCGCCGATTATGGCGGCAAGGTCAGGGGCAAGCCGGTTGACGTGGTCGCGGCCGACCACCAGAACAAGCCGGACGTCGGCGTTTCCATCGCCCGCAACTGGTACGACAATGAGAAGGTCGATGCGATTTTCGACGTGCCGACCTCTTCCGTCGCGCTCCCGATCTCGGCGCTGACTCGCGAGAAGAACAAAATCCACATCAATTCCGGCGGCGGCACCTCGGATCTCACCGGCGTCGCCTGCTCGCCCAACACGGTGCATTGGACCTACGACACCTATTCGCTGTCCAACGTCGCAGGTAAAGCCATGGTCAAACGCGGCGAAGACACTTGGTTCTTCGTCACGGCGGACTACGCCTTCGGCATGGCGCTGGAGCGCGACGCCGCCAATGTTGTCAAGGAGAGCGGCGGCAAGGTGCTCGGCGACGTTCGCCACCCGCTCAATTCGTCGGACTTCTCCTCCTTCCTGCTGCAAGCGCAGGCGTCGAAAGCCAAGGTGATCGGGCTTGCCAATGCCGGCGGCGACACCACCAACGCGTTAAAGCAGGCGTCCGAATTCGGCATCACCCAAGGCGGCCAGAAACTGATCGCGCTGTTGTTGGAAATCACCGACGTGCATTCGCTCGGCGCCAAGGCGACGCAAGGCTTGATCGCCACCGATGCCTTTTATTGGGATATGAACGAGGAGACCCGCGCCTTTTCCAAACGCTTCAACGACAAGGTCGGCCACATGCCGACCATGATTCAGGCCGGTCTTTACTCGGCGACGATGCATTATCTGAAGGCGATCGAGGCCATCGGCACCGACGAAGCACCGAAGGTGATGGCGCAAATGCGCGAAACCCCGATCAACGACTTCTTCGCCAAGAACGGCAAGATCCGGATCGACGGCCGCATGGTCCACGACATGTACCTGTTCGAGGTCAAGAAGCCCGAGGAATCGAAGGGCGAATGGGATCTCTACAAACTGCTCGCCACGGTGCCAGGCGATGAGGCCTTCCGCCCGCTCGACAAGGGCAATTGCCCGCTGGTGAAGACGAATTGAGATCGTCGGAAGCCAGGGTGTCATCACCCCCTCATCATCGCGAGGAGTGAAACGACGAAGCGATCCAGTTCCTCTTAACCGAGGCTGGATCGCTTCGCCCAGAGCTCGCGGGTGACGACTAACCGATCACCTTAGCTTGAATATTTGAACTCCGGCATCGCCTTGAGCTGATCCTTGGTGGCATTGAACACCGCGTGATCCGGATACCACGGATCGGACTTGCTCATGGTCGAGTTGTTCGACGAACCCGTGGTCGTCACCGGACGGTTGGTGGTCGTGGTGGACGCGCTGGTGCTGGAGGCCGGCTCGTTGACGAATTTGATCTTGTCGAGCGGGACTGCGACCAAATGCTCGCCGACCCCGAGGAAGCCGCCGACGCCCAATACCGCCGCCTTGATGTTTCCGTTCTTGTCCATCAAGAGATCGTTGATCGAGCCGACCTTCTCGTTGTTGTCGTTGTAAACGTTCAACCCAACGACCTTCGAGGCGCGCCAATCGCCTTGCAACGAGGCGGCCGACATCGAGGACGATGCGGCTTCGGTGCGGTTCATGGTGGTGCTCGGTGTTTGCGCCGAGGCGGCGGTAGCGAGCAACGCCGTCCCCGCCAAAGCCATGGTGAGATATTTCGCGAACATGTGTTTCTCCTGTCCAAAAAATTGTCAGGAAAGAACATCCTGCCGCTCTCGCCGTTCCCCGGTTCCAGGAATTTAGCGGAAAGCGCCGCATTCCCGCCTCAAAGTTCCCGCGCGCACTTTGCCGGATCAGACTTTGAGCGGCTCAGGAGCGAGCGAAGGCTGCATCACCGCCTGGAACTCGACGCCGTGAAGGGTGATCGTCGGCGCGATACCGAAATAATGTCCACCGAACACCCGCATGCGCCGTTCGAATTCGCTTTTGGAAATATCCGGCGTGATCTCGCACAGCGCGCGATAATCGCGTTGCGAATATTTTTTCGGGCCCCATTGAACCGGCAATGCCGATGGAAGCTCGGGATCCTGCGCCAGCCGCTTGGCCATGCGCCAGAACAGATGCGCAAGCCGGGCATAGGCCATTCCTTCAAGGGCCAGAACCGATGTGTCAGGCGGAATCTGAAACATCTCGACATCGACAATCGGGCCGGCATCGACGCGCTCGACCATGACATGAGCCGTCGCGCCGAATTCGTCCGCATCCTCATAGAGCGCGAAATGCGCGGACGCCCATCCGGGATAATTCGGCGGCCCGGGATGAAAATTGACAGCGCCATAGCCGAGTTGGTCGAGAATCGTCTTCGGCACGATCACCGGGGTCACGAACGCAATGAGCCGCGCGCGCCGCAACACATAGGGCGACAGCGCCGCAAGCTCCGCCGAGGTCTCGATTGGGACGACCGAGAGAAGCGGGTTGTGGCCATGCAGAACCGCCGGCAGCGTGGTGCGCTCGGCGGGACCCGTCAGAAGAATGACCGTGTCGAACATGGCGCGCCGCGCTTGCCTTCCGCGAGGGGGATTTTGCGCCAAGTAACGCGACATTAAGGTTAATACCGCGTTAATAATTCGTTCGCATCGCCATGCTCGCGGCCGGCACCTTGTGACGTTTCGTGACGCCTCGCCCTTTACGCGGCAATCGCCTCGTTGGCCGTTTCCGAGCAATCGAAATAGGCCACCGACTCGAAACGATAATCGCAAGCCAGACAGCGCCAGAGATAAAAGATGCGATCAGGCTCGCTCTCGACCCATTCGGGAAACGCAATCGATCTGCCGCATTGGGCACAAGGGTTTTCCCGAGGCAACGAACGCAATCCGATTCCGGTCATGGCGCACCTCCCGCGTTTTTTATTGTCAAAAATTGAATCTTCAGGAAATAGGACAGAATAACTGCCAAATGCAGCGTGCTGAGGCTTGTTGCTTGAAACCGCATTAGGGCAATTCAACGGCGGCGCGAAGCGACAGCGAAATAATCGAGCTCTCGGTTTTGACCAAGCCACTCGTGAGTGAAGCCTATCACGCGTTTCCCGGCGCGCAACGCGACAAAGCGCCATAGGCCGTATGTTGCCGTTCCGGAGCACAGACGAAGCGAGCGAACCGAAAATGACGGCAACCTTTATTTCGGTGCCGGTTCCACCTCAAGGATGGGGATGGGGATGGGGATATCGCGTTGACACCCCGGCATATCGGCCTACATTAGGGCCGTTCCGAGGGGAGCTCCGATGAGGAGCTGAGAGACCACACACTCGAAGTCCTGTTTTGGGGATCAAGAGACCGTGGTGACCCTTTGAACCTGATCCGGGTCATGCCGGCGAAGGGACAGGGATGTATCAGAGTTTGGGCAATCCGCGGGGACCATCCCCGATTTCCGTTATCGGTGCCGGTATCGCGGGCGCATGGCAGGCCTTGTTGTTCGCGCAAAGCGGACGCGCGGTGACGCTGCATGAGCGCGGCGATGCGGCGATGACGCAATCGACGAGCTATTGGGCCGGCGGCATGCTCGCACCCTATTGCGAGGCGGAAGTCTCCGAACCCGTGATCGTGCGCCTGGGCTTGCGCTCGCTGAAACTCTGGCGCGAATATTTTCCGCAAACCCCCTTCAACGGCTCGCTGGTGGTGGCGCATGCGCGCGAGCGCGCCGATTTCGAACGTTTCGCGCGGCTCACAAGCGGCTATCGGCGGCTCGACGCAGACGGCATAAGCGAGATCGAGCCCGCGCTGGAGGGGCGGTTTCGCGAGGGATTGTTCTATGCCGATGAAGGCCATGTCGAGCCGCGAAAAATTCTCCCCGAATTGCACGCGCGCATTCGCGGCAGCGGCGGCGCGGTTTGCTTCAATAGCGACGCCGAGCCGGACGATCTCGACGGCACCGTGATCGATTGCCGCGGACTCGCCGCGCGCGGGGCCCGAAGCGAACTTCGCGGCGTCAAGGGCGAGATCATTTTGATCGAGACCGGCGAGGTCGAGCTAAAGCGCCCGGTGCGGCTGATCCATCCGCGCTTTCCGCTTTATGTGATTCCGCGCGGGGCCGGACGTTTCATGCTGGGCGCCACCTCGATCGAAAGCGAAGATCGCGGCGTCAGCGTGCGCTCGGCGCTCGAACTGTTGGGCGCGGCCTATGCCGTGCATCCGGCCTTTGCCGAAGCGCGCATCGTCGAATTCGGCGCTGGCTTGCGCCCGGCCTTTCCAGACAATCTGCCGCGGATTGCTGTTCACAATAACAAGATCGAGGTCAACGGACTTTATCGCCACGGTTTCTTGCTGGCGCCGGCGCTTGCCGAACTGACGCTCTCTTATGTCGAGCGCGGCACGATCGACAATGAGGTGATGCAATGCGTGTGATCGTCAATGGCGAAGCGCGCGAGGTCGCCTCCGACAGCGTCGATGCGCTGCTCGCCGAGCTCGATTATGAGGGTACACATTTTGCGATTGCCGTGAATTACGACGTATTGCCGAAAAGCCGCTGGGCGCAAACGCCGCTCAAGAACGGCGACGAGATCGAGATCATCACGCCGCGACAGGGAGGATGAGGATGTTTGCCTTCACGCCGCGCTCTTTCCCTCACCTCGCCCCGCTTGCGGGGAGAGATGAGATCGCTCTTGCGATCCGGGTGAGGGGGAATATCCGCGATCACAAACCTGGAGACTCCCCCTCACCCAAACCCTCTCCCCGCAAGCGGGGTGAGGGAGCAGACCGCAACTTGCGGAGACATCCATGCTGAACTTCTACGGCAAGACCTTCTCCTCCCGCCTCCTGATCGGCACGGCGCTCTATCCCTCGCCCGCGATCATGCAGAACGCGATCCGCGCGAGTGGCGCTGAGATCGTCACGGTCTCGCTGCGGCGGGAAAGCGCCGGCGGCAAAACCGGCGACGCGTTCTGGAAGCTGATCCGCGAGCTTGACGTCACGGTGCTGCCGAACACCGCTGGCTGCCGCGGTGTGCGCGAGGCGGTGACGACGGCCAGGCTGGCGCGTGAATTATTCGCCACCTCCTGGATCAAGTTAGAGGTGATCGCCGACAACGACACGCTGCAACCCGACGTGGTCGGCCTCGTCGAAGCCGCCTCGATCCTGATCAAGGACGGCTTTGAGGTATTTCCCTATTGCACCGAGGATTTGTCGGTGGCGATGCGGCTGGTGGAAGCCGGCTGCAAGGTGGTGATGCCCTGGGCGGCGCCGATCGGCTCGGCGCGCGGCATCATCAATCCCGACGCGCTGAAGCTTCTGCGCGAGCGCTTGCCTGACATCACGCTCGTGGTCGATGCGGGTCTGGGCGCGCCGAGCCATGCCGCGCGCGCGCTCGAACTTGGGTTTGACGCGGTCCTGCTCAACACCGCGATTGCGAAAGCCACTGACCCGGTCGCCATGGCAAAAGCGTTTCGCGGCGGCGTCGAGGCCGGCCGCGCCGCCTTTGAAGCCGGCTTGATGAACGCGCGCGACTTCGCCTCCCCTTCAACCCCCGTCATTGGGACCCCGTTCTGGCATGCCGTATCCTGACCGCTTTTATCCTGTCGTCGACAGCGTCGCCTGGGTCGCGCGGCTGGCGCTGCTCGGCGCCGGCACGATTCAGCTCCGCGCCAAGAATCTGAGCGAGGCGGATGCGTTACGGATGGTGAAGGACGCGCTTGAAATCATCAAAGGCACCGCCGCCAAGCTCGTCGTCAATGATTACTGGCGCGCGGCGATCGAAGCGCGCGCCACGCATGTGCATCTCGGCCAGGAAGATCTCGCGGAAGCCGATCTTGCCGCCATTCGTGGCGCCGGCCTCACGCTCGGTATCTCCACCCATGACGATGAGGAGCTTGAGGCGGCGCTCGCCGCCGAGCCCGATTATGTCGCGTTGGGGCCGATTTTCCCGACCACGCTGAAATCGATGCGCTTTGCTCCGCAGGGCATTGCCAAGGTCACCGAGTGGAAAAAGCGCGTCGGCGAATTGCCGCTGGTCGCGATCGGCGGCATCAAGCTTGAACACGCCTCGGAGATTTTCAAAGCCGGCGCCGATTCGATCGCGGTGGTGTCCGATGTCACTCAACACGCCGATCCCGATGCGCGCGTGCGCGCCTGGCTCGGCCTGAAGGAGGCCGCGTGATGCAGCATGACCCCCTCCCCAACCCTCCCCCACAAGCGGGAGAGGGAGCCCACCGAACCCGCTTCTTCCCTCTCCCGCTTGCGGAGGAGGGTGCCGCGCTCATCAGAGCGCGGCGGGTGGGGGCATCGCATTTTTCAAATCCAATGGCGGCCGACCGCCACGCGCCCAACGATAAGTCAAGGAGGACACCATGAACATTCGCTCCAATCCCGACACGACCCTTCCCGCCGTGACCACGGGCCCGCTGCCCTCCTCGCGCAAGATCTTCGCCACCCCCGACGCGGCGAGCGATCTGCGCGTGCCGTTGCGCGAAATCATCTTGAGCGAAGGCGCAAGCGAGCCGAATTTGCCGGTCTACGACACTTCGGGTCCCTACACCGACCCCGATGTCGTGATCGACGTCAATGCCGGCTTAACCCGCGCTCGCACCGCCTGGGTGAAAGAACGCGGCGGCGTCGAGGAATATCAGGGGCGTGAGATCAAGCCCGAAGACAATGGCAATGTCGGCGCATCGCATGCCGCGAAATCTTTCACCGCGCATCACAAACCGCTGCGCGGGCTCGACGGCCACAAGATCACCCAGCTCGAATTCGCCCGCGCGGGGATCATCACCAAGGAAATGATCTACGTCGCGACACGCGAGAACCTCGGCCGCAAACAGCAACTGGAACGAGCCGAAGCCGCGCTCGCCGACGGTGAAAGCTTTGGCGCGTCAGTGCCCGCCTTCATCACACCGGAATTCGTGCGCAGCGAGATTGCGCGCGGCCGCGCGATCATCCCCTGCAACATCAACCATGGCGAACTCGAGCCGATGATCATCGGCCGCAACTTCCTCACCAAGATCAACGCCAATATCGGCAATTCCGCCGTGACTTCGTCGGTGGAAGAGGAAGTGGACAAGATGGTGTGGGCGATCCGCTGGGGCGCCGACACCGTGATGGACCTCTCGACGGGGCGCAACATTCACACCACACGCGAATGGATTTTGCGCAATTCACCCGTGCCGATCGGCACCGTGCCGATCTATCAGGCGCTGGAGAAGTGCGACGGCGACCCGGTGAAGCTGACCTGGGAGCTTTACAAGGACACGCTGATCGAGCAGTGCGAACAGGGCGTCGATTGTTTCACGATCCATGCCGGCGTGCGCCTGCCCTACATCCACTTAACCGCCAACCGCGTCACCGGCATCGTGTCGCGCGGCGGCTCGATCATGGCGAAGTGGTGCCTGGCGCATCACAAGGAGAGTTTTCTCTACACGCATTTCGACGAAATCTGCGCTATCATGCGAAAGTACGACGTCTCGTTCTCGCTCGGCGACGGCTTGCGTCCCGGCTCGATCGCCGACGCGAACGACGCGGCGCAATTCGCCGAACTGGAGACCCTGGGCGAATTGACCAAGATCGCCTGGGACAA
>DATGJS010000172.1:0-12621 GCA_035295025.1 Bradyrhizobium sp.
CGGGCCTCGATGGCATGGGCGTGCTCGCCAAGCTCCGCGAGGCCGGCCTTACTCTCCCGGTGATCGTGCAGACCGCCCATGGCGGTATCGACAATGTGATCTCGGCGATGCGCGCCGGCGCGCAGGATTTCGTCGTCAAGCCGGTCGGTATGGAACGGCTGCAGGTCTCCTTGCGCAATGCGCTCACCACCAGCGCCTTGAAAGGCGAGTTGCAGCGCATCCGCCATAGCCGCGAGGGCCGGCTGACTTTCGCCGACATCGTAACCCGCAGCGAAACCATGGCCGGCGTGATGCGCACGGCGCAAAAGGCGGCCGCATCCACCATTCCGGTGCTGATCGAAGGCGAATCCGGCGTCGGCAAGGAATTATTCGCACGCGCCATTCACGGCAGCGGCGAGCGCAAGTCGAAACCGTTCGTGGCCGTCAATTGCGGCGCGATTCCCGACAATCTCGTGGAGTCGATCCTGTTCGGCCATGAGAAGGGCGCCTTCACCGGCGCCACCGAGCGCCATGCCGGCAAATTCGTCGAAGCCCATGGCGGCACGCTGTTTCTCGATGAGGTTTCCGAACTGCCGCTGACGGCGCAGGTGAAACTACTTCGCGCGTTGCAGGAAGGTACGGTCGAAGCGGTGGGCGCGCGCAAACCCGTGAAGGTCGATGTGCGGATCGTCTCGGCAACCAACCGTAAATTGCTCGAGCGGGTCAAAAGCGGGCATTTCCGCGAAGACCTGTTCTATCGCCTGCACGTCTTGCCGCTCACCATTCCGCCCCTGCGAATGCGCCGCGAGGACATCCCGCATTTGGTACGCCATTTTCTGGCGCGCTTCTCGGCCGAGGAAAATCGCCACATCACCAATGTCGGCGGCGAGACGATGGCGCATCTTTCGCAACTGGATTGGCCCGGCAATATCCGGCAGCTCGAAAACGCGGTCTATCGCGCCGTGGTGATGAGCGAGGGCGATCAGCTATTGCCCTCCGACTTCCCGCAAACGGCGGGCATGCCACCGCCGCCGATGTCGGCGGCCTATAACGAAAGCTTGATCGCCGCGCCGGCACTCCCCATCGATATGGCGGCCATGGTATCAGGTAACGAAATACCTATCGCGCCTCTGCCCGCGTCGGGAACGCTCTCGATGCTGACGAATGGCGGAGAGGTCCGGCCGCTGGAAGAATTGGAAAGCGAGATCATTCGTTTCGCGATCTCCCATTATCGCGGTCAGATGTCGGAGGTCGCTCGCCGGTTGAAAATCGGCCGCTCGACGCTTTACCGCAAACTCGACGAGGCCGATGCGCAAGGCGACGGACCGCAGGCCGCTTAGCGCGTTTTTGAGTCCACAAATGGCACAATCGGCCGCGCCGCCTGTTGAAAGAAGGCGGGCCGAAAATTGGTCCGGAACATTTGAACCGTTGCCTGGAGGTGACAGACAAAAGGCAGTCCGCATGGCAAGTACGCTGACGACGCGATGCAGCAAAGCGGGCGAAGTCAGTTTGTCGTGAGCTGCCCTCGCTGCGGCTGGTTGCCGAGGGAGCGCGCGTGTATCGTCTTGATGTGAATCGTTGCGCCACTGGGCCAAATGTGGGGATCTTCTTAAGGCACCATTTCACCAAATAAGGCTTCAGAACCGATCAAGCCGGCGCTTTCGCGAAAGCTTTGACGGACCAACCAAAGCTATCCAAGCGGGTAGCTCACCCAAGGGGTGTGATAATGCGAGACTGTTGGAAGAACCGTGCTGGCTATGACCGCGTCTTATTGGCGGTTGCAGCGATTTTCCTCACGGTGTCGGCGGCCTCGGCGCAAAGCGATACAACGCGTAGCAGCCCGGCCGAATTGGCGATCGATGCGGCGGTCCCGCGGCCCGAGCCTGCCAATGTCCCACCGCCCACCCCGAGCGATTTCAAGCTTGAAGCGTCGCAGGCCGCCGAGGCGGCAACGCCCGCGGTGAAGCCGCCAACCAACGCCGCGACCGAATCCGGCAAGGTTGAAGCCACGAAAAGCGACGCGGCAAGTGTCGCGCCAGCCTCAGCGCCGGAACCGGTTCAGGCGGCAGGCCATGTGGCCTCCCCCGACCAGCCGGTGGCCAATAGATTGCACGATCTCATCGGCGCCAAATCGGCGCGCTATTTCGATCGCAAGGCGGAGCGGACGGCGGTGGAGAAATTCTACACCGCGCGCGAGTTCACCCCGGTCTGGACTCAGTCCGGCAAGCTGACCAATAGCGGTCAAAGCGTCGTTGCGCGGCTGAAGGACGCGGCCTCTGACGGATTGAACCCGTCGGACTATCCGCTGCCCGATTTTGCATCCGCGACCACCCCGGAGGCGCTGGCGGATGCGGAGCTCAAACTCACCGCCAGCATGCTCGATTATGCGCGTCACGCCCAGAGCGGGCGGATGCATTGGTCGCAGGTCTCCGGCGACATCCAATATCCGGAACATCCGACGGATCCGGCGGAGGTGCTGAGCAACGTTACTTCCGCCAAAGACGCCTCATTGGCGCTCGACAACTATAATCCGCCGCACAAACTCTACCGCGAATTGAAGAAGAAGCTCGCCGAATTGCGCGGCGAGGGCAATGGTCCGACCGTGCAGATTGCCGATGGCCCGGCGCTCAAATTCACTCCGGCACGCGGCAAAAACCAACCCACGATCGAATTCGAAGACGATCGCGTGCCGCAACTGCGCGTCAAACTGAACGTGACGGAAAACCCCGACGACCGTCACTACGACGCCAACGTCGCCGAGGCCGTCCGCAAATTCCAGGCGGGCGCCGATCTCAAGCCGACCGGCGTACTGGATGATAAGACCGTCAAAGCTCTCAATAGCCCCAAGCGCGACCGCCAGATCGACACCGTGATCGTCAATATGGAGCGCTGGCGCTGGCTGCCGCGCGATCTCGGCGCGCCGTCGATTGGCGATGCCTATGTCATTCTCAATATCCCCGACTACACGCTCAAAGTGATGCAGAACGGCGCGCAGGTCTGGACCACGAAGGTGGTCGCCGGCCAGCCCGGCATTCATGCAACGCCGCTTTTGACGGAAACCATGAAGTTCATCACGGTCAATCCGACCTGGAACGTGCCGCCGTCGATCATCTACAATGAATATCTGCCCGCATTGCAGCAGGATCCGAACGCCCTGGAGCGTATGGGATTGAAGCTCGAGCATAATCGCGACGGCAGCATCCATATTTCGCAGCCGCCGGGCGAGCGAAACGCGCTCGGCCGCATTCGCTTCAACTTCCCGAACAAGTTTCTGGTGTATCAGCACGACACGCCGGACAAGCATTTGTTCGCGAGGGAAGACCGCGCGTTCAGCCATGGCTGCATGCGGGTGCAAAATCCCGATCAATATGCCTCGATATTGCTCGGCATCACCGAGCCGAATGCGCATTACACGCCGGAAAAAATCCGCGGCATGTACGGCCAGAGCGAGATCGATCTGAAATTCCCGACGCCTATCCCGGTCAACATCACCTATCAGACGGCGTTCGTGGACGACGCGGGTACCTTGCAAATCCGCAAGGACGTCTATGGCCGCGACGCGACGATGCTGTCCTTGCTGCATTCGGGCAGGAACAAGGATCTGGAAAACGTGGTCGCCCATTCGCAGCCGAATTATGTGAAGCCGACCGCGATCCCCGACAATGTGCGCTTTGCCAGCGACACGTCCTCGTCGGGCCCCTCGTTCTTCGAGCGGCTGTTTGGTGGTGGCTCCACGCCTCAGCCCGCACCGCCGGCAGGGCGAAAACCGCCGCCGCGCCGCCTTTACGAGCGCTGACGGTCAAAGCCACCGCGCCCGGGATCATGATGCGATTTCATTTGATCGCATCATGATCCGAGCAGGCCCCATCTGGGGCGGGCCTTTGACATTAACCATTCTCCACACCGCCTTAACCCGTGGGCTATTTTTCGCCACACTCGATGGGTTAACTTGGCCCTAATTGGGGGAAGGGATTACCTCTTAATTCAACCCTCCCGCGTTAAGCGTGCATTAACCATCCTTCGCCACACGGGGTCGCGAAGGAGTTCAACGCTCGATGGCTTTGGGTGGGCTCATTACGTGCTGGCTCGTTTCGCACGCCAACTCACTTTGTCGCTGTTGCCAAAGGCCGGATGTCCGTTCGGGCTCGGCCTGCTGTTGCTTTTCGCCGGCGTTGGCGCGATCCACGACGCAAGCGCCCTGAATGAAACCCGGACGCTTTCGTTCCACCACACCCATTCGGGGGAAGACCTCACCGTCACCTTCAAGCGCGACGGCCGCTACGACGAAGAGGCACTGAGACAGCTCAATCATTTCCTTCGCGACTGGCGCAGCCAAGAACAGACCACGATGGATCGCCGTCTGTTCGACATCCTCTGGGAAGTCTACCGCGATGTCGACGGCAAGAAGCCGATCCAAATCATCTCCGCTTATCGTTCGCCCGCCACCAACGCCATGCTCCGCCGCCGTTCGTCGGGAGTCGCCCGCTTCAGCCAACACATGCTCGGCCACGCGATGGACTTCTTCATTCCGGAGGTGCCGCTGGAGCAAATCCGTTATGCCGGACTGCGGCTCCAGCGCGGTGGCGTCGGCTTCTACCCGACATCGGGCTCGCCTTTCGTCCATCTCGACACCGGCAATATCCGCCACTGGCCGCGCATGACTCACGACCAGCTCGCACGCGTGTTTCCTGACGGGCGCACCGTCCATGTGCCCGCCGACGGCGAACCGCTGAAGGGCTATGAGTTCGCCCGCGCTGAAATCGAGCGGCGCGGCGACGGCGACGATACTGGCAAGGTAAGCCGGCCAAGCCTGCTTGCCCGCTTGTTCGGCGGCAAATCGAACGACGACGAGGATGAAGGATCGACGGCGAGCGCCCAAGACAGGGGAATTCCGGTCGCCCAGGCCATCGCTGCCAAACCCACCGAATCAGTGCCGATGCCGCGCGCAAAGCCTGCGATCTTAACCCTTCAATTGGCCTCGGCCGACATGCAGGCCGGGCAGTCCGTAAGATCAAGACAGACCGCGCCCTCGGACAAGGCTGAACCGAAACCGCAGACTCCCGCCGACATCATCAACGCCCGCGGCTTCTGGGGTGATACGCCGGCCATGCCGAACCAAGCCACGCCGGCGCAGCTTGCCGCTCTCAATGCCCGTCAGGCGCCCGCCCCGAGCAATCCACCGTCAACCGCCAGCGTTCCCGCCGTGTACCGGGCGCTGGCTTACGCACCGGCGTCTTTCTCGGCGGGTGATCGCGCCAATGCCGCGCCAGCCGGCAACGCCCGCAGCGCCCGTCCCATGCCGGCAAACCCCAACGTGATGGCGGTCAACAACCTCACCACCATTGTGGCGAAGAGCCCGGGGAGCATCGCGGCGCTCTCGACGCGGATCGCCACCTCAGAGGGAAGCAATGTGTGGATGCGCGTCATGATGCTGGCGCCAAGCGCGAGCATGTCGATGTCCGTCACCATGCTCGGTGACCCCAATCTGGAGCTGTTGAGCCGGTTTTTCGTCAAACCGCAAACCACGATCGTGATGGGCTTCTCGGACGATCCATTGATGGGCTTGACCACCGACCACTTTACCGGATCGGCTACCGCGACGCTTGCGACGCAAGCCTTCACCTTGCGAACGGCCTCGCTGCGTTAAGTCCGGCCAAGCTCGGCCAGGCAACCAATCTTGTGTGGACGAGCCCGCATGAAGATGACGGAGACGGGCTGAGCCCGGTATCCTATCCCCGATCCCTCACAACATTCCCAGCGCCTGCATATAGGTTTCGAGAATCGTTTCCTGCTCGGCGCGCTCGTTGGCGTCCTGTTTGCGAAGCCGCACGATAGTGCGCAGCGCCTGGACGTCGAAACCATTACCCTTGGCCTCCGCATACACATCGCGAATGTCGTCGGAAATGGTCTTCTTTTCTTCTTCCAGCCGTTCGATGCGCTCGATGATGGCCTTGAGCTGGTCTTTGGCAAATCTGGTCGCGGGGGCTTCCTTGACGGCAGCGGCGGTAGTGGCCATCGGGTACTCCTGAACTTGAGGGTGAAAGACGCAGGAAGCGCCGCACGCTTCATCACGCACCGCAATCCCTGTTCTTGGAAAGACCCTCAAGGATTGCGACACCTCGCGTCAAGGCAGCACGCTTGCTCATCCACAGCGCGCCCACAGGAGAAACGATAGGGCCTCTGTCGACACAACAAAAACCGACGCGGGTTCCCCTCGCATGAGGTGAGCTAGAGCGTGATCCGGAAAAGTGTGAAGCGGTTTTCCGAAAAGATCATGCTCAATCAAAGAATTAAAGCGCGATGACGATTCATCCAAATCTCATCGCGCTTTAGCGCAAATCAATGGCCGGGATGGACTTTCTTCATCGCGGCTGACTGCTCGGGCGTGGCGGTGGCCTGAAATGTTGCCTTCCAGGTCTCATAGGGCATGCCATAGACGGCTTCGCGGCTCTCGTCCTTGCTCATGGCGACACCTTTGGCGTCGGCCTCGTCCTTGAGCCAGTTGGACAGGCAGTTGCGGCAAAAGCCCGCGAGATTCATCAGATCGATATTCTGGACATCGGTCCGGGCGCGCAGATGTTGGATAAGCCGCCGAAAGGCCGCCGCTTCGAGTTCCGTTCTGGTTTTGTCGTCAATCGCCATGATCCGGTCCCGTCCATTTTTACCGCATGATCGAAAAGAAGCATGCCTTGGCCGTTAATTAGGAAACTGTCACAGATTTTGCCATATCACGACGCAAACATTCGCGGGATCGAAAGACCCCAAGATGTCCGCGCGACTGGAAAATGCCGGCGAAACCTCTCTTTTGGCGGCCTTTTTGACCATTGACAGGGTCTAAGCCCTCACGCGAAATCTTCAATAAACTGATATAGCCTTGGCGAATGATCGAAAAAGATTCTCCTCCCCCTCCCCGTCGAACGAAGCTTGCTGTCTCCATTGGGATGCCGGTTTTGGCGCTTGCCATAAACTGCCTGTGGGCCGGTTCGGCGGCGGCCGATTTTCGCCTTTGCAATAACACGTCGAGCCGGGTCGGTATCGCGCTTGGCTACAAGGATGCGGAGGGCTGGACCACCGAAGGCTGGTGGAATGTGTCCTCGCGAAGCTGCGAGACACTGTTGCGGGGCACCCTCATCGCGCGCTTCTATTATATCTATGCGCTCGATTATGATCGCGGCGGCGAATGGTCGGGACAGGCTTTTATGTGCTCGCGCGACAAGGAATTCACGATCCGGGGTGCGGATAATTGTTTGGCGCGTGGCTTCGATCGAACCGGTTTTTTCGAGGTCGATACCGGCGAACAACGCGCCTGGACCGTGCAGCTCACCGAATCCAACGAACAACCCGCGCCGCGCGTGCCGGGAACGATCGGACCAAGCGGGGCCGGAAACATTCCGGGCCTATCCAATTCGCCGGGCGGGTTGCCCCCAGACCTGAACGGCCTGCCGCCGGCCGCAACGCCCAGGGCCAAGCCATGAGACGTCTGCGCCGCATCAAGATTCTTGCCACGCTCGGGCCCGCCTCCTCCGACAGCGCGATGATCCGCCGCTTGTTCGAGGCCGGCGCCGACGTTTTCCGCATCAATATGAGCCACACCCCGCACGACAAGATGCGGGAGCTGGTCAAGACCATTCGCAATGTCGAAAGCAGTTACGGCCGCCCGATCGGCATTCTGGTCGATCTGCAAGGGCCGAAGCTTCGGCTCGGCGCCTTCGCCGACGGCGCGGTGCAGCTCAATAACGGTCAGAGCTTCGTGCTCGATTCCGACAAGACGCCGGGCGACACCACGCGCGTTAATCTGCCGCATCCGGAAATTCTCGCAAGCCTCAAACCCGGACATGCGCTATTGCTCGATGATGGCAAAGTGCGGCTGATCGCGGAAGAAACCTCAGCCGATCGCACTTTGACGCGCGTCGTGATTGGCGGCCGAATGTCGGATCGCAAGGGCGTCAGCCTGCCCGATACCGACCTTCCGGTCTCCGCGATGACCCCCAAGGATCGCGCCGATCTCGAAGCGGCGCTGGTGACCGGGGTGGACTGGATCGCGCTTTCGTTCGTGCAGCGCGCCGAGGATGTCATCGAGGCCAAGAAGCTGATCCGCGGCCGCGCCGCGGTGATGGCCAAGATCGAAAAGCCGCAAGCGATCGACCGCCTGCCCGAAATCATCGAAGCTTCCGACGCGCTGATGGTGGCGCGCGGCGATCTCGGTGTCGAGCTGCCGCTGGAGCGCGTACCCAGTCTCCAGAAACAAATGACGCGGCTGGCGCGCCGGGCCGGCAAGCCGGTCGTGGTCGCCACCCAGATGCTGGAATCGATGATTCAGGCGCCGGTGCCGACGCGCGCGGAAGTGTCCGACGTGGCGACTGCGGTCTATGAGGGCGCCGACGCCATCATGCTGTCGGCGGAATCGGCGGCCGGAAAATTTCCGGTCGAAGCCGTCTCGACGATGAATCGCATCGGCGAGGAAGTCGAGCGCGACCCCACCTATCGCGGCGTGATCATTGCTCAGCGCGCCGAACCAGAGCCGACCGTCGGCGATGCGATTGCGGATGCCGCGCGGCAGATTGCCGAGACGCTCGACCTTTCGGCGATCATCTGTTGGACCAGTTCGGGATCGACCGCGCTGCGCGTCGCGCGCGAGCGCCCCAAGGTACCGGTGGTGGCGATCACGCCGAACCTCGTGACCGGCCGCAAGCTGTCGGTGGTGTGGGGCGTGCATTGCGTCGTCGCCGAGGACGCCCAGGATCTCGACGACATGGTGAGCCGCGCCGGCAGCATTGCCTTCCGCGACGGTTTTGCGCGAGCGGGTCAGCGCGTCATCATCGTCGCCGGCGTTCCGCTTCGCGCGCCCGGCACCACCAATATGCTGCGCATCGCATCCGTCGGCCCCGACGACGACGCCAATATGTGAGCGAACGGCGCGGGGCTTTCGAGCGAGGCGCCGCTGTCATGAAGGCTTTGCCAGCGGCACCTGCGACTTCCGAACCAGCGGACAAACCGCGATATCCTGGTCGGCGCCGGGAATGCGCTCACAGGCGCGCGATCCGTCCAACGCCAGATCATAGGCAACGAGCAAATCCGTGCGTGGCACGCTCCCTTGAAGATAAAGGGCCCATACGCCGCCCGCGAGCGGGTGATCGAGCCCCCAGCGAATGCGCCGGTCGAGCATCCCACCCGGCACGATCGGCGTCACGATGTCGGAGAGCTGATAGGCGCGCGAAGCCGGCGGCAGCAACGGCACCACATATCCCATCGGCTTTTGCAGCATCAGATAGGTCGCCGGGATCGACAAGGCACCTGAGAGTTGCGGTCGATATGGATCGGACCAGGGGCGTCGCGACCAGTCGGCCGGTTGCGTCCACACCACAATGGCCAAAGCAAGAATGACGATCGCGGCATCGGAGATGAATGGCCGGCGAAATGTATCGGCGCCAGACCACGCTTCGAACAAGCGCGACAGCAACAGCACGATGAACGGGGCCGTCAACAATTCGAGCACGATCGCGTAGCGATGGATCGAAAACATATCCATCCATAATCCGTAAGCGACGATGAAAAAGAGCAGGAATTGTTTGTCGCGTTGCCGAAAGATCTCGACTTTGCGAATCAGGGCCGTGCCGACCGCCACCGCAAATAAAACAAACAACACCGCAAAACGCGGATCCCGGAACGGCCCTTCTGAAGAAGGGTGATCGCCGATCAGCCAGTAAAACGGATAGGCCATCGCGTCCAACAGGCCATGCGGCATGAAGCGCGTGTCCATGGTCGAGGCTATTGCGGCTTCGGGTGAACGGAAGATCGTGTTGAAATAGGGAAACACGGGATTGCCGAACTGAGACCAAAGCATCCAGCTCCAAGCGCCGCCGGTCGCAAGCATACCCGCCACGCCGCCGGCGCCAAACAAGCCCATTTTCGAAAGCGGCCTATCGGCCAACAACAACGACACGCCAGCGCCGATCAGGAAGGTGGCGTTGGTCAACTTCAACCCCACCGCCGCGCCGACCAGAAGACCGGAAACAAAGAGGCGCACGGTATATCGCTCGCCCGCGTACAGGCTCAGACCAAGACCCGCGATCACTGGCAGCGCCGTGAGGATGTCGGAGAAGCTGGTGCCGACTTCGGACAATGTCATCGGGCCGAAGGCGGCGATGACGACCGATGCGAGCACCGCCCAGGCCGAGGCCGAAGCTCCAAGCAACAGGCGCGAAACCCACCAGATCAAAGCGAGGTTGAGACCGTGAATGGCGCCGAGCAAAATTCCCCAGAACGGCGCACCGATGCCATGCCGCAACAGATAAGCGGGCACATAGACGAGCGGATTGAGAAAAGTCTGAAGGCCGCCTGGCGCGACGTCGATCTCGAAGCGGCCATTCAGCAAGGCAAAGGCGCCATACTCATGGTAGTTGAGCCAGTCCCAATTGACGTCTTCGCCGGCGAGCCATGCGTAAAAAGCGCCCGCCAGAAGCGATCCGAAGATCACGGCCACCACGCGAAGATTTTTGCGCGCAATCATCGATGAAACGGCTTTTACGTCCGGATGGTTCATGCCCGCCGCCATATAGGGTGCGAAATATGAATAAATGAAAACTTTTCGCTACAGCGGCGTTACAGGCAGCGCGGCCTGCACCACGAGCCCGCGCGCGCGCGCATCCAGGACACCGACCGCGCGCAAGGCCAGCAATGTCACGGTTTGGACGGCGTCGCGGAGCCTTCCCGGATCGTCCAGATCCTCTACCGCCAATGGTCCGATCAGCGCCTCATGAAGGGCCCCAAGCAAGGCGGTCGCGGCCAGGGCCGTATCCTGCGCGGGCAAATGCCCGGCGCGGACTGCCGCCTCGATACGGCTTGCGATTTCACCGACAATCGCACGGCGGCTGGCCAACCGCGAAGCTGTCACATCGACATCGACAGGCTCGGCCAGAATGCCCCAGGCGAGCTTACGCTGCGACAACGCGTGCACCGCGACCGTGGTGACAGCGGCCGCCAGCGCCGATGAGGGGCCGGGCGCCGCGTCCGCGGCGCGGCGGATCGCGGCCAGCTCGTCGCGCGATACCTCGGCGATCAATTCGGAAATGAGATCGGCCTTGGAGGGGAAATAACGGTAGACCGTGCCAGCGGCGACATTGGCGCGGACCGCAACCGGCGCGATTTGAACCGCGGCCATGCCGCCCTCGGCCGCCGCATGGCGGGCCGCCGTCAAAATCGCGCTGCGGCGGGCCGCCAGACGCTTCACGACTTGATAAGTTCGCCGATAAACCAATCGCCTTTCCTTTCCTATGGCGGAAGCCATTTTGCATCAAAGAATGAACAATAATTCATGGCAGATGACAAGTTGAAATAAAACAAACTACACGTTCAAGGGGTGATCGGAAGGCGCCCGCGGACGCCGCCATTCTCGAGCCAGGCGACACCCGATCAGGCCCGCCACGACCAATGTCGCGCCGAAGCCGGTCGGCGCGCCCAAAAACGAATAGATCATCAGAAGCATGGCAACGAGACCCAGCGCGGGCGGCTCATACCCAGCAAATCCTTCGTCCAACCCAAGACGAATCAGAAACGCCACCGCCACCGCCAACACCATGAGATCGTAGAGAAACAGATATGGCGTCACCAAAAGCGCACCGGTCGCAAGGGCAGCCGCCTTCAGCGAATAATTGACGCCGCGCTGGCGCCAGATCAGAATAAGAGCGGCTGCGACCGCCCCACTCATGACCCACTGGAAAACCCAGGCCAATTGCTCGGTGCCGCCGCAATAGCGAACCAACGCGAAGATGCTTTGCATCTTGCCCCAGGGGGCGCGGCCTTCGGTGAGGAACGCCTGGGAAAACATCGGCATCCAGTGCACGAAAGCCTGCCAACTTTCGATGCCGAAAGCCAGCCATGACAGCGCCGCCAGCAAAATCGCGACCACGCCGGCCGTCAAGAAAACCCGCCATTGCGAGGCCGCGATCAACACCAGCGGAAACAGCAATCCATATTGCGGCTTGTAACTCAGAAGCCCAAGGCAGATGCCCGAGAGAATCGGACGGGTCGGCATCAGAATGAGCGTGCCACCGATCAGGGAAGCGGTGAGAAATCCGTTTTGTCCGACCAACGCATTGGTGAACACCACCGGAAAGGCGGCCGCGAGCAGAAAGCCGAAATGGCGGCCGATGATGGCGCGCATCGCGGCGAGATAAGGCAGAAAACTGATCGCGGCCCAACCGACAAAGGATACGGCATAAGGAAAGTGCGCAAGCACAGCCGCAATGAACAAAAACGGCGGCGGATAATGCCAGGCGAAATTACCCTGATAGCTTTGGCCAAGAACGGCCACCTGAACCTGTTTCTGGATATCCCAATCATAGGCAAGCGCGGGGTGGCCATCGAGCACGAGGCGGCCGGCGGACCAGACATTGACGAAATCGGTGGGAATCCCAAGACCGTTTTCGTCGATGATCCACCCATGCGAGACGAATCCGCTCTGGAGCAGTGACGCGTTGAGGACGCACAGCACAAGGCAACCGAGCGCGAGCGCGGAAGGAAGCGCCTTCTTTTCAGCGGGCATTATCGGATCGGATATCAGCGCAATCATGCCAGGTTCCCCGCGTCAGCTTTAGATCGGCAGACTTGCGGAAACCTTAAAGATTAAGGGCTTTCGACTGC
>DATGJS010000173.1:0-21773 GCA_035295025.1 Bradyrhizobium sp.
GCGGAAATGTGCTTCTGATTTGCCCGACATCGCAAGCGATTTTTCCTGCGACACAATGGCACCACGGGCAAATCAGGGACGGCGCGCGAAGTCGTGTCAAGTGAAGAGCAATTGCTTCATCCACCGTCATCGCGAGCCAAGCGACTTGTCCGCCGAAGCGCCCTTGCGCGCAGGTGGAAGCGATCCAGAGTCGCGAGAAAGTCCTGGATCGCTTCGTCGTTTCACTCCTCGCGATGACGAAGATATCGTGGGAACCCACACCGTCATCGCGAGCGAACAGCGAAGCGATCCAGGAATCACAAAAAACTGGATCGCTTCGTCGTTTCACTCCTCGCGATGACGATGATAGGACACGCGTTCCCCGGATGCTGCGCAACACGCTGCGATAGCGGCGTGGTGCGCTGCCGATACGGGGCCTATGTTTTCCTGGGTGAGGTTCCGGCATCTCGCGAAGCAGTGTACTTGACGATGCTTCGTCGCCGCGAAATAAAGTCTTGTCATCCTCAAGGAAGGCGGCAAAATCGAGGCCATGCACGAAGCGCGTGACGCGCATGATGTTGTCGCGGATGTCCTCAAGCGCGTCGCGATCAGTATCAGAAAGCATGGATGGCGTCAGCGATGACGCGGGGCCGCAGGCGCGGCTTCAAGGCCGCTTCGTTCTCCCGCAATCTGGCAATGATGTCCTGCTTTTCCATAGGGCTTATTCTATCACAGCCCGGGGGGCTAAAGCGCGATGAGATTTGGATGGTCGTCATCGCTTTAATTCTTTGTTTGAGCATGATCTCCGCGCAAACGCCTTTGGCGTTGCGAGGGAAAACCGCTTCACACTTTTCCGGATCGTGTTCTAACTAGCAGCCTCTTGAATGTAGATACGTGCCTACATATAATCTTAATTATAAGGATTGTCGGGGTCTCGATTTGGAGGCGTAGATGGCGGTGACGACTCTGACCAGCCGTGAATTCAATCAGCACGCCAGTGGCGCCAAGAAGGCGGCCCGCCGCGGGCCGGTTTTCATCACAGACCGGGGCCGCCCCGCGCATGTTCTTCTGACGATTGAGGACTACCAGCGCCTCGCCGGCAGCAATATGAGCCTTGCCGAAGCGCTCGCACAACCAGGCGATTGTGAATTCGCCTTTGAGCCGCCTCGTGTCGGTGGCGGGCTTTTCAAGCCGACCGACCTCGGCTAGAGCCTTTGCTTCTTCGCTCGAAAACGCTCTGATGTTCCTTCTCGACACCAATGTCGTTTCCGAATTGAGACGGCCGGAGCGGGCGAATTCGAATGTCGTCACGTGGGCTCGCGGGATTCCCTTCGCGAGCTTTTTTCTCTCGGCCATTTCTATCCTCGAACTTGAGCTCGGCACGCTCCAGATCGCGCGCCGGGACGCGGCGCAAGGCGCCATTCTTCGTGCGTGGATAGACGATCAAATCCTGCCCCGCTTCGAGGGTCGCATCCTCTCCGTCGATACAGAAGTGGCGCGGCGTTGCGCGCATCTTCACATTCCCGATCCACGCGCGGAACGCGATGCCTTGATCGCCGCGACCGCGCTGGTTCATGGCCTGACGGTCGTCACCCGCAATGTCGCGGACTTCGACCGTGCCGGCGTCGCGTCGCTCAATCCGTGGGAAGTCTAAGGCGTCCACCGTCGCGAGCGCCATTGCGCTCATCCCGGGGATGACGCTCCTGCGCCGCCCAATTTCGCTTCCAACACCGCGAGCCGCGCCTTCAGCGCCTCGTTTTCCTCGCGCGCCAGACGCGCCATGTCCTTGACCGCCTCGAACTCCTCGCGCTTGACGATATCGAGGTCGCTCAGGATTTTTTCCGCCTGATGGCGCACCAATGTATCGACCTCGCGCTTGACGCCCTGGGCCGCGCCGGCCGCGTCGTTCATCAAGCGCCCGATCTCGTCGAAAAACCGATTGCTGGTCTGGGTCATCCTTAACCTCTCCGGTCGCCTTGAAATAATGTAGAAGACAATGGCGATCCGCCCCGCGCGGTTCAAGGTATATATCTTTCAAATCCGCTTGCCTTGTCATAGGCCGGTTTCCTTGCAATCGTATCGCGCGCCGCGCCATAACTCCTCATCCGCAACCATTCATCCCGCGAATGCCCTTTCTCACCATCCCCTTTCCCGTCTTCGACCCCGTCGCGATCGCGATCGGCCCGATCGCGATCCGCTGGTATGCGCTCGCCTATATCGGCGGCATCGTGCTCGGCTGGATTTATGCGCGCTCGCTGCTCAAGAACGAAAAGCTTTGGGGCGGACCGGCGCCGATCACGTTGACGCAGATGGACGATTTCATCCTGTGGGTGACGATCGGAATCATTGTCGGCGGCCGCACCGGCTATGTGCTGTTTTATAATCCGGTCTTTTTCGCGCAGCACCCGGCCGAAATTTTCGAATTGTGGAAAGGCGGCATGTCGTTCCATGGCGGCTTTCTCGGCTGCGTCGTCGCGGTGATCGCGTTCAGCCGCAAGAACGGCCTGCCGATATTGTCGCTCGGCGACATCACCACCGCCGTCGGACCGATCGGACTATTTCTCGGACGCATCGCTAATTTCATCAACAGCGAATTATGGGGCCGGCCGGCGGATCCCCAATTGCCGTGGGCGATGATCTTCCCCAATGGCGGACCGATCCCGCGCCATCCGAGCCAGCTTTACGAGGCCGCACTTGAGGGCGTTGTTCTGTTCACCATTCTCGCCGTGATGATCCGAATCGGCGCCTTGAAGCGCCGTGGCTTGATTCTCGGCAGCTTCATCGCGATTTACGGCATGGCGCGCATCATCGCCGAATTTTTCAGGGAGCCCGACCCGCAGCTCGGCTTTTTGTGGGGCGGGCTCACCATGGGCATGCTGCTGTCGGTACCCATGATCATCGCGGGAGCTATCATTATCGTGGCGGCATGGCGCCGACAGGCGACGAAGCCGGTCTTGCCATCCTAAAGGAGAGACGAATTGTCATACCCCTCTCCACCTCTCCCCCACAAAAGGGAGAGAGAGCAGACCTTCATCGCGGCTCCATTACATCTGATACATCACGCGATCGTTAAAGGAATATCGTGACCGAATATTCGCCGCTGCTGTCGGAAATCAAGAAGCTGATCAAGTCGTCCGGACCGATGCCGGTATGGCGCTATATGGAATTGTGCTTGATGCATCCCAAGCACGGCTATTACCTCTCCCGCGATCCGCTCGGGCGCGAGGGCGACTTCACGACCGCCCCGGAGGTGAGCCAGATGTTCGGCGAATTGCTCGGACTGTGGGCGGCCTCGGTGTGGAAGGCGATGGATTCGCCTCCCGTGCTGCGCTTGATCGAAATCGGCCCCGGCCGCGGCACCATGATGGCGGATGCCATGCGGGCGCTTCGGGTGCTACCCCCGCTTTATCAGGCGCTCAGCATCCATCTGGTCGAGGTCAATCCGGTGTTGCGCGACAAGCAAAAGGCGGCGCTGTCCGGCTCGCGCAACATCACCTGGCACGACAATCTCGACGACATACCGGACGGTCCCTGCATCATTTTCGCCAACGAATATTTCGATGTGTTGCCCATTCATCAGGCGGTGAGGGGCGAAAGCGGCTGGCACGAGCGCACCATCGAACTCGACGACGAAGACCGGCTGATATTCGGCGTCGCCGCGGAGCCTATCCCACGGTTTGAGGTGCTGCTGCCGCCCTTGGTGCGCTCCGCTCCTCCCGGGGCCATCTTCGAATGGCGGGCGGATGCGGAGATCATGAAAATCGCAAGCCGGGTGCGCGACCAGGGGGGCGCCGCCCTGATGATCGATTACGGCCATGTGCGCAGCGACGCCGGCGATACGTTTCAAGCGATCGCGCGCCACAGTTTCACCGATCCCCTGAAAAACCCCGGACAAGCCGATGTGACGGCCCATGTTGACTTTCAGGCCTTGGCGCGCGCGGCCGAGGATGTTGGCGCGCGGGTTCATGGGCCGGTGCCGCAGGGCGATTTTCTCAAGCGTCTTGGCATCGAAACCCGCGCGCTCACCTTGATGGCCAAAGCCACACATGAAGTCTCCGAAGACATTTCCGAAGCGCTGAAGCGGCTGGTCGGCGGCGGCCGCGGCGGGATGGGGCAGATGTTCAAGGTGCTCGCGGTCTCCGAGCCCAATTTGACCGCGCTGGCGGGATTTGTTGACGAGACGCCTGAGGATGAGGTCAGGACACCGTGATATTGGAATCACCATTGCTGTCGGCCATTCCCGGGTTAGGTCACGCCTTTTTCAGCCGCGAGGGCGGCGTCTCCGAGGGGATTTACGCGGGCCTCAATGGCGGCATCGGTTCGAACGACGACCCCGCTTGCGTCACTGAAAACCGCCGGCGCATGGCGCAACACATGCGCGTTCCGCCGCAACATCTGCTGACCGTGTTTCAAATTCACTCGCCCGATGTCGCGGTGGCCTCAGAGCCCTGGGACGTCGCGACGCGCCCAAAGGCGGACGCCATCGTCACGCGCATCGAGGGGCTGGCGATCGGCATCACCGCGGCCGATTGCGGGCCCGTGCTCTTGGCCGACCCGAACGCGCGCGTGATCGGCGCGGCACATGCCGGCTGGAAGGGCGCGCTGACGGGCGTGGTGGAATCCACCGTGGATGCGATGGAGCGGCTCGGCGCCGACCGTGGCCAAATCGTCGCGGCGATCGGACCCTTGATCCGCCAGCCTTCTTATGAAGTCGGCGACGAATTCGTCGAAAGATTTATCGAGAAGGAGGCGGACAACGCGCTCTTCTTTCTTCCCGCCGCGCGCCAGGGCCACGCGATGTTCGATCTGGCCGGCTTCATCCGTAAGCGGCTGGAGAATGCCGGCGTGCTCCTGATCGATGACATCGGCATCGACACCTATTCCGACGAACGTTTTTTCAGCTACCGCCGTTCGGTGCATCGTCACGAGGCCGATTACGGCCGCCATATTCACGCCATTGTTCTGGAGGGCTGAATACGCTGGTCGAAGAAAGTTCGAGCCCTGGCTGTCATTGCGAGGAGCCCGCGACAAAATTGCGGAGCAATTTTGCGCTAGGGTGACGAAGCAATCCAGAATCTTTCTGCGGCCCGGCTGGATTGCTTCGCTCACGCTCGCAATGACGCAGCAAGACTAGACCTTAACGGATTTTAACGATATCGATCTCCTCATCATGAGGGGCATGTCAAATATTTGGTGGCAGCAGAACGCGCCTTACGTTGCAATCGCCGCCCTGTTTGCCATCGCCTGCGCGCTCGGCGGTTGCGCCAGCGGTGGCGCGGCAAGTAACGCGTTGGCGGCGGCAAATAGCCCGAACGGCCCGACCATCGCCTTCGAATCCATCGACGGCCCGCCGCCACCCGTGTTCGAGCGGATGGTCAGCGTGCTCGACAGCGAATCCAAATTACGCAGCCTGTCGATCGTGTCGCGGGAAAACGCTGCCGCCGCCTATCGCGTGCGCGGTTATCTCGCCGCCGAGGTCCATCACGGGCGGACCACGATCGCCTGGGTCTGGGACGTCTATGATCAGAACCAGCAGCGCGCTTTGCGGCTGTCCGGCGAGGAGCCGGCCGGCAAGGCCGGGCGCGACGCCTGGACCGCCGCCGACGATCTAGTTTTGCGGAAAATCGCCCAGGCCGGCATGAGCGGACTGACCAATCTGATCAGTGGCGCGATCGCGCCGGATGTGCCTCAACCGCCACCGCCCGCCACGCCATCCAAGCGCGGACCGGCTATCGCCGATGCGTCCCTCTCGACATCCCTCGCAGGCGAAGGCGCCTTGAGCGCGCTCGCCTATACCGACCATTAGGCAAATCGCGTGCATTGCGGCCATTTTGCCTGGGAAAACCGGCCGGGCGGGTTGCCAGCCGGGGCACGCCCTTGATATCACCGGCCCCAATCGAAACGCGCTATTTCGTGGGTATTGCGATATGCTGAATGTTGTCTCCAGCAAAGCGCGGGGAGAAGCGTCGATGTCGGCCAAGAACGGCTCGATCAAGCTCGTTGCGGGCAACTCCAACCCCGTGCTGGCGCGGGAAATCGCCGACTGGCTGCATTTGCCGCCGACCAAAGCGATCGTCCGCCGTTTCGCGGATATGGAGATTTTCGTCGAAATCCAGGAAAACGTCCGCGGTTCGGACGTTTTCGTGATCCAATCGACGTCATTTCCGGCCAACGACCATCTGATGGAGCTTCTGATCATCACCGACGCGCTGCGGCGGGCCTCCGCGCGCCGCATCACCGCGGTGGTGCCGTATTTCGGCTATGCGAGGCAGGACCGCAAGGCGGGACCGCGCACGCCGATTTCGGCCAAGCTGGTGGCCAACCTGATCACCCATGCCGGCGCCGACCGTGTCATGACGCTCGATCTGCACGCCGGCCAGATCCAAGGCTTCTTCGATATTCCGACCGACAACCTCTATGCCTCGCCGGTCATGGTACGCGATATCCGCGAACGTTTCGATCTTACCAATGTCATGGTGGTGTCGCCTGACGTCGGCGGCGTGGTCCGCGCGCGCGGGCTTGCCAAGCGCATCAACGCGCCGCTCGCCATCATCGACAAGCGCCGCGAACGCGCCGGCGAATCCGAGGTGATGAACGTGATCGGCGATGTCGCCGGTTATACCTGCATTCTGGTCGATGACATCGTGGATTCCGGCGGCACGCTGGTGAACGCCGCCGACGCGCTGCTGGCCAATGGCGCCAAGGAAGTCTCCGCCTATATCACCCACGGCGTGCTCTCGGGCGGAGCGGTGACGCGCATCACCTCGTCGCGGCTGAAGGAACTCGTCATCACCGACTCGATTCAACCGACCGAGGCGATCAGCAAGGCGCCCAACATCCGCACGCTTTCGATCGCCTCATTGATCGCGGAAGCAATCGGGCGCACGGCGTCGGAAGAATCGGTGTCCAGCCTGTTCGATTGAACGGAAAAATCCCTGCGTTTCCGAGATCGGAGACCCGATCTCATCAAGCGCCGGTTAGTAGCACCGCACGATATTGACCTGGCCCTGGCCGCCATGGCCGTCCGGCACCGTTACGGCCTCGCTCGGACAGCTCGACACATAGGGCCGCCCAGACGGCGCGACGGCCGGTGGATATCGATGAGCCCAATCCCAGGGAACGTCATTGGTGTTCGTATAGCGGAGGTTACCCGCATTCGGCGGTATCGCATCGGGTCCAGGTTCGCCGTTCGGACCGGCGAAGAAACCATCATCGCCCAGCCCAACAAACGCGGCCCGCGGCCGGCGATGATGCCGCAACACGTGATGGGAAGCCGCACGCGTCGAACTGAACCTTCCATGGGACGTCGCCCCCGAAACCGCGAAGGTCTCCTGGGTGGAAAGCACAAAAACGACCGCGCCGAGGGAGGCGATCAACGCCACATACATTCTGAACTTCATGGCACGCACCAATTCCTTGGTTAATAGGCAGTAAAGAATACGCTAGGCCGCGCCACCGCCGTCCGCAAACCTATAATTAATCATTAGTTAAGTCATAATCTTAACCGGGAACCGGCATCCGCTGTTGCAGCCGCTTTTATCGAACAGACACGTGCCCGCCTTTAAACAATGCCGGCTGCGACCTGTCCGCGCAACCGCTCCAGGCTGAGCAGGGTGTCGGCGCAGGCCTTTGCGACCTCGGAGCCTTTGGATGCGAAATGCGCGCGAAAAAAATCGACCGGCGCGGCCGTCTCGCCGAATTGCCGCGGCGTCACCACCGCCGAGAACACCGGAATTTCGGTGTGCAATTGCACCTCCATCAGCGCTCTTATCACGGTTTCGGCGACATATTCGTCATCGACCACGAGCCCGGCCGCCACGATCGCGGTGTAGCGGCGGGTCTTGGCGAGAAGTTGCACATGCAGCGGGATTTCGAACGAGCCCGGCACTTCGAACAGGTCGATCGAAGCGCGCGCGATGTGACGCGCCTCGATCTCGGCCAGAAACGCTTCGCGGCATTCGGCCACGACATCGCGATGCCACGCGGATTGCACGAACGCCACCCGCTGCGGTTTGGCGAAACGCGGATGATCAGGTGGTCCCGGCGGCGTATCGCTCATGGCTTCCTCTCTTTTCGACTTTATGACTAGGCCCTATGACTAGGCCTTCCCGCCGGTATAGGCGCGCGTGCTCTTCTACCTGTGGTCAATCGTTAACGTTTTTGACCTAATCCTGCGGCCGGCAAGCCCACGGGAACAAACATGCTATTGAGAACGAGACTGATTGTGCCGGTGATCGCGCTGGTAGGCGTTCTCACATTCACGTTCTGCGCGTTTCTGATCTATCGCCAATATGCGGAAGACCGAGCTCAACTGGAGCAGGATGCCAAGATCGTCGCCCAGCTTCAAGCATCGGCGCTGGCGCCAAGCGTCTGGGACCTCGACAATGCGCGCATCAAGGAAATCCTGCATGGCTTGGCGGCATATCCGGACTTCGCATCCGCCGAGGTGACCGATACCTCCGGCAAGGAACTTGCGCGCGAAGGCAATCAAAACGCGTCGTCGCCATTGCAGCTCCCGCCCGTCGACATTGTGCGGACGGAAGCAGGCAAGACGCAAATCATCGGCCGCCTTGTCATGAGAATTTCGACCCAGAGCGTCGTCGGCGCGACCTGGGAGCATGTATGGGTCGGCATTGCCGCTTTCGCCGTGCTGATGGCCTTGTGCGCCGGCGGACTTTGGGGAGCCGTGCGCAGCGTGACCTCGCCGCTTCTCGATCTTGCCCAGGCGATGCACGCGCTGGCCGAAGGCAATAGAGATATCAAGATCGAAGCCATCGACCGGCCCGACGAAATCGGCTTGATGGCGAAATCCGTCGAGGTCTTCCGTTCGCACGCCTCGGAGCGCGACCGTCTCCAAGCCGAAACCGAGCGGGTCGCCATCGAACGTCAAACACGCGATCGCGCGCTGGCTCAAAATTTCGAAGCCAAGATCAAGGGCGTGGTGGAAGCCGTCCTGGCATCGTCGGCGACGCTTCATTCGTCCGTGAGTTCGATGTCGACGACCGCCGATGCAACCTCCCGTCAGACCAATTCCGTGGCGGAAGCTTCGCAACAGGCCTTGAGTAACGTTCAGGCTGTCGCCGCGGCGGTCGAGGAATTGTCGGCCACCGGCGCGGAAATCAGCCGGCGGGTATCCGATTCGATTCTGATCGCGGAACGCGCGGTGACGGAAGCCGACCGAACCAACGGCACCGTGCAGGGGCTGGCCGACGCCGCCGATAAAATCGGCAAGGTCATCGATATGATCAACGATATCGCCGGTCAGACCAATCTGCTGGCTCTCAACGCGACCATCGAGGCGGCGCGGGCCGGCGATGCCGGCAGGGGCTTCGCCGTCGTTGCCTCGGAAGTGAAAAATCTGGCCAGCCAAACCGCGAAGGCCACCGACGAAATCGGCGCGCAGATTGCCGGGATGCAGCAGGTTACCAAAGAGGCCGCCACCGCCATCGGCTCGATCAGCGGCATCATTGCCGAGATCAACGAGATCGCAAATCACATGGCTGAGGCCATCCGCCAGCAGGACGACGCGACCCGCGAGATCGCGCTCAATATTCAACGCACCTCGGCCGGAACGGGCGAGGTTTTGACGACGATCGGCGGTGTTGCCGAGGCGGTGGCCGAGTCGGGACGGGTCGCCAACGGCGTGCTCGGCTTCTCGAGCGATTTGAACCAGCAGGCGAAAAGCCTGCAAGGCGAGGTCCAGGTCTTTCTCGGAACGATCAGACAGGCCGGATGAAACAAGTATGTGGCCCCCGACAAGAGGCACGTCAGTCCATTGCCTCCGTTCTAAAACCCCACCAAGAGGATTGACCATGATCAAAGCGAAAATATTCACGGCGGCGGCGATCATCGCCGCGGTTTTGGGCGCTTCGGCGGCGCGTGCCGATTCGATCGTGCTTTACGGAAATTCACAGCAATCGCCTAAAGCCTGGCTCGACGGCGATACACCGAAAGGGTTTGCGGTCGAAGCGGCGGTCGAGGTTCTCAAGCGCGCCGGCTATGACGTGACCGTCACGCTGTTGCCGTTCGCCCGGGCGATGCAAAAGACCACCGAGGATGGCGTCATGACCGGCGTTTTCTTGTCCGCCGAACGCGCCAAGCTCTATGATTACTCGGCGCCGCTCGTGCGTGAGGACGTCATCATCGCGGTCGCCAAGGGCAAGGAATTTCCGTTCGAAAAGGCGGCCGACCTCGCCGGCAGGAAAATCGGCCTTCAGGATAAATTTTTCTATGGCGATGAGTTCGCTGCCGCGATTCCGCAACTGACGCTGGACAACGACTCTTCGCCCAGCCTGCGGGTAAAGAAATTATCGGCCGCTCGTGTCGATGCCGCGCTGTTCAATCCAGGCAAAACGTCGTTTCTCGACAGCGCCAAGGAAGCGGGCCTCTCCGCGGACGACTTCACGGTACTGCCGAAGCCGCTCGCCCGATTGAATAATTATTTGATCGTCGGGAAGAACGTGGCCGGCGGCGCCGAAACACTGGCACGGATCAACAAGGCCATTGCGGCGGCCGAGGCGGACGGAACGCTCAGTAAGATCATGGCGAAATACGGACAATAAGACGGGTTCGGTTCCTAAGAATGTAAGCCACGCTTTGTTGCGTGGCTTACATTCTTCTTTGCGTCTTTTATCTCTTCGCGCGGGCCCGCATATGCATGCGTTGACGTCCTCCCCGGCGTTTCAAGGATTAACAGATGAGCGCGGACCGAATCCGATTCCGTTTTGTTCTCCCCGCCGATTCCGTTTTGTTCTCCTGACAAAAGTTAACGTCCGCGAAGAGCTGTGGATGATTTGAGCTTTGCCTGTGGATGGAGTCGGCGCGCCGTTGCGCGGATTCCGCAAATCACATCACTTCGTCTCGGCAAGCTCTGATCCCGACACGGGTTGGAACGTCGGAGAATGCAGTCCGCCATGGCGCAAAAATTGCGCATGTCGGCGTGCCCATGTGCGTATCGCTCGTATCCAAATTCTAAAAAAATAAGGTCGAGACGGCATGTCCCTCCTCGAAGGCATCGTTGATTCCAGGAACAACCCGCTCGCGGTCGTCGAGGATATCGCCGCCGACAACAATCTATCGTTTGAGCGTTCCGGCGAAGACGAAGTGACGATTGTCTCCAAGGGCGAGTGGACGGACTACCAACTCTCCTTCACCTGGATGAACGAGATCGAAGCCTTGCATCTGGCCTGCGCCTTCGACATGAAAATTCCGGAACCGCGACGGAGTGAGGTGCAACGGCTGATTGCGTCGATCAACGAGCAATTATGGGTCGGCCATTTCGACATCTGGACCCATACCGGCATGATCATGTACCGTCAGGCCCTGGTATTGCCGGGCGGCATGGCGGCCTCGACCGCGCAATGCGAAACCATGCTGGTCAGCGCGATACACGCCTGCGAGCGCTATTATCCGGCATTCCAATTCGTGGTTTGGGCCGGCAAATCGGCGGCGGACGCCATGCGCTCGGCGATGTTCGACACCGAGGGCGAGGCGTAACTGCTTCAACACGCTCGATGTCGTCCCTGCGAAAGCAGGGGCCCATACGCCGTGACGATAGTATTCAGGCAAAATGCTTGTGGCCTGCCCTTCGCTTCACTAGAACCGTCGGTGGTACCGCGACGAGCGCAAGCGCTCGCGCGGGGGGTTCCCGCGTGCGCGGGGACGACCTCACTTGTGGTGACGGCTGTGAGCTCCGCTCCTTTATTAAGAAATATCCGGGGCCCCATCGTCCTCGCCGGCGCGGGAAAAATGGGCGGCGCGATGCTGTCGGGCTGGCTCGCCCAAGGCCTCGACGCCGCGCGCATTGCCGTGATCGAACCGCATCCTTCCGATGATCTGCGCGCGCATCTCGGCAAAGGCTTGCGTCTTAACCCTGCCCCGCAGAACGGT
Source organism: Bradyrhizobium sp. (assembly GCA_035295025.1). Lineage (GTDB taxonomy): Bacteria > Pseudomonadota > Alphaproteobacteria > Rhizobiales > Xanthobacteraceae > Bradyrhizobium. Next base: position 11,869 of record DATGJS010000173.1, read on the forward strand.
GAAAGCGCCGCCGCCTTTGTGGTGGCGCTGAAACCGCAGGCCTTTCGCGCCGCCGCGCCCGCTCTGAAGCCCTATATCGGCGAGCGGACGCTGGTCGTTTCGATCATGGCGGGGATGACGATCGCATCCGTCGAAGAAGTTTTGGGCGGCAAGGCCGTGCGTGCGATGCCCAACACGCCGGCCGCGGTCGGCCGCGGCATTACGGTAGCGGTCGCGGCGAAAAATGTCGGCGGCGCGCAACGCGCCACCGCCGACAGCCTGTTGCGCGCCACCGGCTCCGTCGAATGGATCGAGGATGAAAGCCTGATCGATGCGGTGACCGCCGTTTCCGGCTCAGGACCGGCTTACGTGTTCCTGCTCGCCGAGGAGTTGGCGCGCGCCGGCATCGCGGCCGGACTGCCCGAAGCGCTTGCGATCAAATTGGCGCGCGAAACCGTGGCGGGCTCCGGCGAGCTACTGCACCGATCCGATCTCGATGCGGCGACGCTGCGCCAGAACGTCACTTCGCCCGGCGGCACCACGGCCGCCGCCTTGGACGTGCTGATGGGAAAAGACGGCCTGCAATCGCTGCTCACCCGCGCGGTCGCCGCGGCCGCCAAGCGATCGAAAGAACTGGCGAAGTAGGTTCGGGCCCGTCATTGCGAGGAGCGTGAGCTCCGAAGCAATCCAGAATCTTCACTCTGTACTGGATTGCTTCGCGGAGCCTGTCATCGGGCGGGCATTCGTCCGACCCGTTGGCTCGCAATGACAATTCGGCTTATGTCCCGCCGAACTGCTTGGTGAAACTCTCGACATTGACGAGGCCGCGAGCGTGGCGGCCCTCGCCGATGCGGCGCTTATCGTCGAACGCCTCGACCTCGAAGCGGATCACACGCCGCTCCACCGCGATGACGCGCGCGGTGGTGCGCACGGCGGCGCCGACCGGGGTTGCGGCGAGATGACGGATATCGACTTCGGTGCCGACGGTGACCCAGCCCGCCTCAAGACACGGCTGGACGGCATCGGCCGCCGCAAGCTCCATTTCCAGGATCATCATCGGCGTCGCATAGACCATCGGCATGCCCGCGACAAAATGCCCGACGGTGCGCTCCGCCGGCACGACCAATCGGCGCTCCGCGCTCATGCCGATCTTGATGACTTCACGTGCGTCCATGGAAATTTCTCTTCCCCTCCCCACCGTGGGAGAGGGGAGGGCGAGCCGCGTTACTTCTTCGCGAAACGCTCGACGAAGGACACCCCGCCCTTCATCTTGTGGATCAAAGGCGCTTCGTTGATCTGGATCACCACGGCCTCGGCATCGACGCCGAGATTCTTCACCAGCGCCTCTGTGATATCGCGCATCATGCCGACCTTCTGCGCCTCGGTGCGGCCGGCGGCCATGCTGATGGTAATTTCGGGCATTTCTTACTCCTTGCTCTTGATACTCGTAATCGGTGCGGACCGGACGGCTTGTTAGCAGGCCGGAAGCCTTACGTCACGCGCTTCCCCGCCTCACCCCGTGACGATCGAGCACCTCGCAGACCCCAGCGACAAGCTCCTCCTCCCGGCGGGAAAATTGCGCCGGCCGGCTCTCGCGCCATTCCTGGTTTGACGCAATCGCGGTGGCGGCCTTTGCACCCTCGATCAAATCCTTGATCTGCACCTCGCCGCGCGCCTTTTCGTCCGGGCCCTGGATGATCACGCAAGGCGAGTGGCGGCGATCAGCATATTTGAGCTGGTTGCCCATGTTCTTGGGATTGCCGAGATAAAGCTCGGCGCGGATGTTTGCGTTGCGCAACTGCGCGACCATTTTCTGATAGTCGGCGACGCGCTCGCGGTCGAACACGGTGACGACGACGGGACCAAACTCCGGCTGGGTGTCGAGCTGACCGAGCATCGCAAGAGCGGCCTGCAAGCGCGACACGCCGATGGAAAATCCGGTCGCCGGCACCATTTCGCCACGAAAGCGCGACACGAGGCCATCGTAACGTCCGCCGCCGCCGACCGAACCGAAGCGCACGGGCCGGCCTTTCTCATCCTTGGTATCGAGCAGGAGTTCGACCTCGTAGACAGGCCCGGTGTAATATTCGAGGCCGCGCACGACGGAGGGATCGATGCGGATTCGATCTGCACCATAGCCGGATGCAGCGACGAGCTTACCTATATCTTCAAGCTCTTCACGCCCTTGCTGTCCGATCTTGCTGTCGCGCAACCGAAGATCAAGCTGAGCGTCTTTCGATTCGTTGTCGCCTGCGTTCTCAATGACACCGGTAATCAAGACTATGTCGGCGCGGCTAAGCCCAGCGCCTTTAGTAAAATCACCGGACTCGTCTTTACGCCCGTCACCCAATAGTTGCTGTACACCGGCAATACCAAGCCGATCCAATTTATCGATAGCGCGCATGACAGTGAGCCACCGACCGTCGTCGGTGATGCCGAGCACGTCTCTGACCCCATCGAGCACCTTCCGGTTATTCACCTTCACCACATAAGAGCCGCGCGGAATGCCCAGCGCCTCCATCGTATCGGCGGCCATCATGCACATTTCGGCGTCCGCCGCGGCGGCCGATTGCCCGCCGGGCGCGGTGCCGATCGTATCGGCGTCGAACTGCATGAATTGACGAAAGCGCCCCGGTCCCGGCTTTTCGTTGCGGTAGACATAACCGAAGCGATAGGAGCGATACGGCAGCACGATATTCTCGGTGCCGTAACGCTCCGCCACGTATCGCGCCAGCGGCGCGGTGAGATCGTAGCGCAGCGAAATCCACTGCTCGTCATCGTCCTGAAACGAAAACACGCCCTCATTGGGCCGATCTTGGTCCGGCAGGAACTTGCCGAGCGCGTCGGTATATTCGAACGCCGGCGTTTCCACCGGCTCGAAACCGTAGCGCTCATAGACGGCGCGGATTTTCTCCACCATTACCCGTGTCGCGTTGATCGCGGCGGGCCCACGGTCTTCCAGCCCGCGCGGCAAGCGGGCTTTCAGTTTTTGCAGCTTTTGCGGTTTGTCGGCCATGGCGTTGACATACAACATAAACGGTGAATGTAAACGCTCGCTTTTTACCTCGCCCCGCTTACGTTACGGGGCGAGGGAGTGAGAGAGAGAGAGCCTCTCTCATTCCACCTTTCTGATCCAATTATGCGGGTCGGCCGCGCGGCCATATTGAATATCGACCAACTTCTTGCGCAGGCCCATGGCGACGGGACCGGCCACGCCGCCGCTAATGGAAAAATCGCCGCTTCCCGAACATACTTTGCCGATCGGCGAGATGACCGCCGCCGTCCCACACGCAAACGCCTCTTTCAGTCTGCCGCTGGCGGCATCCTTGCGCCATTGATCAATCGTGTAGGCTTCCTCGCGCACGGGCACCCCAGAATCCTTCATCAGCGCGATGACCGAATCGCGGGTGATGCCGGGCAGGATCGTGCCGAGCGGCGGCGTTGAGAGCGAGCCGTCCTCGAACACAAAAAAGATGTTCATGCCGCCGAGTTCCTCGACGTAACGCCGCTCGATCGCATCGAGGAAAACCACTTGGTCGCAGCCATGCTCGATGGCCTCGGCCTGCGCGCGCAGGCTTGCGGCATAATTGCCGCCGCATTTGACCGCGCCGGTGCCGCCGACCGCCGCGCGGGTGTAATTCTCCGACACCCAGATCGACACCGGCGCGGGGCCGCCTTTGAAGTAGGAGCCGACGGGCGAAGCAATGACGGCGAAAATATATTCGGCGGAAGGTTTCACGCCGAGAAAGACTTCGTTCGCAATCATGAAGGGCCGCAAATAAAGACTGCCCTCGCCGCCCGGTATCCAGGCGCGATCGGCGCGCACCAGTTGCTCGACCGCTTCGATGAACACAGCCTCGGGCAGCACCGCCATCGCCATGCGCTCGGCCGAATTGCGAAAGCGCCTGGCATTGGCGTCGGGACGAAACAGATTTACCCCGCCATCGTCGCGCTTATAGGCCTTGAGGCCTTCGAAAATCTCCTGGGCGTAATGCAGCACGGCGGCGGCCGGATCGAGCGGGAAATTCGCCCTCGCTTCGACACGCGCATCATGCCAGCCCATTGCTTGGTTGTAGCGGACCAGCGCCATGTGATCGCTGAAAATCCGGCCGAAACCAGGATTGGCCAGCTTGGCCGCGCGTTCCTTCTCGGGCGTCGGATTCGACGGAGGCCGGATTTCGAACTTCAAAGACATTCCCTATTCCCCGCCCCTGTTTTCCGCCGTCGCCACCGGCACGATTTCCGGACACCGGGCTGTCCCTTCCAGGTCATGCTTTTGTGGCGCGCGGAAGTCCAGTATGTTTGCCGAAACAATCGCACGTGGAGGCACGGTATCAGGCCGCCGCTCCACCCTCCAACTCGCGCGAAACGATCTAATATTTCGTCGGAATTGACCATTTTGTAACATTGAACCCAAGATATGTCAATATGGCTGACATAATTTTATCAAGCTCGGCCGCAGGCGCTCATCCGGCCGACGGACGCGCGGCGAACGTGGCCGCCTCCGGCCTGCGCTGGGACATCATCGAATTGTTGTTTTTCGCCTATCGCGACTTTGTCGGGGACGCCGACCAAGAATTGGAGGCGTTCGGTTTCGGACGCGCCCATCATCGTGTGTTGCACTTCGTGCATCGTTATCCCGGACTGAAGGTCGCCGATCTCCTGGACGTGCTCCGAATCACCAAGCAATCGCTCGGACGCGTGCTGAAACAATTGCTCGACGAGGGCTATATCGTCCAGAAGGCCGGCAATGCTGACCGCCGCCAACGCCTTCTTTATGCCACCGCCAAGGGCGAGACGCTGGTGGCCAAGCTCGCAGGACTTCAAACCGCGCGGCTCAATCGCGCGCTGCGCGGCATCGAGCCAGCGGGCCTTGAAGCGATCCGCCAATTCCTGCGCGCGATGATCGATCGCGACGATCCCGACAAGGTGCTGGCAGCGATTTTTGGCGCGCCTGCGAGCGCAAAGGCAAAGGAATAACGCGTGACCGAGGCCGCAACCATCGCACGGACCCCGCCAAAGCCGGCCGACGACGCGGCGCATCTTCTTCTGGTAGACGACGACCGCCGCATCCGCGATCTGTTGTCGCGCTTTTTATGCGGCGAAGGCTACCGCGTCACCACGGCGATGAGCGCCAAAGACGCGCGCGCCAAGCTCACCGGCCTGCACTTCGACCTTCTGATCCTGGACGTGATGATGCCGGGAGAAACCGGTTTCGATCTCGCCAGATTCATCCGCGCCTCGTCCTCGGTGCCCATCGTCATGCTAACGGCGCGCCACGAGGCCGAAAGTCGGATCGAAGGCCTGCAAATCGGCGCCGACGATTACGTGGCAAAGCCGTTCGAGCCGCGCGAATTATCGTTGCGGATCGGCAATATCCTCAAGCGCACCGCGCCACCGCCGGTCGAGACGCTGGCGCAGATCGCATTCGGGCCATACGTCTTTCATCTCGAACGCGGCGAATTGCGGCAGGGCGAAGCGGCCTTCCGTCTCACCGATCGTGAGCGCGAAATGCTGCGGGTGCTGGCGCTCGCCAAGGGCGAAACCGTGCCGCGCAGCGCGCTGACCGGCGATGGCACCGTCAATGAGCGCGCGGTCGATGTGCAAATCAACCGCCTGCGGCGCAAGATCGAACGCGACCCCGCCAATCCGCTGTTTTTGCAGGCGGTGCGCGGCATCGGCTATCGCCTGGTCGCTTCGCCTTAACGCGTGCGGACCGCTTGGAGCAAGATTGTGGTGATGAACCAATCGACCCGGGCAGTCTTTCTCCCCCTTTCCCCTTGCGGGGATGAGGCCGGGGGTGGGCAGCGGACAATTGCAGCCATCAGTACCCCCTCCCCAACCCTCCCCCACAAGGGGGGAGGGAGTGCACATTCGCTGTCGTTACAGATCAACTTTAACTTCGTCGAGCCCTAACCCATGAGCACGCTCGACACGGGATTGACGCTGATCCGCACCGCTGCCAGCCGCGTGTCCGCCGCCAATGGCTGGATGGGGAATGCGTTCAAGAGCTGGATGCCGACCGGACTCTATGCCCGCGCGCTGTTGATCATGATCGTGCCGATGGTGGTGCTGCAATCGGTCGTGGCCTTCGTGTTCATGGAACGGCACTGGAATACGGTGACGCGGCATCTGTCCGCGGCGGTCGTGTCCGACATCGCCGCCTTGATCGAGGTTTATAAGGGCTATCCACAGGACAAGGACCGCGCGCAGCTCCGCCGCATCGCCCAGCAACGGCTGGGGCTGGTGGTGGACTTCCTGCCCGCCGGCGACATGCCACCGCCCGGACCGAAACCGTTCTTCTCGCTGCTCGACCAGACGCTTTCAGTTCAGCTTTCGCGCCAGATCGCCAAACCGTTCTGGATCGACACCGTCGGCCGCTCCAATCTGGTGGAAATTCGCATTCAACTCGACGATTCGGTGATGCGGATTTTCGCCCAGCGCAGCGCGGCCTATGCCTCGAATTCGGAAATCTTCCTGTTCTGGATGGTCGGCACCTCCTCGATCCTTTTGATCGTCGCGGTGCTGTTTCTGCGCAACCAGATCAAACCGATCCTGCGGTTGGCCGATGCGGCGGAAAGTTTCGGCAAAGGCCGTGAGGCGCCGAACTTCCGCCCCCGAGGCGCGCGCGAGGTGCGCCGCGCTTCGCACGCCTTTTTGGAAATGAAATCGCGTATCGAACGCTCGATCGAGCAGCGCACCGCGATGTTGGCGGGCGTGTCGCATGATTTGCGCACCATCCTGACCCGCTTCAAGCTCGAACTGGCGCTGATCGGCGACAGTCCCGAAGTCGACGCCATGCGCAAGGACGTCGACGAAATGTCGATGATGCTGGAGGATTATCTCGCCTTTGCGCGCGGCGACAGCGGCGAAGTGGCGCAACCGACCGATATGGCGCTGGCGCTGGAGGAATTGCGCAGCGACGCCGAACGCAACGGCCATGCCGCGACGGTCACGTTCCACGGCCTTCCCGTCGTGACGGTGAAACCGGCCGCCTTCAAACGATGCCTTGCCAATTTGATATCGAACGCGGCGCGCCACGCCGACACGATTGCAATCACCGGCCAGCGCGATCATCGCTATCTGACGGTGACGATCGATGATGACGGTCCGGGGATTCCGCTTGCGATGCGCGAGGAAGTATTCAAGCCGTTCTTACGATTGGACGATGCCCGCAACCAGGACGAGGGCGGCACCGGGCTTGGCCTTGCGATCGCGCGCGACATCGCCCGCTCGCATGGCGGCGACATCACGCTTGGCGACAGCCCAATGGGGGGCCTGCGCGCCGCGGTGCGGATTCCGGTTTGAACGTTACGGTTTCGCGCCGGGCGGCGAATCCTTCATCTTTGGAGCGTCCTTGACGTTGAGCTTGAAGGCGCCGCCCGGCATCACAATATCGCCCGGCTTTTGATCCGCCTTGCAGGCCCCTAACCATTTCGCCTCGACTTTGGCGACAAGATCGCGCGATGCCGCCTTGTTGCCGAGGTCGCTGCGCGAGGTGGTGGTGATCGTATAGGCGGAATTGAAATCGCCTTTAATTTCCGAATGCGACGAGACCGCCATGCCGCCGACGCTACAGAGCGAATCGGCGACATAACCGCTCGCCGTCTTCTGGATATCTTGCTTGGAGCAGATCTGGCTGGCGATCGGCGAGACCAAATCGTTCATGTCTTTGTCGATGGTCTCATCGGTGCAGTGCTGCATGGTCAGGCCCGGCAGCGTGGAGCCCACCTCCACCGTCTTGATTTCCCACAGGCCGGCCTTGCGGATTGGCAACTCCACCGCCAAGGCGCTTCCGACCGGCACCGTCGCAAGCCAACAAAGGCCGAAAACCCGCGCGCGCCGTTTCCACGCCATGCGTTGCATTTTTTCGATTTCGTCGGGATCAGACGCGCCGGTGGTGACCTGCGATCAATAGAGCGTGCGCAACGGCCGGTCATGGGTGCCATACGGCACCCAGCGGCAGGCAAACGAAATATAGCCGCCATATTGCGCATCGACCGCGAGAAACTTCACAACCTTGCCATAGGACGCGCAATGATCGACCGCGATCTGGCGGGCATCGGCGTGCTGGGCCAACTCATAGGCGATGATGCCGCCGGTATCGTTACCCTGAAACGGCATGACCGTATCGGCACGGGCCGGCGAAGACGCCAACAGGGCCCCCGCGGCCATCAGAACAGCGGCCTTGATGATTCGCATCCTTCGCTCCGTTTCGCTTGAGGCACCCCCATAACTTAAAGCGCCTCACAAGCCTTGAAAAGAACGCGCATCGGCGGATAACCGACTTATTCGCAGGTGTTGCCGCGCTGCACTTGACCTCACCAAGGCTTCGCGGCACGGTCCCACGCTTAACTGGTGGTCCCACCACTAGCTTGACCAGCGATGGACCGATCAATGCGCGCCTTATTCAGACTAAGTGGAAAAACCATTCTCGCAGCGGCGTTTGGCGCTGCCTTCGGCCTGATGCTTCTTGGTCAGGCCGCCGAGGCTGCCAATCCTTTCGAGCTGAATTTTTGGCTGTCGGGACCGAAATATGACGGCAAGCTCAAATCATGCGAGGCCGCGCTCGGGGTCATCGCATCGCAATTCCATGAGAAGGAAAGCACCTTCTGGAATTCCTCACTCACGATCACGGCCTGGGGCCGGATTCATGAAACCGCCTATCGGCCCTGGCAGTCGGACAACATCCCCCGCCGTTATTGCAGCGGCGATGCGATGCTGAGCGACGGGCGGGTGCACCCCGTGCACTACTCCATCATCGAGGATGGCGGCTTTGCCGGCTCCGACCAGGGCGTCGAATGGTGCGTCGCCGGACTCGACCGCAACTGGGCTTATAATCCGGCCTGCAACGCCGCCAGGCCCTGATTTCACAGCGCTATTTTCATTTCCGCCGTTGAAGCGCTCCCGCTCAGCAACACCGTCTTCATTTTGTTCTTGAAACGTTCTCGATGCGTGCTAGGTTCCAGACATCCATTCTGGAATGAGGGCAGCAATCATGTTGACGTTTCGTTTGCGAAAAGTGGCGCGGATGGGGATGATTTTCGGCTGGCTTGGTGCCGCGATGCTGATGGGCGGCACCGCAGCCGCACAGGACCGCCGGCAAAACGCGCCGGGTGAGTTCGATTTCTACGTGCTGTCATTGTCGTGGTCGCCGTCCTTTTGCGAGGAGGCGGCCGAGCGTGGCAATAGCGGGCGCTCACAACAGGCCCAGTGCGGCGGACGGCCGTTTTCCTTTGTGGTTCACGGGCTGTGGCCGCAATATGAGCACGGCTTTCCCGAATATTGCGAGCGGCCTTCGCCGCGGCTCGATCGCAATATCATGACCTCGATGCTGGATTTGATGCCGGCGCCGGGGTTGATCTTCAATGAATGGGACAAGCACGGCACCTGTTCGGGGCTCGGACCGCGGGCCTATTTCGAAACGATCCGCAAAGCCCGCGCGAGCGTGAAAATTCCGCCTGAATTTATCGAATTGTCCGATCCGAAGACCATCTCGCCCGCCGAGGTCGAAGACGCCTTCATCAAAGCTAATCCCGGCCTCTCCTCCACCGCGATCGCGGTCACCTGCAACCAGTCGCGGCTTGGCGAGGTGCGGATCTGTATGAGCAAGGATCTGCAATTCCGCGCCTGCGAGGAGATCGATCGGCGCGCCTGCCGGCGCGACCAAATGGTGATGCCGCCGCTGCGCGGCGGTTAGCGAACGACCTTTTCAGCGTCATTGCGAGGCGCGTCAGCGCCGAAGCAATCCAGACCTTTGTTTAGTCCCGGATTGCTTCGCTCCGCTCGCAAAGATGGGTTGGACGGCCCCCGAACGGCATCGATGTGCCAGAATGAGGTCGATGAAGATCTCAAGCAAAGGGGACCGTCCATGAACGAGATTAGCACGATTGGTTTGGATTTGGCGAAGAACGTGTTTCAGATTC
>DATGJS010000174.1:0-9121 GCA_035295025.1 Bradyrhizobium sp.
GCTCAGACGGCGAGCCCCTCCGCCCAACCGCTTCCGCCGGGTTCGCCGATGATCGGCCGGCCTGACAATGAAGCGGCGCAGAAATTGGCGCCGGTCGCATCTCCGCCGCTTGCCGCCGCGCCCGACAAGCTGCCGATGGACAAGCTCAAGGTCCCGGCCGGCTTCAACATCGAAGTTTATGCCGCCGGCATGCCGAACGCGCGTTCGCTCGCTTTGGGCGACAAGGGCACGGTTTTCGTCGGCAGCCGCACGGTCGACAAGGTCTATGCCATCGTCAACAAGGATGGCAAACGCGAGGTCAAGATCATTGCCTCCGGCCTTTACCGGCCGAATGGCGTGGCCTTCAAGGACGGCACGCTCTACATCGCCGAGCTTTCGAAAGTGTCGAAGATCGAAAAGATCGAAGACAATCTCGACAATCCGCCGAAGCCCGTCGTGATTTACGACAATTTGCCGAAGGACGAAGCCCATGGCTGGAAGTTCATCGCCATCGGGCCGGACAACAAGCTCTATGTCCCGGTCGGCCAGCCCGGCAACAACGTGCTGCATGACGCCGATCACGGCCAGATCCGCCGTATCAATCTCGACGGCTCCGGCGCCGAAGTGGTCGCGCGCGGCGTCCGTAACACGGTCGGTTTCGACTGGAATCCGGAAACCAAGCAGCTCTACTTCACCGACAACAGCCGCGACTGGATGTCGGAAGACCTTCCCAATGACGAACTCAATCGCGTCACCAAGATCGGTGAGCATTTTGGTTCGCCCTATTGCTGGCAGGGCAATATCCCCGATCCGGAATTCGGGTGGGGCCATTCGTGCAGCGAGTTCACGCCTCCGGTCGGCCTGATGGGCCCGCACGCGGCCTCGCTCGGCATGCGCTTCTACACCGGCAAGATGTTCCCCGCGAGCTTCAAGAACCAAGTCATCGTGGCGCGCCACGGCTCCTGGAACAAGACCAACAAGTTCGGTGGTGACGTGGTCGTGGCCCATCTCAACAAGGATGGCACGGTCAAGAACATCGAGCCGCTCGTCACCGGCTTCCTCCAGGACAACAAATATGTTGGCCGGCCGGTTGACGTGATGCAGTTGAAGGACGGCTCGCTCCTGGTCTCCGACGATTGGAACGGCGCCGTCTGGCGTGTCTCTTACGGCAAGCAGAAGGTCGCAAAGTACGTTGAAGGGGTTGGAGGCGCACTCGGGCGCTAAAATATCCGCGATAGCGATGATAAAGGACACCAATGAGGATCGAGAGTGGTAGACCCGCTCTCGATCTTAACTTTTCGGCCTTCAATCTTCTCTTTCGGCCCACATTTCGGCTTTCAGCCTTCACGCTTGAATCGTCGCTACCCAGGACTGCAATCGATGCGTAAAATATATGCGGCTTTGGCCTTCGTTTTTGTTGCCTCTTCCGCCACAGCGGCGACTCTCGAAGAGCGCGCGGTCACCTGCTTCGCCTGTCACGGTGAGCAGGGCCAGTCCGAAATGGAAAATACGCCCTCGCTCGGCGCTCAGCAGTCGCCTTACGCGTTGATCCAGCTCTTCATGTTCCGCGAAAAGCTGCGCGCCTTTGAGCCGATGAACGACATGGCGAAGTCTTTCACCGACGACGATCTTCAGAAATTCGCCGATTTCATCGCGAAATTGCCCAAGCCGAAAGCCCCGAGCGATGTGGGCGATCCGGCGCGGATGCAGCGCGGCCTTGCGCTGGCGCAAGTGAACCGCTGCAATAGCTGCCACAACGCCGATTTCTCCGGCAAGGAGAACGTGCCGCGTCTGGCTAATCAGCGCGAGGATTATCTCGCCAAGACGCTTGCCGAATACAAGAGTAACTCCCGTCACGGCTATGACGGCACCATGGCGGATGTGATGGGCGCGGTCACCCAGGAACAGATCGCCGATCTCGCTTATTACATCGCGCATTACCGCTAAGCTAAAGCGGCTATGGTGCGGCCGCCCCGGTGGCGTTACAACTTCCGGCCATAATGGGAGTTGCTTTGATGGAAGATCTCTGGCGCCTTTCGGCTCAAGAACTTGCTGTCCTGATCCGTTCGAAGAAGGTTTCGGCGAAGGAAGCCGCGACTGCGGCGCTGGCGCGGCTTAATGCCGTCAATCCGGCGATCAACGCGGTGGTCGATCACCGCCCCGAAGATGTGCTCGCGCAAGCGGGCGAGGTCGATGCGGCGATCGCGCGCGGCGAAGATCCCGGGCCGCTCGCGGGCGTCCCCGTTACGATCAAGGTCAATATCGACCAGGCCGGTTATGCCACCACCAATGGTCTGAAGACGCAAGCCGCGCTCATCGCGCGCGACAACAGCCCCGTGATCGATAATCTGCGCAAAGCGGGCGCGGTCATGCTCGGCCGCACCAATTGTCCGGCGTTTTCCTATCGCTGGTTTACGACCAATCTCGTTCATGGCGACACCAAGAACCCGCGCGACCCGGCGATCACCCCCGGCGGTTCATCCGGCGGCGCGGGCGCGGCGCTCGCCGCAGGTATCGGCCATATCGCGCACGGCACCGACATCGCCGGCTCGATCCGCTATCCAGCCTATGTCAACGGCGTTCACGGCCTTCGAACCACGGTCGGCCGTGTCGCGGCCTTCAACGCCGCATTGCCCGAACGCGGCATCGGGCCGCAGATTTCGGCCGTGTCCGGGCCGCTGTCGCGCACCATTGCCGATTTGAGAATCGCGCTCGCGGCGATGTCCGCCTATGACGCGCGCGACCCTTGGTGGGTGCCGGCGCCGCTCGAAGGTCCCGCGCGGCCAAAGCGCGCCGCCCTGTGCGTGAGCCCCGACGGGCTTGAGCCGGTGGCCGAGGTGAGGGCCGCGGTTCTCGATGCCGGCAAGCGCTTGGAGCGCGCGGGCTGGCGCGTCGAAGAGGTCGCAACGCCGCCGATGCGCGAGGCCGCCGAACTTCAAACCAAATTGTGGCTCGGCGATAATTACGAAGGCCAGCTTGCGGCGGCCGAAAGCGAGGACGACCCCGGCGCGCTCGCCTGCCTGCGCGGCAATCGCGCAAAAGTGCATCCCTTCGATCTGTCCAAGACGCTGACGCGGCGCGCGACGCTGGCGCGCGAGTGGCTCTTGTTCCTCGATCGATATCCGGTGCTGGTGATGCCGGTGTCGGGCGAATTGCCGTTCCCCGATCAACTCGACATGCGGGACGAAGCCTCCTTCCAGCGGGTCTGGCAGGCGCAATTGCCGCAAATCGCGATTCCCTTTATCGGACTACCGGGCTTGACCGTCTCCACGGGATTGGTCGGGCGCATTCCCGTCGGCGTTCAGGTCGTCGCCAGTCGCTACCGGGAGGACCTATGCCTGCTCGCGGGCGAGGCGATCGAGGCCGGTGGCACGCCGTGTTCGGTGGTCGATCCGCTCAAGGGCTGAAGAGCTGAAGGCAAGCGCATGGCTTCGATCTACGATTTTAGCGCCAAATCGCTCGCGGGCGAGGACGTGTCCTTGAAGCGTTTCGAGGGGCAGGTGGTTTTGATCGTCAATACCGCAAGCGCCTGTGGCTTTACCCCACAATATAAAGGCCTCGAAACGTTACAGCAGGCGTATGGCTCTCGCGGTTTTTCGGTGCTGGGCTTTCCCTGCAACCAGTTCGGGCGTCAGGAGCCGGGCAGCGCCGCGCAGATCGAGAATTTTTGCACGACGAATTATGCGGTCAGCTTTCCGATGTTCGACAAGATCGAGGTCAATGGCGATAGCGCCCATCCGCTCTATCAATTTTTGAGACGCGAGAAATCCGGATTGCTCGGCTCCTCGATCAAATGGAATTTCACCAAATTCCTGATCGACCGTTCGGGCAAGGTGGTTTCGCGCCACGCGCCGACGACGGCGCCGGAGGCGCTTAGACAAGAAATCGAGGCGCTGTTATGAGCGAAAAAATTCAAACCGCGACATTGGGTGAATTTCCGGACCGTCTGTCGGTCGATCCCAAAAGCCCTTATTACAACGAAGCGATCTTGACGCGCGACGTCGGCATTCGCTTCAAGGGCGTCGAGAAAAACAATGTCGAGGAATATTGCATCAGCGAGGGTTGGATTCGGATCGCGGCCGGCAATGCCAAAGATCGTTACGGCAACCCTCTGACCATCAAGGTTCACGGCCCGGTGGAGCCGTATTTCCGGGATAAGCCGAAGGTTTGACGAACCATTCTCCTCCCGTCATTGCGAGGAGCGTGAGCTCCGAAGCAATCCAGAATCTTTCTGCGGCATCACTGGATTGCTTCGCTTTGCTCGCAATGACGACATTGTCGCTACAATTTTTCTGAAAGCGAAAAACCAAATGTCCGTTCGCATTATCGACATCCAGGAAATCACCAAGCCGATCGCCTCTCCGATCCGCAACGCCTATATCGACTTCACCAAGATGACGACGAGCCTGGTCGCGGTCGTCACCGATGCCGTGCGTGACGGCAAGCGCGTGGTCGGTTACGGCTTTAATTCGAACGGCCGCTACGGGCAGGGCGGGTTGATCCGCGAGCGGTTTGCGTCCCGTCTCAAGGAAGCCGATTCGAAGACGTTGCTCAATGAAGCCGGCGACAATCTCGATCCCGACAAGGTCTGGGCGGCGTTGATGGGAAACGAAAAGCCGGGCGGGCACGGCGAGCGCTCGGTCGCGGTCGGCACCATCGACATGGCGGTGTGGGATGCGGTGGCGAAAATCGAAAACAAGCCGCTGTTTCGCCTCCTGGCTGAACGTCATGGCGTGAGCGCCAATCCGCGCGTCTTTGTCTATGCCGCCGGCGGCTATTATTATCCGGGCAAGGACACCTCTAAGCTGCGCGGCGAGATGCGCAGCTATCTCGATCGCGGCTATAACGTCGTGAAGATGAAGATCGGCGGCGCGCCGATCGCCGAAGACCAGAAGCGCATCGAGGCCGTGCTCGCCGAGATCGGCAAGGATGCACAGCTCGCGGTCGATGCCAATGGCCGCTTCGATCTGGAAACCGCGATCGCCTATGCCAAGATGCTGCGCGATTATCCGCTGTTTTGGTATGAAGAGGCTGGCGATCCCCTCGACTTCCAACTTCAGGCGGCATTGGCCGAGTTTTATCCGGCGCCGATGGCGACCGGCGAAAATCTCTTCAGCCATCAGGACGCGCGCAATTTACTTCGTTACGGCGGTATGCGGCCCGACCGCGACTTCCTGCAATTCGATTGTGCGCTGTCTTACGGACTTTGCGAGTACCAACGCACGCTTGAAGTGCTCAAGACTTCAGGCTGGCAGGCCAACCGCTGCATCCCGCATGGCGGCCATCAGATGTCGCTCAACATCGCCGCCGGCCTCGGGCTTGGTGGCAATGAAAGCTATCCCGATCTGTTCCAGCCCTATGGTGGTTTTCCGGACGGTGTGCGTGTCGAAAACGGGCACATCACGATGCCGGATCTGCCGGGCATCGGCTTTGAAGGGAAGTCCGATCTCTACAAGGAAATGAAGGCGCTGGCGGCGTGAGGTGCATCCCGTCATTGCGAGCCAACGGGTCCGCGCGAAGCGCGGGCCGATGACAGGCTCCGCGAAGCAATCCATCACACGGCATAACGACTCTGGATTGCTTCGTCGCGTTGCTCCTCGCAATGACGAATGGTCTATCCCAGCCGCATGTCGAGTAGCCTGCGCCCCTCGTTCTTCAGCAACTTCCTCACCGCGCCGGAGGCCGCGACCGTGCCCTGGTTGGCGTAGGCCTCGTGGTTCTTTTCGATGTCGTCGAGGCGGTAAAGGTAATTCACCATGAGGCCCGCGGATTCGCGCAAGCCCTTGAGCGAGGTATCGCCGAGCCAATTGATCTGTTCGAGCCTTGCGCCATTGCCGAGATGAAAGCGCGCCACCGAATCGATCGGGCGGTCTTTGTTGTTGCGACCTTTGAGGAAATATTGGGCCGCCAGCGGTTCGACCACCGAACGCAATTGGCTTTCGAGCTCCTCGTTCCGCCACCAATCCGGCGCGTCCAGATGTTGAAGCAGCGAATGTTCCTGATCGGTGAGCGGAAGGTCGCTTGCCCCCTTCAGCCATGACATGAAGCCCGGCGCCGGCGACAGCGTCACGAAATTCTCCAATCTCGGCAATTCGCGGCGCAGCTCCTCGACCACCTGCTTGATCAGGAAATTGCCGAACGAAATACCGCTGAGGCCGCGCTGGGTGTTGGAGATCGAATAGAATACGGCGGTGCGGGCGTCTTCGATGGCTACCGATTCGCGGTCCTCGGCGAGCAACGGCGCGATGGCGTCGGGAATCGTTTCCGTCAGCGCCACCTCGACGAAGATCAAGGGCTCGTCGATGAGCGCGGGATGAAAGAACGCATAACAGCGCCGGTCGGCCGGATCGATGCGGCGGCGAAGATCGCTCCAGCCGCGAATCTCGTGCACCGCTTCATAGCGGATGATCTTTTCCAGGATATTGGCCGGCGTCGACCAGTCGATCTTGCGAAGTACGAGAAACCCCCGGTTGAACCACGAGGCGAGCAAATGCATGACGTCGCGGTCGAGCGCGGCGAGATCCTTGTCGTCCTCCATGAGATCGAGCAGGTCGGCGCGCATCGCCACCAGATCGCTGGTGCCGCTGGGGGCGCGATTGAGCCTGCGGATCAATTCCTGCCGCCGTGGCTCGGAGGCGAAATGAAGTTCGCCCGCGTCGGCGTCGTTGGGTTGCGCGCGCCAGCTCTCGATCGCTTGCGCCAGCCTTTCGCGGTCCGGGCCATAATCGCGCGCCAAATGTTCGAAAAACTCACGCCGGTTGCCGGTATCGAGGTCGTGATAACGATCGAGCACTTCGCGGGCCAGTGCTGTGCCTGAGGCCTCGCCCCGGCCGGACAATAAGGCGTCGCACAACTCGATCAGGTCGGCGGCGTTTGGTTTGTCGCCGGAAGATCCGACACGGCGCAGCAGCGTTCGGCCGCGCTCGGAAATCGAGGCGAGAAGATCCGAGAAAAACGCATTGTTTCTGGCCGGCATATTGGGTCCGCCTGCGTGCGCGCGCCGCGTGAAGGTGTGACTTGGATTTAGGGCCGCGCCAGCCGCAATCAAGCTAACACTGCCGATCTGAAGTCCGACCTCTCCTATACCCGATAATGTTTACCGGTTGGTGTCTCGCGGCTTTTGGCGGATTTTGGGGTTGCGGCCCGCCTCGATCCATCATAATGGCCGGTATAAGGGCCCGCCGCGGAAGCAAGGCTTTGCGGGGAGGCTTTGCCAGTGGAGTAGATTTGACATTCGCTCCCCGTGAGCCTCGAATTCAATAAGCGAATGTCAAATCCAAAACTCCACTAGAAACCTATATTTGCTAGTGGTCCTTTGATTCTAACATTTGCAAAGTGGCCGCCGAGAAGGGATGCAAATGTTAGAATCGGACCACTAGGGAGCAAGAGTTCATGCGTGACCTGTCGTTGGCGAGATTCGCCGCTTTGGTGTTGAGTGCCGCCCTCGTTACGGGCGGTTTTGCCCGCGCCGACGGCTTGAAGGATGAGATCGCGCCGACCGGCAAGTTGCGGGTCGCGATCGGCATCAGCGCCGCCGGCGGCGCCTATTGGTCGACCAAATCTGAGGCCGGCTATGCCGGCGTGCCGGTCGATCTCGGCAAGGCGATGGCCGATCAACTTGGCGTTCCCGTCGAATATGTCACTTTTCCGAATTCCGGACAGATCACCGATGCCGCCGCCAAGGGCGCCTGGGACGTGAGCTTTCTCCCCGAGGATACCGAGCGCGCCAAGAAAATCGCGTTCGGTCCGATCTACGAGGTTTCCGAGGCGACCTACATCGTCAAGGCGGGATCGGCGATCAAGGATTTCGCCAGCCTCGATCAAGCAGGCGTCATGGTCGCCGCCGTCAACGATACCACCACCATGCGCGGCGCGGTGGCGCATTTGAAAAACGCCAAGGTCGTCGGCTATCAGACCTTCGATGAAATCTTCAATCTCTTGAAGGACGGCAAGATCGACGCCTTTGCGCTGTCACGCGATCAGCTCAACGCGCTGGCGAAAAAGATTCCGGGCACGCGCGTGCTCGATGAAACCTTCAAGCAGACGGTGACGGCGGTGGCCGTGCCGCTCAATCATCCGTTGTCGCTGGAATACGCGACCAAGTTCATGATGGACGCCAAGGCCAACGGCCTGTTGCGCAAAGCTTTCGACAATAATGGCCTGAAGGATACTCCGCTGCGGGCGAAGTGACGTCATTGCGAGCGATAGCGAAGCAATCCAGCGCACTATAAATCTGGATCGCGCTTGCGCTCGCGATGACAAGGGTTTCCCGAGTGGCCTACTTCCCCCCGCCTTCAATCGGCTCAAGCCCGCTATTGACGATCGTCTCTCGTGCCGCCGGCGAACTCAGGAATTTGATCAACGCTTTGCCGGCCTCGGGCTCTTTCGACACGCTGGCGATGCCGGCGGAGAACACCGTGACCTTCTGCAACGCATCCGGCAGCGGGCCGATAATGTCGATGCCGCCAACTGGCTTCAATTCGCTGATCTGCTGAAAGCCAAGCTCGGCTTCGCCGCGCGCCACGATCTCGGCGACCGGGGTGGCCGGAATCTTTCTTGCCTTGTCCTTCATGGCATCCGCAATGCCGAGCTTTTCGAACATTTCGGTGGAGACGTAGACGCCGCTGGCGCTGTCGGAATAAGCGACCGATTTGGCGGCGAGCAGCGCGCGTTTGACGGCCTCCGCCGAGGAAATGTCCGGCTTTGGCGCGCCGGCCTTCACCGCAACGCCGATCTTCGAATTCACGAGATCGACGCGGCTATTGGGCATCACTTTGCCCTGCTTGATCAGATCGCCGAGCGCATAACCCACCAAAATCAGAACGTCGGCCGGTTCGCCGCGGTCGAGCCGCACGGGAATCGCGTTTGCCGTCGTGCCCATCGAAGGGCCGTATGCCGTGATCACCTTATGGCCAGTCGTTTTCTCGAACTCCGGCACCAGAGCGTTATAGGCAGCGGATAAGCCGCCCGAGATCATCACCCGCACCTCGGCCGCCTGGGCCGAGCCCACCAGCCACAAGAGGGCGGCGATACCGAGCGCCCATCGGCGGGCCTGCGCGGATAGCGGGTTCATGAGGATTCCTCCAGACGTGGTTTTGCCGGCACTATTGCGAGAGCCGCCCTTAAAGGTCAAATGCGAGGC
>DATGJS010000175.1:0-2564 GCA_035295025.1 Bradyrhizobium sp.
CGAGGCCATCGAGGGTCTTGCCGCGCGGGTTATATTCGCAGCCGACAAAGCCGTCGTAACCGAGCCGGTCGAGCTCGTCGAACAGGAATGGATAGTTCAATTCTTCATCGTCAGGCTCGTGGCGCGAGGGGATGCTCGCGATTTGGATGTGGCCCGTGATCGGCATCATCTCGCGCAGCCGCATGGTCACGTCGCCATGCAATATCTGGCAGTGATAGATGTCGAATTGCAGTTTTAGGTTCGGAATCTTCAATTCGTGGATCAGGTCGCTCGTAAACATGAAGTCGTTGAGAAAATAATGCGGCGTGTTGCGCGCATTCAGCGGCTCAAGCACGATATCGATGCCGTGGGGCGCGAAGAATTCCGCAGCCCACGTCACCGATTTATAAAATGCCTCGACCGCGCGGCGATCGCCTCGATCGGCCAATCCCGCCATCAGATGCAGCCGCTTGACGTCGGTTGCTTTCGCATAGGGCAAAGCGGTGCGCAGACTCTCCTGCAAATCGGCAAAGCGCTCCGGCAATGCCGCAAAGCCCTTCTCGCCGGCGTCCCAATTGCCCGGCGGCAGATTGAACAACGCCTGCGTCAGTCCGTTATCATGCAGGCGCTTGGCGATTTCCTCCGGAGGATGAGCGTAGGGAAACAGGAACTCGACCGCCGTGAAGCCAGCTTTCGCCGCCGCCTCGAAGCGATCGAGAAACGGCACCTCGTTGAACAACAGCGTGAGATTGGCGGCAAAGCGGGGCATCGATCCGTCCTCTTGTCGTTTGCGTTTATTTCGGCTCGCCGGGCAAAGGCGTGCCCGTCACCCTGGCATACATTCGCGCCACCGACGCATCGTCGTCGCGCCCCATGCCGGAGGCCGCGGTCATCAAAAACATTTGCAGTGCCGCGGCCGCCACCGGCACCGGGAATTTCGCCGATCGCGCCATGTCCTGGATGATGCCCAAATCCTTGACGAAAATCTCGACCGCGCTCTTCGGGGTGTAGTCGCCGTCGAGCACATGCGGCATGCGGTTTTCGAACATCCAGGAATTGCCGGCGGAGGCCGTGATCACCTCATAGACTTTACGGATATCGAGACCTTGCTTGGCGGCAAACGCGATCGCCTCGGATGCCGCCGCAATATGCACGCCCGCGAGCAATTGGTTGATCATCTTGAACGCGGCACCAAGGCCCGCGGCATCGCCGAGCTCGTAGAGTTTGGCCGCCATCGCATCGAGCGCCGGGCGTGCCTTGGCAAAAGCCGCGGCACTTCCCGAGGCAAGAATCGTCAATTCGCCTTGCGCGGCGCGTTGCGCGCCGCCGGAAATCGGCGCGTCGAGATAATGCCGTCCCGTGGCCTCCAATTGCCCGGCGAGCCGCCGCGCGACCTCCGGGTCCATGGTGGCGGAAGAAACGAATACGGCGCCTTCGGCAAGCGTCTCGGCGACGCCATCCTTGCCGAACAAAATGGTCTCGGTCTGGGCGGCATTGACGACGACGCTGACGACGATGTCGGCGTGGCGCGCGGCCTCCGCCGGGCTGGCCGCGCCCTTCCCGCCTTCCGAGACGAAGCGTTTGAGCGTATCGGCCGAAACGTCGCAGCCCGTGACTTCAAACCCGGCGCGCTTGAGCGCGCTCGCCATGCCGTAACCCATTGAACCCAGCCCGATGACGGCGATACGCGGTTTGGCGGAAGAGGACATGCGGCGTTTTCCCTTAAGAACTTCTCGAATTTGCCCCTTCCCGTATCACGGCTTGGCCGCGCTGCCAAAGCGTGAGACAAGATAGCCGAGGGATACCGCCATGAGCGAAACAAAAATCCGCGAAGAAATATGCCGCCTCGGCCGCTCCCTGTTCGAGCGCGGCCTGACGCCGGGCTCTTCCGGCAACATTTCCGTGAGACTCGGCGACGGCGGCTATATGGTGACGCCGACCAACGCTTCGCTGGGGTTTCTCGATCCGGCGCGGTTGTCGCGGCTTGACACAGCGGGCAAACTCGTTTCCGGCGATGCCCCCACCAAGGAAGTGCCGCTGCACACAGCGCTCTACCAGACCCGGGCGCCTGCGCGTGCGGTCGTTCATTTGCATTCGACCCATTCGGTAGCGCTCTCGATGCTGCCCGAGATCGACCCTCGCGCGGCCTTGCCGCCCATGACCGCCTATTACCTGATGAAGTGCGGCTCGACCGCGCTCGTGCCGTATTATCGGCCGGGCGATCCGGCGGTTGCGGACGCGATCAAGGGGCTGGCCGGAAAATACTCATCCGTGCTGCTCGCCAATCACGGCCCGGTCGTCTCCGGCGATACGCTGGAGGCCGCCGTGTTTGCGGTCGAGGAACTGGAAGAGACCGCAAAACTTTATCTGCTGCTGCGAGGCTTGAACCCGCGTTACCTGACGCCGGCGCAGGTTGCGGATTTGGTGAAAGTGTTTGGGCTGAAGCTGCCGGAGCATGACGGCGATTGAGGCGCCCATCTGGAGCCTCCCTGTCATTGCGAGCGGGAGCGAAGCAATCCATGGCGCCGCAGAACGAAAAGAATGGATTGCTTCCGCCTACGCGTGAGAACGCTTCGGCGGACTCC
>DATGJS010000176.1:0-12078 GCA_035295025.1 Bradyrhizobium sp.
TTTTTAGCGTCGCGCTCGATCGTCCGCTTTGCCTGCCAATCAACCCGCGCGGATCGTTGGACCATACATAATCGACAAGTCTTTCGGAGGATAGACCCATCGCCGCCCGTACTACGCTACTTATGCTTTACGTGATATCGCTGACGATCATTGCTTCAGCTTGGTGGTGGATGGCCAAGCCGGTCACGCTGACGCATGCCCCGATCGATACTTCAGAAAAACTCGAATGCGTGTCCTTTGCGCCGTTCCGGAATGACCAGACGCCGTTGAATCCGGAGCTTCAAATCAGCGCGGAGCAAATTCGTGAGGATCTGATCGAAGTCGCCAAGATATCGCGCTGTGTGCGCACCTATTCCGTCGATAACGGGCTGGAGAAAGTGCCCGCGCTCGCATCCCAAATCGGGTTGAAAGTCTTCCTCGGTGTCTGGATCGGTAACAATCGTTTGAAAAATGCGCAGCTCGTGGAAACCGCGATCACGCTTGCGCATAATTACCCGGACACGGTCGCAGCGATCATCGTCGGCAACGAGGTGCTGTTGCATGGCGACATGACGCCGTCCGATTTGCGCGAACTGCTCCTGTCGGTCAAGGCGCGCGTCAATGTGCCCATCACCTATGCCGAGGTCTGGGAATATTGGCTGAACTATCGCGAGATCCAGGACGCGGTGGATTTCGTGACCATCCATGTTTTGCCCTATTGGGACAACATTCCGACCCGGGCCGAGAACGCGGCCGCGCAGGTGGCGGCCATCCACAAGCGGCTCTCGCTTGCCTTTCCCGGCAAGGAAGTGCTGATCGGCGAAACCGGATGGCCCAGCATGGGACGGATGCGAGAGGGGGCGCTACCGTCGCGCATCAACCAGGCGCGCGTGATTTCCGAAATCCTCGATCTCGCCAAGCGCGAGCATTTTCGCGTAAACCTGATCGAGGCCTTCGATGCGTCCTGGAAACGATATTGGGAAGGCACCGTGGGCGGCAATTGGGGCCTGTTCGATACCGATCACCGTACCCTCAAATTCCCGCCCGGTGTCCCCATCAGCAATTACCCCCAATGGAAACCGCTGATGGCAAGCGGCATGGTTTTGGCGAGCTTGGTTTTCGCCTCCGCTTGGCTCGGTCAAAGACGCAAGCCGTGGCCTCCCCGCCTCTCCTCATGGATCGCGGTCGCGATATCGGCGACGACCGCGGGAATTTTGGTCGGTGTCGCATTTGACAAGATGATCTACGAGAGCTTCGGATGGGGAGGCTGGCTCAGATGGGCCGCGTTGCTCGCCGCCGCCACGGCCGCACCTCTATTGTGCGCCAACGCGTTGATGTCGGGCTGTCCTTTGCCGGCATTTTTGGAGCTGATCGGTCCGCGCGAAAGCCCGACCCGGTCTTTCCTCGCATCGATTCTTGGCATCGTGCTGGCGGTGGTGGTGGTGATGGCTGCGGGAGCCGCGTTGGGCTCGGTGTTTGATCCGCGCTGGCAGGACCTTCCCTTTGCCGCGCTGACAATGGCGGCGGTGCCGTTTGCCGCGCTGTCATGGCTCAATCGCTCCAAGGAGGGCGTCCGCCCGATCGCCGAAACGATATTTGCAAGCATTTTTTTGAGCGGCGCGCTCTATATCGTCTTCATCGAAGGCGCCCAGAACTGGCAGGCCGTGTGGACGTCCGGCGCCTATATGTTGCTCGGACTTTCGCTATGGTGGATTCGCAGCAAGGAGGCGGCCGTCCCTTAGGTCGGCGCCGCAAGCTCCCGAATCAGATTCTTTGAAAGTCGAAAGGCAGGATCGAACCCCAAATCACGTGCGGCTCGTGCGCCTGACACGGCACCGCCGTCTTCGGCGATGTTATAAATCCCGTCTCCCTTGTCCACGGCAAGCAGCGCGGCATGGGCGGCCGCATCCACATGGACCGAGGGTGGTTTTGGCGGCGCATCGTACCAACTGCCCGGTCCGTAGAAATAGCCGTAGCGCAGCACGACGCCAGTAATGCCGGGTGACTGCAACACTTCACGCTCAAGTGCCATGATGCCTTGAACCGTCAATTGGCGTGGTGGTTCGGCCGCGACATCGAGCGGGTCATTTTCATCGCGCACGCCTTCACCGGGCGCATAAACAAAGGCTACGCTTTGGGCAATCACCCGCCCTACCCTCGCCTTCACAGCCGCCCGCACCAAATGGCGCGTGCCTTCCATTCGCAACCGCCGATTGGCCTCCTGCCCAGCGGCATAGCCTGCACTGCCTATCGCGCGTGATTGCTTTGGCAGGTCGGTGAGCTGATGAATAACGACATCGGGCTCAGCCATCATGACCGCCCCTGCCAGCGCGTCCGCATCGAATACATCGACGACACAGGGCGCAATACGGAGCGCTTGCAGCCAAGGCGCTTTCTCTGGATGGCGCGTCGTCCCGGTGACCGCATGCCCCTTGTCGCGCAGCAAAACGGCCAACCGCCGTCCGATCACACCCGTTGCACCCGCAAGGAAAATCTTCATCGAGGTCAGGATGCCGCGTTCCTGAGCCGTTCGATCGCGTCGGAAATCTTCGCCTTGCGGGCAACCGCGGCCTCGCGCTTTTCCTTTTCCTCCTCGACGATCTCTTCGGGCGCGTTGGCAACGAACTTTTCATTGGCGAGCTTGGCATCGACCCGCTTGATGTCGGAATCCGCTTTGGCCAGCTCCTTGTCGAGCCTAATCTTCTCGGCCGAAAGATCGATCACACCTTTAAGCGGCAGTGATGCGACCTCGCCGCGGATCAGCAATTGCACCGATCCTTCCGGAGGGCGATCGGTGAAGGAAATGTCGTTGAGACGCGCCAAGCGCTTGATCACGTCGCTCCAGCGCGGAACACGTGCTTGGGTCTCGGCAGACGCCGCTGAAAGCACCAACGATGTTAGCGTCGCCGGAGGAATATTCATCTCGGCGCGCACCGAGCGAATCGCGGTGACAAGATCGACCACCCAGCCGATCTCGGCTTCCGCGGCGGGATCACTGAGCTCAGAGGTATCTGCCGCCATCAATATTGGCGCCAATAGAGGCTCATTCGGGCTTGCGGCCGCCATCAACGCGACCTGCTCGGGCGTCAACGCGACCGCCTTGCGCGGCCACGACGCCAACGTGAGCAGGCCGTCGCGCTTGGCGGTCACCGCCCATAATTCCTCGGTGAGGAACGGCATGAAGGGGTGCAGCAATTTGAGGATCACATCGCGCGCAAACGCCACCATCGCTCGGGTTTCAGATTTGGCCTCGCCCTCTTCACCAAGCAATACGGGCTTGGCCAATTCGAGATACCAATCGCAATAGATGTTCCAAACGAAGCGGTAAATGGCGCCGGCGGCGTCGTTGAAACGATAGGATTCGATGGCTTCGGTCACCTCGCGCGTGGCGCGCGCGGTTTCATGCGCCATCCAACGGTTGAGAACTTCCTTAGCGCCTGCCGGATCGAATTTCGGCGGAAGCGCGCAATTATTCATCTCCGCAAAGCGGCACGCATTCCACAGTTTGGTTGCGAAATTACGATATCCCTCGACCCGGCTTGCCGCGAGCTTGATGTCGCGACCTTGCGCCGCCATTGCGGCCAACGTGAACCGCAGCGCATCGGCGCCATATTGATCGATCAAATGCAGGGGATCGATGACGTTACCCTTCGATTTCGACATTTTCGCGCCCTTTTCGTCTCGAACGAGCGCGTGGATGTAGACGGTCGAAAAAGGAGCCTCCTTCATGAAATGCAGGCCCATCATCATCATGCGGGCAACCCAAAAAAAGATGATGTCGAATCCGGTGACGAGAACATCGGTCGGGTAATAGCGCTTGACCTCGGGCGTCTGGTCCGGCCAGCCGAGCGTCGAGAACGGCCACAACGCCGAGGAAAACCAAGTATCCAGCACGTCCTCGTCGCGGGTGATGAAGCCCGCGCGCTTGTTGCGGTCGAGCGCCATCTCCCGCCCCTGCTCGGCCGTGATAACTTCCTGCTCGACGTAATAACCGAGCGCGTTGCCGACCGCTTCGTCTTCCGTCTCAGCGACGAACACCTTGCCATCAGGACCGTACCAGGCCGGAATCTGATGGCCCCACCAGAGTTGGCGCGAGACGCACCAGGGCTGGATGTTCTCCATCCATTCGTAGTAGGTCTTTTCCCAATTCTTCGGCACAAAGGTCGTCGCCCCCGACCGCACCGCCGCGATCGCGGGCTGGGCCAACGTCTTGGCATCGACATACCATTGGTCGGTCAAAAACGGTTCGATCACGACGCCGGACCTGTCTCCATGCGGCACCATATGCGTGTTCGGCTCGATCCGGTCCAAGAAGCCGAAGTCCTCCAAACGCGCCACGATCCACTTACGCGCGGCAAAACGATCCAGGCCGTGCAACTCCTCGGCAAGCTCGGCCGCTCCTTCCGGCAACCCGCGCAAATAGTCCTCGTTACCGGTCAGAAGGAGCCGGGCTTCCTTATCGAACACGCTGATCTGCGCCAGATTGTGCCGCTTGCCGACCTCGAAATCATTGAAATCGTGCGCGGGCGTCACCTTGACCGCGCCCGATCCCTTCTCGGGATCGGAATATTCGTCCGCCACAATCGGAATCTTACGCCCGACCAGCGGCAAAACCACGTGTCGGCCGACAAGATGAGCGTAGCGCTCATCATCCGGATGGACCGCGACGGCCGTATCGCCGAGCATCGTTTCGGGCCGCGTGGTGGCGACCACGATGAAGCTTGAGGGATCGCCGGGGTTGAAAGTCTTTCCTTCCAACGGATAGCGCAGATACCAAAGGTTGCCTTTGACCTCGATTTGCTGGACTTCAAGATCGGAAATCGCCGTGAGCAGATTGGGATCCCAATTCACGAGCCGTTTGTCTTTGTAGATCAACCCTTGACGGTGCAGCTCGATGAACACTTTGACGACCGCCCGCGACAGCCCCTCATCCATGGTGAAGCGTTCACGCGACCAGTCGCAGGATGCCCCAAGCCGCTTCAGTTGATTGATAATGATGCCGCCACTTTCGGCCTTCCACTGCCACACCCGATCAAGGAATTTTTCGCGGCCCATCTCACGACGGCTCGGCTGCTGACGCTCCATCAATTGCCGCTCGACCACCATCTGGGTCGCGATGCCGGCGTGATCGGTGCCCGGTTGCCACAAGACATCGCGGCCCCGCATGCGTTCAAACCGACACAAGATGTCCTGCAAGGTGTTGTTGAGCGCGTGCCCCATATGCAGCGAACCGGTCACGTTGGGCGGCGGAATCACAATCGTGAACGGCCTGGCGTCACGGCGCTCAGGCCGCCCGGCGCTGAAGGCACGGCTATCCTCCCATATCAGGGACATGCGGCTTTCAATATCGGAGGGCTGGTAATGCTTCTCGATCATGGCGTGCATTTACAACATGGAGGGCGAAGTGGATTTTCCCACCCCGGGGCAGATTTCATTCGAAGCGCTTAAGTAGTGCTTTTCTACATGAAGTTCTGGATCGCATCGCTGTTTCCGATGCTGGAACTTCAAACAGGCGGCACCAGAAAGCCGCAGGCGCAGACCAAGTCAACATGCCAGTCAACCCGGGCGCAAAGATTAAAGGTCGATGTGATGGTTGAACGCGGCCGGCGCGCCGGCTGCGGGGACCGTCCGTTCAACGCCCGCGCGAAACCCGTTCGATTTCAGCCTTGACGATGCGTTCCACGAGCGCCGGCAGATTATCGTCGAGCCAGGATTTCAGCATCGGCCTCAGCATTTCCTTAACCAAATCTTCCAGCGTTCGCGCATTATTACTGAGCACCGTGTGGGCAAGACTATTAAAGGCCGATTCCACGGCTGACACGGTCGAACGCGACAACATCGGCTGCGGCGCGGGACTTTCGACCTGCGGTGACGGCTCAAAGGTCCGCATTGGCGGCGGCGCTTTGGCTGGCGCCGCTTCCGCGAATTCGAGATCGTCGTCGGATGGCTCGACCTCATCGAAGGCGGCCTCCGGCTCCGGCAGGGCCATCTCATCGGTCAGTTCAAGCACATCATCGTCGGACGACGCCGGGCGAACCTCTTCGGCCGTGGTGACTTCGTCCAAGCCATTAAGAAGCGCGTCGATATCGTCCTGATTATTGCTGGCTTGAGGCGGAGGCGGGGCCGGTTTGGGTGGCGGCGCAGGCTCCACCGCAAGCAGCGCGTCGATATCATCCTGATTATTGCTGGCCTGCGGGGGAGGTGCAGCCGGTTTAGGTGGCGGCGCAGGTGCTGCCTTGGCCGGCGGCGGTGGAGCGGGAGCCCGCGCGGCCGGCTTCTCAGGTTTGGGCGGCGGAGCTGGAGGGCTGGCAGCGGCTTTTTCGGCCGCAGCCGGATTCGCCTCGTCGTCGGCGATGATACGCCGGATCGACGCCAGAATCTCTTCCATCGAGGGTTCTTGAACCTTCGCGGGCTGCGTCATCTCCGATTCCACCTCATCAACGCCTTCGACAGCGTTTTACACCAAGCGAAGCAGATATTTGCTTGTTCCTGAAAGACAGGCCCGGATTTTCGTCGTGTCAGCCCGACTTGTCCCCAGATCAAACACCGTCGGACGCGTCAACCCTGCCCCTGCCGACACATCCACGTCTTGCCTTAAAGCGCGATGAGATTTGGTTGAATCATCATCGCGCTTTAATTCTTTGATTGAGCATGATCCCCCGGGTCAAGCCCGAGGGCATGCTTTTCGGAAAACTGCTTCACACTTTTCCGGATCATGCTCTAGGGGTTTTCCGAATGCGGCACGAATCGCCCTGCTGCCTTGGTCAAGGCTACGTCAAGGCGACAAATGATTGCAAGCACCCCCAAGGATGCGCAGCGTGACCCACGACCTATCCAAGGTCAAGTGTCACATCGAGGACCAGACATCCCCGCTGCTGCGATTCCCGCTCGTTCGGCGCTGCAGCGACGGCGATCAATGACCGTCGGGCGTACGAACACCGAACCAGCTATCGCGCACTTGCTGATAATGAACACTTGGATCGTAGACGGCGGTCGGCAGACTAAGCACCTGCGGCGACAGTCGCCCGACCGCCGATAGCACCGCATAGGATGCCACCACACGATCGTGCTGGGCCGTAACCAGCGCAACCCGGGCATTGACCAGCGCCTGCTGCGCATTGAGAACGTCGAGTGTCGTCCGCTGACCGGCCTTGGCCTCTTCCCGAACGCCATTAAGTGCGACTTCGGATGCCGTCACCTGCGACTGAGCCGACGCCACCTGAGCCTTGCCCGCCACCAATTGGCCCCAAGCCGTGACCGTATTCGCGCGGATCTGGTCGCGGGTCTGATCGAGAACCAGACGCTGCTGAGCCAGCGATTCCTTGGATTGACGGATCAGCGAGTATTCCGCGCCGCCTTGATAAATCGGAACCGTGAGCTGCGCTGTCGCGGAAGCTCCGAAGCTTCTGAAGACTTGCAGGCTTTGCTCGTAGGCCTGTTGTACCGAGGCTTGCAAGGTCACCGTCGGCAGCAACGCGCCTTCGTTCACCTTGACCTGAAGAAAATTGACATCGATGCCAAACATCGCCGCGGTGACGCTCGGATTCTCGATCAGGCTGAGCTCGACCGCGCCAGGCAGTGTCGGTGGCAAAAAGCGATCGACCGGCGAGCCCGGCGCCAAAGCCTGAGGTTCGTTGCCGATAATACGGCGGAAGTTGGCGCGCGTCGTCGTCAACGTCGCTTCGGCTGCGAGAAGCTGGGTCTTGCCCGCGGCAAGCTGCGCCTCCGACTGTGCCACGTCGGTGCGCGTGACCTCACCCACATTGAAGCGGTCTTGGGTTTGTTTAAGCGTCTGATCGAGCACCCGCACGTTGCTGCGGTTGACCTCGACGATGGCGGCATCGCGCAGATAATCCATGTAGATCGTGGCCGCGGAAAGCAGCACCGTCTGCTCAAGCACGCGCAAGCCCTCGCGCGCGCCCGAAACCTGGCTTTCGGCGGCGCGGGTTTTATTGGCGGTCTGGTTGCCGTTGTACAACGTCTGGGTCGCGGTGACGCCGGCGCTGCGCGGTGGATCGGTGCCATGAACATCCGACCGAAGCACCTGACTTGGAGTGCCTCCGAATGTGGAAAGGACATCGGTATATTGATAGCCGGCGCTTGCGGTCACCGAGACCTTCGGCCGGTATCCGGACAATGCTTGGGGAACGCTTTCGTCGGTGGCCCTGACCGATGCCCGCTGTGCGTTGAGCTGGGGATTATTCTGATAGGCGCGCACAAGCGCGGCCTCGATCGTATCGGCCAGAACCGGCACCGGGTTCGCCAACGCCCACAGGATCACCGTCGCCATAGCTCCGGTAACGACCTTCACCCCATCCATCCCAGGTATTCCAATCATCGTGACCCGATTTCGTAGCCCCCGAACCGAGTCAACAAGCCATTACAAACAAATAATCTCGCTCACTCTATTCGCCGTGCAGGTGCGAAGAAAGCCCCCGGACGACCGGCGCAGTGGGAAACTCTCGACATGGGGCATCTTGGCCACACCTGACGGATAGGCCGCCCGTCAGGCACCTTTGCCTAAAAAGCGAACGCCGCGGGTCGTTCAAAGCCCGGTAAAACAGGTATTTCAGCGTCAAAAAGCGCCCGTTGGCCAAAATCGCCATGCGACCTTGTCACGACCGTGACCCGTTGGGGCTTTGTGAGTGCAAAGGCCCCAACCAGCCGGCCACCATTTTTGAGTTGCTGGTAAAGGCGCTCAGGGATCATTTCGGTCGCGCCGTTGAGAATAATCACGTCGAAAGGCGCCGTCGCCGAATCACCCTCCGCTACAGCCGAAGTCTTCACCACGATATTTCCAAGCCCCAATGCTGCGCATGACGATTGCGCCTTGGCCGCCAGCGAGGCGTCCGGTTCGATTGCCGTCACATGCCGGGCCAGTTTTCCGGCCAGGGCGGCGAGATAGCCGGATGCACATCCAACAACCAGCACGTCGTCCGTTTCGCCAACACGGGCAGCCTGAAGCATCTTCGCCGTCAGCGCCGGCTTGATCATAAACCGCTTGGAAGTTCCGCCCTCGCTCACATCGATATCGAGATCGAGATACGCAAGCGGGCGCTGTCCAGCGGGGGCAAACGCCTCGCGAGGGATAGCAAGCATGGCATCGATGATCCTGATATCGGTGACATCGCTCGGACGCACCTGGCTATCGACCATTTTTTGGCGCGCGCGCGCAAAATCGGACATTGAAGGAATCCTGGTGACGGGCAAACACAGCCGCCCGAATGGTGCAAAACGGCGTCATCTTTGATACAAGGCCCGCCAAAACGCAACACAGCCATCAAAGGCTGGTGCCGGCGGCTCGTGAGCCCGCCACATTGCGTCCCATTTCGCTCTTTGCAAGGCTCGGAGGCTTTGTTATACGCTGCGCATCGCGAACACCCGTGTCGCCTTATTCCTCGGTAGCTCAGCGGTAGAGCATTCGACTGTTAATCGAATGGTCCCTGGTTCGAATCCAGGCCGAGGAGCCAATAAAACGGCTCTTTCCGACATTTTGAGCGATGTTATGGGACCGAAAACGCGGTCTTGTCTTCTTGTCTTGATCTTGGCCGTTCCCGGCCATGCTCTTTCAACGCCCCACGCGCAAGGAGGCGTCAGGCGGTTTCGCGCAGCGCGCCGCTCACCCGCCGCCCAACCAGTCCATCATAGTGAGCGATCGGTGCCGGCCGGCCGATATAAAAACCCTGCACTTCGTTGCAGGATTCGCGGGCGAGAAATGCCAATTGTTCGCGAGTCTCCACGCCTTCGGCGATGACCGGCAAATCAAGGCCACGCGCCAACCCGATAACGGCGCGAACGATCGCCGCCGATTGCGGGTTGGCCACGACGCTGGAAATGAACGACTGATCGATTTTGATCTTGTCGAAGGGAAAAGCCTGCAAATAGGCCAGCGAGGAATAGCCAGTACCGAAATCGTCCATCGATATCCGAATGCCCAGTGCCTTGAGCCGCCGTATCACGGAGAGAGCCCGCGAAAAATCCCCGATCAGCACGCTTTCGGTGATTTCGATCTCCAGCCGGCTCGGCGCAAGACCCGTTTCGATCAGGATGGAATGGACCGTTGACGGAAGATCGCCGGCACGAAACTGAATCGGCGATAAATTGACCGCAATGTCGAGGGGTTTGGGCCAGGACGCGGCTTCTCGACACGCCTCGCGCAAAATCCATTCGCCCATCGGTATGATGGCTCCGGATTCCTCGGCGAGCGGAACAAAAATATTGG
This sequence comes from Bradyrhizobium sp., assembly GCA_035295025.1. Lineage (GTDB taxonomy): Bacteria > Pseudomonadota > Alphaproteobacteria > Rhizobiales > Xanthobacteraceae > Bradyrhizobium. The sequence goes on from DATGJS010000176.1 coordinate 10,202, forward strand.
GCGGAACCCACCCTCGCGTCGGGTGCTTCCAGCGAGCCAAAGCCTCAAAACCGATAATCTTCTCACCGTCAATCTGCATCTGAGGCTGAAAATAAAGTACGACCTCGTTATTCACGAGGGCCGTATCCAGGTCCCGCTGCATCGCACGCCGTTCGCGCAAATGAGCATTCATCTCGGCTTCAAAGAACCGTACCGAGCCGCGGCCATCGGCCTTTGCCCGATAAAGCGCGGCATCGGCGTTGCCGACGACAGTAATCGCATCCCCGCCATCGGCCGGGAAAATCGCAACCCCAATGCTAACGCCGTTACGCAGCCGTTGGCCATCGACGACAAAGTCCATCGAGAATTCCGTGATCAGCCGCTGCGCGAGGGCCTCCGCTTTTGCCGGCTGCGGTCCGGGCACGATAAGGATGAATTCGTCGCCACCAAGCCGGGCGACGAAGGCGCCCTCGGCCGCAACCTGTAACCGCCGCGCCACCTCCTGAAGCAAACCGTCGCCAACCGGATGGCCGTAACTGTCATTGACCTCTTTGAAGTGATCGAGGTCGAGACAAAGGACGGCAAACATCTCGTTGTTGGCGGTGGCGTGGTCGATCGTCGATTGCAGGTATTTGGTGAACGTCGCCCGGTTCGGAAGATCGGTCAGCGCGTCGTAATGCGCCAAATGGGCGATCCGCTCCTGATCTTTTTTCCGATCCGTGATATCTTCGGCAACACCGAGCAAATATTGCGGCTGACCGCCGTCACCGGGAATCGCAAGCCTGCGCGTGGCGATGAGGCGCAAACCCGAATGGCGGGTCTGAACCGCCTCTTCGTCAAAGGTTTGCTCTTGCCTTCCGCCCAAAATTTCGAGATCCCGCGCAACAGAAAACGCGGCTTCGTCCTCGGCGAACAGATCAAAATCGGTCTTGCCGATGACGTCGTCGCGCGGCATCCCCAAAAATTCTTCGCCCGCTTTGTTGATCAGGACATAGCGATGCTCTTGCGGCTCCTTCACGAAAAGAATCGCCGGCATGTTTTCGACGACGGCGTCCAGGAAGGAGCGTGTACGGCGCAACTCGTTCTCGGCTCGCTTGCGCTCGGTGACATCGACCGCCACGCTCAGCGTTGCGATACGATCCTCATAGGGAAGCGTCCTTGCATAGATGACAACGTCGATCTGCGTTCCGTCCGCTTTGACATGCTTCCACACCCGGTCAACGCGAAGATCGCCCGGTTCGGAAGTGGCGATCATGGTGCGCAGCAGTTCCTGGTCTTCTTGGGGTCTAATGTCGAGCGAGGTCATCGACATGAATTGGTCGCGGCTATAACCGTAATGATCGCAAGCCGCGTCGTTGACGGCAAGATATCGGAATGTCTTCTGATCCCAGACGAACATCGGAAGCGGGTGGCTGTCGAACAACAGTCGAAATGAAGCCTCCCGCCGCTTTAGATCGGTGATATCGACACGAATTCCGACGCTGCCGCCGTCCGCGGTTCGCCGCTCGATGATCCTTTGCCAGCGATCGCCCGGTAACACTTGTTCTTCCACGTTTTCGGATCGGGAATGCCGTTCCAATCGTTCCGCGAGCCACGCCTCCTCGCGTCCCTTCGCGTCTGGGTATCGGCCATTTTTCAAGCCGACCCGAAGCGTGTCTTCAAAACGCATATCGGTCGATATTTTATAGCCGTCCCGTTCGTGGATTTGCGCATAGCGTCGATTCCACATGACGTAACGATCGTCGGCGTCGAACAGCACGAAACCTTCCGGAATGACCTCGCATGCCTCGCGCAATCGCACATGCGCGTTGCGCGTTGCATATTCTGCGCGCTCGGCGTCCGCGATAGCCTCCATCAGGCGATCATTGGCGCGCTTGGTCCCGGTCGCAAAATGATAG
>DATGJS010000177.1:0-4879 GCA_035295025.1 Bradyrhizobium sp.
GGAAGCGGCCGGCCCAGCAGGTAGCCCTGGGCGAAATTGACACCCAGTGTCTTCAGCTCTTCGAGCTGCTCGGCGGTCTCCACACCCTCGGCGGTTACCGATATGTCGAGACCGCGCGCCAGCGTCACGATCGAGGAAATGATCGCTGAGCTTTGATAATGGTTCGACAGGCTGCCCATGAAGGACTTGTCGATCTTGATCTTGTCGAAGGGGAACGCGGTCAGGCAGCTCAGCGAGGAATAGCCGGTTCCGAAATCGTCCAGCGCGAGCGAAACGCCGATTTTCCTCAGCCGCTCCATAAAGGCCAGATTCTCCGCGGCTCGCTCCAGAAGAACGGATTCGGTAATCTCGACCTCCAGCCGCTCCGGCGGCAACCCGGATCTTCCAAGCGCCGATTCGATCACTTCGAACAATTCAGCCTGCTTGAACTGAACCGCGGAGAGATTGATCGAAAGCTTGGTGTCGGCGGACCATGCCATCGCGTCATCGCAAGCTTGGCGAATGATCCACTCACCGAGCGGAACGATCAGGCCGGTTTCCTCGGCTAACGGAATGAACTGATCCGGCGGGATCAACCCTCGCACCGGATGGCGCCAGCGGACCAGCGCTTCCACGCCTCGCCGGCGACCGGTCTGCACATCGAAGAAAGGCTGATAATGAACTTCGAACAGGCAACGGGCGATGGCATCCCGCAAATCACCCTCAAGCGTTTTGCGCGCCTCGAGTTCAGCAGACATCGCCTCGTCATAGAGCGTGAAGCAATCGCGGCCGGCGGATTTCGAGCGATATAGCGCAAGGTCGGCCTTTTTCAGCAATTGCTCCTCATCATGGCCGTGGTGGGGCGCCATCGAAATTCCGATGCTCGTGCCTATCTCGACCCGGTGCCCCGAAAGCTCAAAGGGGTCGGCGATGAGCTTCGAAATCCGACTCGCCAAATCGAACGCGCTTTCACGCTGATTGGCATAACCGACCTGGATGATCGCAAACTCGTCGCCTCCCAGCCGCGCCAGCACATCGTCAAAGCGCAACGCCGAGCGCAGGCGGGCGGCGACTTGCTGGAGCAGGGCGTCGCCGGCGGCGTGGCCGAGTGAATCGTTGACATTCTTGAAGCGGTCAAGGTCGAGCATCAAAATCGAGAAGGCTTTGTGATGTTGATGCGCGCCGGCTTCCTTCAACTGATCGAGAAAGAACACCCGGTTCGGAAGCCCGGTCAAAATGTCGGTCTGCGCAAGCTCCAATACGCGACGGTTCGCCAAAGCGAGTTCGCGCGAACTGCGGCTCGCCGTGCTGAGATAGGCGGTGAGAAAAGTGGTGATCGCAAAGCCCGCCGCCAGCACGCCAAGCGCTCGATCATAGCGCATCATCAGCCGACTGTTTTGCGCCGGAACGGCCTGTACCTGCCAGCCTTCATCGCCTATTTTGAGCATGCCCGACCAATGCGGTCTATTTGCGAAGACCTGTCTCATTCGGTTGCTCTGGGGCGCCGACGAATAGTCAGGGACGCGTGGCATTTGGGGGTCGGCATTACCTTCTATGACGGGAGAATAGGCATTGATGACAACGGCGGAAGACGCCGGCGTTGTTCCGCGTATCGATTGCAACAGACGGGCGAGATCGAATATTCCAACGACGAATCCGGAAAGATTACGCCGCCGGTCGGAGACCGTCGTGCGCGAGGTTCCTTTCACATAGACCGGCACGGCAACCAGTACACCGTGAGTGCCGCCCCTAACGTCTGCGAACAATCGGGTCGGCACCACCGCCACCGTGTCGTTGTCCCGTGCCCGCTCAAGCGTCGACCATCTGACCGGATCGGTGGAGTAGTCCATGCCATAGACCGGCGAGGTTTTCGGCTCGGTCGAGAAAAACACCGGGAAATAAAAATCGCGATCCGGTGCAAGGGAAACCGTGCCACCCGCCAGTGTCTTGAAATGATAGGCCGGAATGCCGTCATTGATAGCGGCCGTCTCATAGTCCGCGCGCTCTTTGCGATAGACCTTTGGCAACCAGCCGACGCGAAGCAATCCGGGGTGCCCCTCGAACAGCCGGTTGCCGAAAACTTCGAACTCGCTACGCGAGACGTCCTCATTGGCCGATTCGAACAAGGTGCGAAGCGTCGTGAGCCTGCCGAGATATTCGTTGACGCCATTCTGCATTTCGATCAGTTGGGTCGAAGCGACGCCCTCAAATTCGATCCAGGAAATACCGCGCTCCCAACGCCCAATGGCATAAGCGGCCCCCAACGAGAGCAATAAACCGAAACCGGCCGCCACCATCGCTGGCCGATAAAGCCTCACGTTGGATACGAGCTTCTCCCGGCGCTCGACCATATCTTCCCGGCGACGCCCGCCCGGATGCTGATCAGTCATCGCTTCTTTGTCTTTCGTCCGAAACGAAACGGATACCGTCCACCAATTGTTGAGGACTATGACGGTGGCGCTGGTTAAAAACCCCGAAATGTCAGGGTGGATAGCACCGGGTTTGGATGACTTAGTTAACGATCTTTAAGAGCTGCTTTCACTATGTGTAGATGGAACTATTTCGCGCCCACGGACTTCGGAATCGGGACACCAACCGCTTACTTCCTTTCGGGATTAGCAAGCTCTTCATCAGCGGCCGATACCATCCGGCCAAGCATCGCGATGTTTACACTCTTAAAAAGTGCATTATGAATAAAATAGAATCCTTAGCTTTCACTATCCTCTCCATCTGCGTCGGCCTTGCCAATTCAGCCCAAGCTGACGAGTCCGGCGTCACGGCGGACCGCATTCTGTTTGGCCAGGCGGCCGCGCTTTCTGGCCCTTCATCGGTGCTCGGCCAGGAGATGCGGCAAGGCATTCTGGCGGCCTTTGCCGAAATCAACGCCAGGGGCGGCGTTCACGGCCGGAAGTTGGAGCTGATCAGCCGCGACGACGGTTACGATCCGGACCGCTCGGCCTTGCAAACAAACAAGCTGCTCGACGAAGATAAGGTCTTTGCCTTGATCGGCGCCGTCGGCACGCCGACCAGCACGGTCACGGTACCGATCGCCAAAGATCGAAACGTACCCTTTATCGGCCCATTCACGGGCGCGGCCTTTCTTCGTGATGCTGGCCTGCCCAACGTCGTCAATATTCGCGCCAGCTACGCCGCCGAAGCCGAAGCCTGGATCAAGCACCTGACGGAAGATCGTCACATCAAGCGCATCGCCATCTTCTATCAAGACGATTCTTATGGCCGCGACGGCTTGGCCGGCGTCAAACTCGCGCTGGAAAAACGCGGCCTGGAACTCGCCGCGGAAAGCACCTATGAACGCAACACCAAGGCGGTCGGATTGGCGATGCGCACGCTCAAGCGCGCCGAGCCCGAAGCCGTGGTCATGGTCGGCACCTACGCGCCTTGTGCCGAATTCATTCGGCTCGCGCGCCGCAGCGGCTTCGATCCGATCTTTGTCAACATCTCCTTTGTCGGCGCCAATGCGCTGGCGAAAGAACTCGGCCCCGAAGGCAAAGGCGTCATCGTCTCCCAGGTCGTTCCTTTTCCGTGGGATGCATCGGTGAAGGTCGTTGCCGATTATCAGGCGGCCGAAAAAATCCTCAATCCCAAACTGAGACCGGATTTCATTTCCCTGGAAGGTTATCTATGCGGCCGCCTGGCCGCGGCAGCCCTCGATATGGCGGGCCCCAATCCCACCCGCGCCGGGATCTTGCAGGTCATCAACGAGGTCGGCAGGTTCGACATCAGCGGGGACAGCCTCATGGTGGGGCAAAAAATGAGGGAGGCCCCGGCCAAAGTCTTTCTGACGTTGATTCAGCCGGACGGCACATTCAAGGCCATCGATAAACTGTAAATATCACGGAGAAGTCGAAAAAACTCTCGCCTCGGCTCAAATTCGCCGCAGCGCCGTCAGAATCAACTGCGGCGTCAGCGGAATCTCGGTGATGATCGCGCCGAACGGCTTGAGCGCGTCGTTCACCGCATTGGCGACGGCGGCCGCCGCACCCGCCGTGCCCGCTTCGCCCGCGCCCTTGGCGCCGAGTTCGCTCTCGGCGGTTGGTGAAACGACATGGCCGATATCGATGTCGGGCATTTCGCACGGCATCGGGACCAAATAATCCGCCATGTTGGCGTTGGTCAGTTGCCCCCGCTCATCATAGATGCATTTTTCGAACAACGCGGCGCCAAGACCTTGAACGACGCCGCCACGGATCTGTTCATCGACCAGTTGCGGATTGATGAGGGTGCCGCAATCCTCCACCACCCAATGCCTGAGCAATTTGACAAAGCCCGTGTCGGTATCCACTTCGAGCCACGAGGCCTGAACGCCATTGGTGAACGCAAACGGGTATTGCCGGGGAACAAAGTGACGGGTCGCCATCAATTCCGGCTGAAGACCCGGCGGCAAAGTGTCGGGGCGGAAATATACGATCCTTGCGAGTTCGCGCAGTTCGATCCGCGGCGTGCCATCGCTGATATTCACGATGGTGTTGTTGGCGATATCGAGCTCGGCGGGGGAGGATTGCAAAATCGCGGCCGCGACATCGAGAATGTTCTTGCGCAGGATTTTCGCGGCCTGAAGGGCGGCCTCACCGCCGATGCCGGCGCCGCGCGAAGCCCAGGTGCCGCCGCCATAGGGCGTCTGGTCGGTATCGCCGAGGATCACGCGAACCCGCTCCATCGAAACGCCGAGCACGCTGCCGACGATTTGCGCGGTGAGCGATTCCGAGCCTTGCCCCTGTTCGGTGATGCTGGTTTGGCAAACCACCGCGCCTTGGGCATCGAGCCGAACCGCAACGCCGTCCTGCGAAGAAATCTTCGCGCCGCCCACGCCATAAAATGCCGCGCTCGGATTGGTGACCTCGATGAAGCTCGCAATCCCGATGCCGCGATGAATGTTGTT
>DATGJS010000178.1:0-2051 GCA_035295025.1 Bradyrhizobium sp.
CCGGCGCCAGCGCCACGCTGTTTTTTGAGGGAAAATATTTCAATCCCTTCATGAATGCGGGCGGCTCCAACGCCACCATCGACGACTTCAACACCAATTGGGCCTTCGACCGCAGCCCCCACGACTTTATCGGCGGGTATAACGTGTCCGGCGGCTTCAACACCGCGCTGCCGATCGGCTACCGCCCGGTGCCTTCAGGCACTCCGCAATGGGGCAGCGAGTGGAAGCGGGCGACCGCGAAATGGTATCAGACCGCGATGGTCATCAATGCCAGCGGCAGTGTGATGGCGAACCGCTATAATTGCTACGATCTCGACCCGACCTATCGCAACGCCTTCGGCCAGCCCTTGATGCGCATGACCTTCGACTACAAGGCCAATGAGCACAAAATGGGGATGCACGCCGCGCAGACCATCAACACCATCGCCCAATCGATGAATCCGACCAAACTCAATCCCGCAAAGGCGCGCACCGATCCCTGGACCGTCGTGCCGTATCAAAGCACGCACAATACCGGCGGCACGATCATGGGCACCAACCCGCGCGAGAGCGCGGTGAACAAATATTTGCAGAGCTGGGATTGCCACAATCTGTTCATTGTCGGCGCCAATGTGTTCCCGCATAATTCGGCTTACAATCCCACCGGCCCCGTCGGGGCGCTGGCCTATTGGACCGCGGATGCCATCAAGAACCGATATTTGAAAAATCCCGGACAATTGGTACGAGCATGAGAAAAATAATCGCTCTAACAGCGGCTTTGATATTGACGCAGCCTCTCGCTACCACCGCGCATGCCGATGGCGACGCCGCGCGCGGCGAGGTTCGCTTCCAGGAATGTGCCGCCTGCCATAAATTGGAAGCCGGCGTGAACGAGGTGGGGCCGAGCCTGCATGGCATTTTTACGCGCAAGGCCGGCGAGCTGCAGGATTTTCGCTATTCTCCGGCGATGAAACGCAGCCGCATTGCCTGGACGGTGGAAACGCTCGATCAATATATCGCCGATCCGCAAGGCTTCGTCCCCGCCAACCGCATGCCTTATGCGGGAATGGCGGCGGCAAGCGACCGCGCCGACCTCATCGCCTATTTGCAGAAGGCGACACAATAACCTGAAGGTGGAAGAGCAAGATGAGTATCGACCAAGCCGAAGCGAACAGGGCCAATCTGCCGGGCATTGTCACCGCGATGTTCAGCAACGCCGCCGTGGATCGGAATTTCGCTCCTTACGGGCTTTTTTTGCTGCGGATCGCGCTCGGGTTTGACTGGCTCGTCCATGCCTTTCTCAAGATTTCCCGCGGCATGTATACCCATGAAGCGCTGCTGGCGAGGAACGGAATCACGCCGTTGCTCGCTTGGCCGACTTTCGGACTTGAAGTGATCGGCGGGGTCGCCATTCTGCTCGGCTGGTACACCCGTCAATGGGCAGCGTTTTTGCTGATATTCTTAGGCGTGGTGGTCTGGATCAAATGGCCGGTCGGTTGGGGTTATTCCAACCCGGGCGGCGGCTGGGAATATCCGATGCTGTGGCTGGTCGCCCAGGCCGCTTTGGTGATCGCCGGCAGCGGCGCCTTCGCGCTGCAAGGTACCGCGTCCAGATCCGGTTCTTGAACGGGGGTTGTCGGCGGGTATTAGGCCGCCGTCGCGAGCTGGCTTGCCACCAAACGATTCAACGTTTCGACCGACTGGAAATTTTCCGGCGTGATTTCAGATTGTGGAAGGGTGAAATCGAACTCGGCTTCGACAGCGAGCATCAAATTGACCATATCCATCGAGGTCAAGCCGATATCGACGAGCCGCGTCTTTGAATTGAAATCAGCAAGAATCGCGTTCTGATCGAGGATGGATTTGACCAGAGCAAGTAACCGGCTCTCGACACCGACATTGATGGTCTGCATTTTCGATTCCCAATCTGTCGCAACGATTTCGCTCTTCAATTTTGCCGGAAGCGTTGGCTGTCCGAAAAGGCGATTATGGCGTGTGATTATAATTCCGAGGCCATCTCAAAAATAGTGAATCCGGTTTGACCAAAATCTTCCTTCTGCTCTTAACGCTAA
>DATGJS010000179.1:0-10559 GCA_035295025.1 Bradyrhizobium sp.
CGGTTGCTTCGGGTACCGTGATTCCAGGGAGCACGATCGAGGTCGGTGCCGGCACGTCGGGTGGTTCGATCCTGGCGCTTGACGGCAGCACCAGCATCACGAATGGCAACTTGACGATCGATGCCAAAGATACGCTCGATATCGAAGCCGGCGGCAATGGCGCAGGCGCGACGCTTGACGGCGTCACGGTCACCGACGCCGCGACGAGTCTGATCGAGATTGGCGCGACGGCTTCGACAGCCGCGACCCTGCTGCTCGACGACGGCACGACGATCACGGGCGGCAATCTGACGATCGCCGGCGGCAGCACGCTTGATATCGAGAGCGGTGGCGCGACATTGGATCACTTGCAGGTGCTCGACGCGCCGTCGACGATGGTTGCGTCGGGCGCCGTCATTCCGGCAAGCCTGATCGAGATCGGCGCGACGGTCTCTGGCGCGGTCCTGACGCTCGACGACGGCACCAGCATCACGAATGGCACACTGACGATCGGCGGCGGCAGTACGCTCGATGTCGAGGCCGGAACGAACGGTCCGGGCGCGGAACTTCATGGCGTCACGGTCACGGATGCCGCAACGAGTCTGATCGAGGTTGGCGCGACGGCTTTGGGGGCGGCGACCTTGCTGCTCGATACTGGTACGACGATCACGAACGGTAGTCTCACGATCGCCAGTAATGGTACGCTGGATTCGACCGGGAACGACGCGATCATCGGCGTGACAATCGTCAATAACGGCACGATCGAGGTGCAGTCGGGCAGCCTCACGATTAACCAAACCAGCACCATTTCAGGTACGGGTGCGCTCAAGATTGATGCGGGAACCAGCCTCGACATCGACAGTGCGAGCGGCGTACCGTCGGGTCAAACTGTAACATTCGAGAGCACCACAGGCCTCTTGAGGCTCGACCACGCCGAAAACTTCCATGGTACGGTTGCCGGCTTCAGCACGGCGGACGGCACACAAGCCAATTCCGATCAAATCGATCTCGTTGATATCAACCATCAATCGACGAATTTCACCGAAACGTTCAACGCGGCCACCGATCAATTGACCGTCAGTGACGGCGCGCAAACCGCCACGATTCAGTTCATCGGCACGGTCGGCACTTTGAATTTCGTCGATGACGGAAATCCGATCAACGGCGTGGCCGGGACGAGCGGTACGCTCGTGTTCGATCCGCCCGCGACCAATACAAGCGTCGGCGGCGTCACCGCCCATGATCCGGCTCTCCCCGCGGCCGGTACGATTGTGGCGAGCGCGGCGAATCAAACGCTGACGGGCGCTGCCATAAGCGATACTTTCGTCTTTAATTTTGCCGCGGTCGGTCAATCCAAGGTGACGGATTTCCACCCGGCTTCCGATGTGCTTCAGTTCAACAGTTCGATCTTTGCGAATGCGCAAGCCGCCTTGAACGCCGCGCATGATGACGGTCACGGCAACACGGTCATCGCGATCGATGCCCATGACAGCGTCACGTTGAACGGCGTCGCCAAGGCGCAACTGCACGCCGCTGATTTCCATTTCGTGTAGGGCGAGCGAGACCAATGATACTGTCATCGCCCGGTCAAGCCGGGCGTGACAGCGATGGAGATGCGCCCAACTACAGCACCCTGGGAATTCCGAGGCTCTCGGCCTCATGGAGCACGGCGTCGATGTTTTGATGTCCAGCCCCGAAATGGCTGGGCTCGGGGAGCGGGATCGTATCGGTTCCCGACAGCCGGTAATATTTGTCATGCACCAGACAGTGTTCGCGAATGATCGGCCACAACAACAGGCCGAGCATGCGCTGATCATGGCCGTAGCGCGCCGTCGGCCCGCCGGTATGGCTGAAATAGCGCCGCATCAGCTCGACGATATCGATGCCGCAATCGGTGCGGCCGGCCCAGGTGCAACCGATCATCAATTCATTGTGGAGAACATGATCGCGCACGACGTGGAAAGGCTTGCCGCTGTCGATCCATTGCTGCACGAGGCCCGCTTCGGCTCGAGACAGGCGGGCGTCGCAGTCGCGCACGAGAAAGCGGCTGACCGACGGGTCGTTCATCACCAGGAAGCGTTGAAACAGCCCGACGGCGGGATATTCATCTTCCATGTTGCGCACCTCCGCGCCATTGTCGCGCAGGAAGGCCACGCACGCCGTCGGCACATCGCTTGCGACGTAAAAGCGGCAGCGCCAGGCGGGATAGATCGTGCGGGCCAACACCAGGTTGATCATGGCGCCGTAGGCGTAAAATGGCGCGGTGCCCCATAGCGAATATGAAATGACGTTGTGTCCCGCGGGGGGCGTTTGCGGATTGGCCATTGGCTGCGCGTAGCGGCGGGCCTCCTCGTCCCGCAATTCGAGCGCGCGTTGGCCGTAGCGAACCGCATCATCGAGCCTTCCGGTGTAAAAATACGCGACCTTGAGCGTGTCAAGCATCGCCAGATCGTCGCCATGCCGCTCGACATATTGCTCGGCTTGGATGATGGCTTCGTCGTAGCGCTTCATGTTCGAGAGCGTCGCGATCAAGGCTTTTTCCAGAGAGGCAAGGCCGGGCCGCTGGCGAACCAGCGCCTCGATCAGCGCCAATGCAGGCGCCCATTCGCGCTTCTCGAAGAAGGCATCGAACAGCAATTCCCGGACTGTGATGTCGTCCGGCCGCGCGATATGGATCGCGCTCAAGCTGACGATGGCCTCATCGGTTTTCCCGGTGCGGAGAAGTTCGCGAATGGCGGCCAGCGGATCCGGCATTGGCACGTTTGGATTCGGCTCTCGCATCGTCTCTACCCATGTCCGGCCACCGCCCAAAAAGAGTTTGCACGAGTTGGTTTGGGAGTCCAAGATGTAACGCATTCCATTAATTTTTCGAATGGCGATTTGGATTTTTTCGGGTTTGACATGAGAAGGCAAAGGCGGAGGTCGGGCCCGGCGATATCGGACCAAAGCGGTTCGGCGATCATGTCGGCGGTATGGGACATTTGATGCGCATCCGCCATTGGCTGCAACGAAAGGTCGGTTTTGCGCGGCTGATATGTCTCGTCTTGCTGATCGGCATCGCTGGCTTGCGCATTGCGGACTTCGCGCCGATCGAGGAATTGCGCGTTAGAACTTTCGATTTTTACCAGCGCTTCGACCCCCGCGTGAAGACATTGCGGCCCGTCACCATCGTCGATATCGACGAGCCGAGCTTAAAGAGACTGGGGCAGTGGCCGTGGCCGCGGACGCATTTGGCGGACATGGTCGTTAATCTCGCCAATCTCGGCGCCATCGCGATCGGCTTCGACGTGGTTTTTGCCGAGCCCGACCGGCTCAACCCCGACGTCGCCGCCAATTCGATGCGCTCTCTGGACGAGGCGACCCGAGCCAGGCTCCGCGAATTGCCAAGCAACGACCAGGTTCTGGCCGATGCCCTCAGGCGGACGCGCGTGGTACTCGGCGAAACCGGTCTTGAATCGGTGATTTCGGACATCGACAAGGACTTGCCGTTCACAGGCTTTGCCTCGCTTGGCGAGAAAGAGAGCGCCGAGCCGCGCTTCTTCGAATTTCCGGGTCTGTTGTGCAACATTCCACCGCTGGAGAAAGTCGCCGCGGGCCGTGGCCTGCTCACGATCGTGCCCGAGCGCGACGGCATCATCCGCCGCGTGCCGATGATATTGCTTGCGCAGGGCAATATGATGCCCTCGCTCAGCCTGGAAATGCTTCGGGTCATCTCGGGGACCTCGACCATCCTCGCCAAATACGATCCGGCGGGGGTCAAGAGCGTCGCCGTCAAGGGTTTGGATATTCCGACCGACAAGAACGGCCGGTTCTGGGTGCATTTCGCACCTCACGACCCCTCGATCTACGTCTCGGCGGCAAGCGTGCTCGACGGGACCGCGCCGCTCGACAAGATCAAGGGTAAGCTCGTGCTGATCGGCACCTCGGCGGTCGGATTGAGCGACATCAAGACCACGCCGGTATCGGCGGCGATGCCGGGCGTCGAGGTGCATGCCCAGGTATTGGAGGCCGCGCTGACGCATGCGGTGCTGGCGCAGCCGAACTACGGAATCGCGATCGAATTTCTCGGCGCGCTGGTTCTCGGGATTCTGGTCATTGCGTTTGCGCCGAGTTTCGGTCCGGTCACGCTCGTCGCGGTGGGGGCCCTGTTCGCGACGCTGCTTATCGGCACCTCCTGGTATTTCTACCAGCAGCAGCGGCTGTTGATCGATTTCACCTATCCGTTGTTGTCGACCACCGCGATTTATCTGACGCTGATTTTTGCAAGCTTCGTGCGCGAGCAGGCCCAGCGCCGTCAGATTCGCTCCGCCTTCAGCCAGTATATTTCACCGGCGCTGGTCGAGCAGCTCGCGCAGTCGCCAGAGAAGCTCAAGCTCGGCGGCGAGGAGCGTGAGATGACCATCATGTTCTCCGACGTGCGCGGCTTTACGACGATTTCGGAATCCTACAAGAGCGATCCGCAGGGCTTGACCGCGCTGATGAATCGTTTCCTGACGCCGCTCACCGATGCGATTCTGGCGCGAAAGGGCACCATCGATAAATATATGGGCGATGCGATCATGGCGTTCTGGAATGCGCCGCTCGACGACAAGGACCATCAGATCAACGCCTGCCATGCCGCGCTCGACATGCTGGAGAAGATCGAGGCTCTCAATAAGCAGCGCGAGATCGAGGCCAACGATGGCGGTCATCGCTATATTCCGATCGATGTCGGCGTCGGCCTCAACACCGGCCTCTGCGTCGTCGGCAATATGGGCTCCAATCTGCGTTTCGACTATTCGGTGCTCGGCGACAGCGTCAATCTGGCCTCGCGTCTGGAAGGACAATCCAAGGAATATGGTTTTCCGATCATCGCCGGCTCCAGGACGGCGCTCGCGGTGAAGGAGCAATTCGCCATTCTCGAATTGGACTTCATCATGGTGAAGGGCAAGAAGGAGCCGGAAGTGATCTATGCGATCGCAGGTCGGGAAGACGTTGCCCAATCCGAGCCGTTTCAACGTTTGCGCAACCTGACCATTGAGATGCTCGCCTGCTATCGCAGCCGCGATTGGGAAGGCGCGCTGGCGTCGATCGATCGCGGCCGCCGGACCGATGATGCGCATGCCCTCGAACGTCTCTATGGCCTCTACGAGGCGCGCATTCTCAATTATGGTCAGAATCCGCCGCCCGCGGATTGGAACGGTGCCTTTGCGCTGTTGACGAAATAGGACAATTCGGTGCCAATTCCGTCGCTGGAAGAGCTGTTGCTGGCGTTGGCATAGCCGTTGCATAACTATGTCCGAGAGGGACGTGTCAGGGTGATATCACGGATCACGCCAGAAAATGGTCATCTGAGAAGGTCCAAGGGGAGTTTGTCGCGATGTGGAACATGAAATCTGGAAGATGCCGGACTCTGGTCGTGACGGCGGTCGTCGCGTGGGTGGCGGGGGTCGGTCTGCCGTCGATCGCGGCCGCCGAAACCGTTTTGCGAATCGGCATGACCGCGGCCGATATTCCGCGCACGCTCGGCCAGCCCGACCAGGGTTTTGAGGGCAATCGTTTCACCGGCCTCACGATGTATGACGCCTTGACGCTGTGGGACCTGTCGTCGGCCGACAAACCGAGCGTGATGATTGCTGGCCTTGCGACCGAATGGGCGGTCAGTGAGACCGACAAGACGAAATGGACGTTCAAGCTTCGGAAGAGCGTCAAATTTCATGACGGCTCGCCCTTCAATGCCGACGCCGTAGTCTGGAATGTCGATAAAGTCCTTAAACAGGACGCCGTTCAATTCGATCCCAGTCAGGTCGGCGTGACCGCATCGCGGATGCCGACGCTGGCGTCCGCGCGCAAGATCGACGACATGACGGTGGAGTTGACCACCAAGGAGCCGGACAGTTTCCTGCCCATCAATCTCACCAATCTGTTCATGGCAAGTCCGGCGAAATGGCAGAAGTTGTTCGAGGCCGCGTCGGGCGCGGATGTAAAAGCCAGATCGCAGGCCGCTTGGGCCGCCTTTGCCAAGGATGCCTCGGGCACCGGCCCGTGGAAAATGTCGAGCTTCACGCCGCGTGAGCGGCTCGAACTCGTGAAGAACGGCGAGTATTGGGACAGCGCGCGCGTTCCGAAGGTCGATAAGATCGTACTGCTGCCGATGCCCGAGGCGAATGCCCGCACCGCGGCCTTGCTCTCCGGTCAGGTCGATTGGGTCGAGGCGCCGGCGCCGGACGCGTTGCCCGAAATCAAGCAGCGCGGCTTTGTGATCTATTCCAATGAAGAGCCGCATGTGTGGCCGTGGCAATTCTCGCGCGTCGAAGGCTCGCCCTGGAACGACATCCGCGTCCGCAAAGCCGCCAATCTGTGCATCGATCGCGAAGGCCTCAGAGACGGCTTGCTCGCGGGCCTCATGGTGCCGGCGACCGGCACCTTCGAACCGGGCCATCCCTGGCGCGGCCATCCGACCTTCCAGATCAAATATGACAAGCCGGCGGCGCAAAAGCTGATGCAGGAGGCGGGATTTGGTCCGAACAAGAAGCTGACGGTCAAAATTCAAACCTCGGCGTCGGGTTCGGGGCAGATGCTGCCTTTGCCGATGAACGAATATCTTCAGCAGGCGCTCGCCGAATGCTATTTCGACGTTCAGCTCGACGTCATCGAATGGAACACGCTGTTCACGAATTGGCGGCGCGGCGTCAAGGATCCTTCCGCCAACGGCGCCAACGCCACCAATGTTACTTACGCGGCGATGGACCCGTTCTTCGCGATGGTGCGCTTCCTGCAATCCTCGATGGCCCCGCCGGTGTCGAATAATTGGGGCTTCATCAACAATCCGAAATTCGACGAGCTGGTGACGCGGGCGCGTCAGAGTTTCGATCCGGCGGCGCGCGATGCCGCGCTCGCTGAACTGCATGCGGCTTCCGTTGACGATGCGGCATTCCTCTATGTCGCGCACGACGTGGCGCCGCGCGCGATGAGCCCGAAGATCAAGGGCTTCGTGCAGCCGAAAAGCTGGTTTGTCGACTTCTCGCCGATCTCGATGGTGCCGTGAACGGCGGCTTTACGAATTCGTTGTCATGCCCGGCTTTATGCCGGCCATGACAATGGAGGGTTTTGCGGTCACGAGCCGCAGGATACACGCCAGCCGAAAGTAATTCCGTGCTCGCTTACATTGCCCGCCGCATCGTCTATGTGATCCCGATCGTCCTTAGTGTGGCGCTGGTGTGCTTTCTCCTGGTCCACATCACCCCCGGCGATCCCTTGATCGCGGTGCTGCCGGCCGATGCGTCACAGGAACTGGCCGATCAAATGCGCGCCGCCTACGGCTTTGACCGCCCATTGCCGGTGCAGTTCGGCATCTGGCTGTGGAAAGCCGTCAATGGCGATCTCGGCAATTCCATCGCGACCGGGCGTCCGGTGTTGACGGAAGTCATACGGGCGGTCGGCAACACCGTGATGCTGGCGATCGCGGCCGCCGGAATCGGATTTACGCTGGGGCTGTTCTTCGGCCTGATCGCTGGCTATTTCCGTGATAGCTGGATCGACAAGGTCGCGACCTCGATCGCGATTGCCGGGGTCTCCCTGCCGCATTACTGGCTCGGGATGGTGCTGGTGATCATCTTTTCGGTGCAGCTTGGTTGGCTGCCCGCGGTCGGCGCGGGGCCCGGCGGCTCTACCGCGTGGAGCTGGGATTGGGAGCATATCCGCTATCTGATCCTGCCCGCGATTACGACTTCGGTGATTCCGATGGGCATCGTCACCCGCACCGTGCGGGCCTTGACCGGCGATATCCTCGGCCAGGATTTTGTCGAAGCTTTGCGCGCCAAGGGCTTGCGCGAGAGGGGCGTCTTCCGCCACGTCATCAAGAACGCCGCGCCGACCGCGATGGCGGTGATGGGGCTCCAATTGGGTTATATGCTCGGCGGCTCGATCCTGATCGAAACCGTTTTTTCCTGGCCGGGCTCGGGCTTGCTGCTCAACTCCGCGATCTTCCAGCGCGATCTTCCGCTTCTCCAGGGCACCATTCTCGTGCTGGCGTTGTTCTTCGTCATTCTCAATTTGCTGGTCGATATCGCGCAGGCCGCGATCGACCCACGGATCAAGCGGAGTTAGTCGCGTGGAGTTTCGCCCATGAGCGCGATCGCGGAAATAGCCCTTCAAGCGCCTCGCACAAGCAAGCCGCGCGGCTATTGGACCACCGTCGGCCGCCGCCTCATCCGCGACAAGATCAGCATGGCTTGCGCGCTCATTCTGATCGCGATCTTTCTATCGGCGATTTGCGCGCCGCTGCTCGGGCTTTCCGATCCCTATCAGGGCTCGATGATCCGGCGGCTGCGCCATATCGGCACGCCAGGTTACCCGCTCGGCACCGACGAGCTCGGCCGCGACATGCTGGCGCGGCTGATCTATGGCGGCCGGCTGTCGCTGATCGTCGGCATTCTTCCCGTCATCCTCGCTTTCGTGATCGGCACCTCGCTCGGCCTTGTCGCCGGTTATGTCGGCGGCAAGGTCAATACCGCGATCATGCGCACGATCGACGTGTTCTATGCCTTTCCGTCCGTATTGCTCGCGATCGCGATCTCGGGCGCGCTGGGAGGTGGTATCGTCAATTCCATCGTGTCGCTGACGATCGTCTTTGTGCCGCAGATCACGCGCGTATCTGAGAGCGTCACCACGGGCGTGCGGAACATGGATTTTGTCGAGGCCGCGCGGGCCTCGGGCGCCGGCCCTTTCACCATCATGCGCGCGCATATGTTGGGTAACGTGCTGGGTCCGATTTTCGTCTACGCCACGGGCTTGATTTCGGTGTCGATGATTCTGGCCGCCGGACTATCCTTCCTTGGCCTCGGAACCAAGCCGCCGGAACCGGAATGGGGCTTGATGCTCAATACGCTGCGCACGGCGATCTATATCAACCCATGGGTCGCGGCGTTGCCGGGCGCCATGATTTTCGCGGTGTCCATTTGTTTCAACCTGCTCAGCGATGGCATGCGCAGCGCCATGGACATCAGGAATTGATGCGATGACCCTGGAGCGTTTTCGAGCGAAGTGGATACCGGTTCGCGTGAAGAAAACGCGTCAAAATAAGAATCTAGAGCTCCGTTCTGATTCCATCAGAACGGATTATGCTCTAGTCGCGCCATCGGTCGAACTGCTGAAGCCGATCGAGGATCGTGGCGGCGCCGCGCAGCCTTTGCTTCAGGTGAGCGGTCTCACCAAGCATTTCCCGGTGCGCGGCGGCCTGTTCAGCCCGCGCCAGACGGTGCGGGCCGTTGACGACGTGTCGTTCTCGATCGCCAAGGGCGAAACCCTCGGCATCGTCGGCGAATCCGGTTGCGGCAAATCGACCACCGCGCGGCTTTTGATGCATCTGATGACGCGCGATTCCGGCGAAATCCTCTATGACGGCATGCAGGCCGGCGGAGCTCTGTCGCTGCGCGAGTTGCGCCGTTGCATGCAGATGGTGTTTCAGGACAGTTACGCCTCGCTCAATCCGCGCCTGACGATCGAGGAATCGATCGCGTTCGGCCCCAAGGTGCACGGCATGGCGGAAGCGGCGGCCCGTGCGCTCGCCCGCGAGCTGCTCGGCAAGGTCGGCTTGAGGCCGGAGGTCTTTGCCAATCGATATCCGCATGAAATTTCCGGTGGGCAGCGCCAGCGCGTCAATATTGCGCGCGCGCTGGCGTTGTCGCCGCGGCTCGTCATCCTCGACGAAGCGGTCTCGGCGCTCGATAAATCGGTCGAGGCGCAGGTGCTCAATCTGCTCGCCGATCTCAAGCGCGAATTCGAATTGACTTATCTCTTCATCAGCCACGATCTCAACGTCGTGCGCTATATTTCCGACCGCGTGCTTGTGATGTATCTCGGCGAGGTGGTCGAGCTCGGGCCGGTCGATCGGGTTTGGGATTCTCCGGCGCATCCCTATACGCGGGCGCTTTTGGCGGCGATGCCGTCTTCCGATCCCGATCGCAGAACGGAAATTCCGCCGATTTCGGGCGATCCGCCCAATCCGATCGACCCGCCGGCGGGTTGCCGCTTTCACACCCGTTGTCCGTTCGCGGAGCCGCTCTGCGCCGAGGCGACACCTCAACTCACCGCGCTTGATAAACTAGGCCATCAGGCCGCCTGTTATATGGTGATCCCGGGTTCGGGTCACAGCCACGCAGGCGCGCCACACCAAGGGGGAAAGATCAAATGACAAAACCCACCGCCAAGGAGATTTACGCCATCGCCAATGTCGCCGGCGTGCCGGTCGAAACCGACATCGCCAACCGTGTCGCCAATTCCATTGGCCCCGCCTTTGACGGTTTTGCCGCGATCGCCGGCACCTTGCCGTTCGATCTGGAGCCATCGACGTTTGTCACGATACAGACCGCGAAGGTGCCCCGATGAGCGGCGAACCGGTCCTGATGTCGCTTGCCGCGGTCGCCGGCGCAATCGCGGACAAGCGCGTTTCCTCGCGCGAGGTGACGCAATCCTGTCTCGACCGGATCGCGCGGTGGCAGCCTCATCTGAATGCCTTCATGACCATCGAGGCGGACGAGGCGCTCAAGGCGGCGGATGCGGCCGATGCCGCGCTCGCCAAAGGCGGACGCCGGGGTTCG
>DATGJS010000180.1:0-21507 GCA_035295025.1 Bradyrhizobium sp.
TTGCGCCCGCCATCGCCGCCCAACAGCCAGGCATAGAAGGCAAAGGGGGTTTCGCTCGCCGCGTGTCGCGCGCAAGCCTCCAGGCGTTTCAGCGCGCTGTCGAATTTTTCGTCGCAGGCGGCATGAAGGGCTAAAGCGTGCCGCAACGACCCGCGCCGTTGCCACGCCAGTTTGAACAGATCGTCATCGTCAAGGCCGAACAGCGGACTCTTGAGTGCGACCGCGAGCGCCAGATCGTCTTGTGGCAACAACAACGCGTCGGCGAGATTCATCAGGTCGATGATCGCGATATGATCGGTCAATTTCAGCCGATCGGCGCCGGCGACGGGAATATTGGCGTGCTTGAGCGCCTGGATCACCGCGTCGAACGTGCTGCCCCGCCGCCGCACCAATACCAGCATGTCACCGTAACGGAGCGGGCGGCGATCGCTGGTGCGCCCGGTCATGGTTCCGCTTTCGACCAGCGATTTGATTTCGGCCTGGATGTGGCGCGCGAGCTTGACCTCGGGGCTGGTGGCGGAAACGCCGTCGAAGGGCGCGCGCCATCCCTCAATGTCCTTTTTGTTATCGGCCTCCTCCAATTCCCAGAGATCGATCAGGCTCGGTCCGGCATCGGGCAGGGCTTCATGGAGCGGATAGGTGCTTTCGGCATGGATGCTGCGATAGATCGCCTCATCGCGGAACACGAAATCGACCGATTGCAGAATCGTCCGCCCCGAGCGAAACGAATAAATGAAATTGACCGGATCGAATTTCAGCCCGGCCTCGGTGAATTTTTGATGCAATTGCCGCCGCCGCGCGTCGAACTCATGCGGGGCGGCGCCTTGAAACGAGAAGATCGACTGTTTCTCGTCGCCGACCGCAAAGATCGTCCGGGTGACGCCATCGCGCGCGCCTTCACCGGCGGTAAATTCCGAGATGAGATGGGCTAGAATGTCCCATTGCCGAGGGCTCGTGTCCTGCGCCTCGTCGATCAGAACATGATCGACGCCGCGGTCGAGCTTGTAATGCACCCAGCCGGAGGAGACCCGATCGAGCATCGCAAGGGTTTTGTCGATTAAGTCGTCATAGTCGAGCAGGCCGCGTTCGGTTTTCTCGCGCCGGTAGTTTGCGGCGACCGCGGTTGCGATATGCAACAGCGCCCGCGTTCGATCGCGCAGCACGGCCGCGCGGCGCCGTTCGATCAGCGGACCCAGACGCCGACTTTCCAGTTCGAATAGAGCGGCGATGCCGCGATGGCCGTCGACGAATTTTTTGGTCAGGACGCTTTTTCGCGGCGCGCGCTCGTCGGTGAGAAAGACGCCGAGATAGGCGTCCGCTTGCGCGGGGCCGGCGAGCCCAAGCGCCCCGCGAAGCCGCTTTCCCTGGTCGGTATCGGATTTGCTGCCTTGATCGAGCGCGGCTGCGATCTGCTCCCAGCGCGAGCGCGGCAGGTTTGGTCCATCGACGATATCGCGCTCGATCGTCTCGATACGTTCGTCGGCGGGCACGCCAAGCGCGGCCGCCATCTGCGCGACTGCTTCCTCAACGCTGCCGGCCGCATCGGTCCACGCCATGAAATGATCGCGGCTGAGGCAGGCCTCGTGGATGACTTCCTTGAAGGTGATGTCGGCGGCACTCGCCATCGCGATATTGAGCGCCCGACCCGGCGCGCTATCGGGGTCACGGGAAGCATCGAGCAACACCTTGAGATTGGCGCGCTCCATCATTTCGTTCCGATCACGCTCGTCGAGCACGGTAAAGCGCGCCGGCACGTTGGCTTCAAATGGAAATTGCTGCAACAGCCTCGTGCACAGGGCATGGATGGTTTGCACCTTCAGCCCACCCGGCGTCTCCAGCGCGCAGGCGAACAATTTTCGCGCCGTCGTGCGAATCCTGACGCCGGGGCGAGCGATGCCGATCGCGGCGATGGCCTCGTCCAACGCGGCGTCGTCGAGCGTGACCCAATGCCCAAGGGTGGAAAATACCCGCTCCGCCATGTTGGCGGCCGCCGCTTTGGTGAAGGTGACGCAGAGGATTTTTTCCGGCGGCACGCCTTCGAGCAAAAGACGAATCACCCTTTGCACCAGCACATGGGTCTTGCCCGAGCCGGCATTGGCCGAGACAAAGGCGGATACCGCCGGATCGGAGGCGCGCACCTGGGTGGCTCGCACCGCTTCGGGTATCTGGCGCGGCGGCTTCACCATTCCTCGATTCCCAGGCCGCCCGCCGCCGACCACTCCTTGATGCGGGCAAGATCGTCATAGCGGCCGTAACGGTTGGCCCACATCGACAGATTGAGCGAGGTGTAAGGTTCTTTCTCGTCGTCGAATTTGCGAATCAAGGTCTCAAGCTGCGTGCGCGCATAGTCGGCCGCCTCATCGGGCGATTGCGGCATATCGCTCGGCTTGATTTTCAATTCCAACGGCTTTTCTTCGCCGGGCGGATTGTTGCCGGAGAGCCGCACGTAAATGAGATCGCTCACCGACGCGCGCGCGCGGGCGCAGGCAAAACCGCCTTGGCGCAAAATCGCGGCCTCCAAGGTGAGTTGCGGCGAGAGCCCCATACGTACCTGTTTGCCGGTCGGAGGTTGACCGGTCTTGTAATCGAGGATCGCAAAGGTGCCATCGGCCCGCTGTTCGATTCGGTCGGCGCGCGCCGACAGCACAAAGCTACGCTCATCGCCGAGCGGGATTTGAATTTCTCCATAAGTTTCGGCCGCGATGGCGATGAGGTCGGCTCGCCGCGCCGTTTCCCAACCGGCGAACCAAGTGGCGATGCGCAGAAAACGCGGCCACCACAGCGCGCGGGCCTCGGGGCGCTCCATCAGCGGCGCGAAATATTTCCGGCCGATGGCGCGGAGCGCGCTTTCGGAATCGTCGGGCAGCGATGCCGCAAAAGTTTGGGTAAATTCGCCGATCGCATCGTGAATCGCCGAGCCGCGATCGGCCGCCGACAACGGCATATCGACGGGATCGAGCGGGTTGAGGCGCAGGATATATCGGGCGTAAATCGTGTAGGGATCGCGCAACCAATCCTCGATCGCGGTCACCGACATTTTCAGCGGCCGTGCCGCGCGCGGCGGCTTGGGCGCGGGCTGCGCGACGGGTTCGATTCTCATGGGATGATCGAGCAGGCTTGCCCACCGCGCATATTGGCGGCCCGCTTGTTTTGCGGCCTGCCAGCGTTCCTCTCCGGCGACCGCTTCCAAGCGGTGCAGAAAGCGCGAGGCGACGGAGGGCGCGCCGGCGACTTTCGCGGCATGGCTGAGGATGACTTCGCCCGCGCCAAGCAATTGGGCGAAGTCATGCGCGGAAAGGCCGATGCGGCGCTCCGGCAAATCGAGGCCCAATTCGTGCCGCATCGGCCGGCTGAGCCACGGATCGATCCGTGGCGCGGGCGGCCAGACACCTTCGACCAAGCCGCCGATGATGACGCGGTCCGATTGCGTGAGGCGGGCCTCCAGCGGTCCGTATATTTTGAGTTGAACATTCGAAGCGTCGGGCCGGCGTACCATGCGATCGGCAAGGGCGGTCTGAAATACTTCCGGATAATCGGCAAGCTGTACGGCCAGGCCGCTCGGACCGCTTGTGCCGAGCATGTCGTCGAAGGCGGCCACCAGCGCCGACCCCGCCGTGTCCTCAAATGCCAAAGCCGCGCCATCTTCGTCGCGCGACAAAGCGATCAGCACCTCGCGATGGCGGTCGGCGAGCTCGATGAAATCAAAAGGCTTGGAGGGGGCGAGACTTTCGAGCGGCGCCAGCGCGTGCGTCAAGCGCGACATCAAATCTTCCGCGGCGTCGAGTTCCTCATGGCTTAATCTGGTTCGCAATTCGGCTTCATGCAGCGACGAGGTGTCGCCTCTGCGCCACCGCGTCAGCTCGTGCCTGAATTGGGCGAAGTCATGGGTGAGACCTTTGCTTCCGCCTTGGGGCCGCGTGCCGCGCAACAGCGCCAGCTCCAGCGTCGCGAGGGCGCCGGAAAAGGCGCCAAAGGCCGCGCCGAGCCGGCACAGCGGATGCTTCAACAATGCGAGCAGCGTCGGCGGCTCAAGCTGCTTGGCCGCCGTTTCCGCCACAAGCCGCGCGAAAATCCCCGCTGACGTGTCCATCAACGCCTCGCCGCCGGAATCGTCGAATGCCAGATTCCAACGGGAGAGGGCTGCGGTCACGCGCCGTGCCAGCGCGCGATCGGGCGTCACCAGCGCGGCTGATTTGCCGAGGTGATGGGCCTCGCGCATCGCGACCGCGATCGAAAGCGCTTCCGATTCGAGATTTTCCGCCTCGATCACGGCAAGCTCGGTCATGCCGCGTGAAATCTTTTCGGCAATATCAGGCTCGGCCAGGCGGTGTTGCCAGCGCGCGGTGGCGTTCGAGGGCCGCATCGCCTCGGAGATGAGAACGTCTCGCCCGCTTGGCGCCGGGGAGGCGAGGATTTCGACGTCGCCGCGGTTGATCGCCAAACGCTGCAGAAGCGCCTGCATCGCATATTGCGGGTGATTGGACGATGGCGGCGTGGTGAATTTTCCTTCCGCGTCGCGGACCCCGCCGATCATTTGCCAGGCCTCGTCGTCGAGATCGGTATCCAATCCTGGCAGCACGACCGCGCCTTGCGGAAGCTGGGCGATGACGTGAAGGAATTTGGCGGTCGCCGGCATCGATCCGGTCGAACCCGCCGCGATCACCGGGCCGGCGTGGTGGGCGGCCAGACGTTGGGCCTCGGCGGCGATCAAAAGGTCGCGCCTTGCCGCCGGCTCCATTTTCTTGATTTCGGCCAGATGCGCCGGCCATGCCTGGCGCGCGATGTGCAGGAATTCCAGGGAATACTGCCAGTAGCGATCGAACGCATCCGGCACCAAACCATCAAGGGCGTCCCATCCGACACCGCGGGTGACCATGTCGTCCATCAGCTGCGCGAGATCGCCGGCCAAGACCAGCGTCGAGGCGGGACCGCCGACCACAAGCGGCGCCGAAACCGGGCTCTTGGCCCACATGGCCACCAGCCGCGCCAGGGTCAGCCGGCGTTCCAATTCGCCGAGCCCTGGCGGAAGTTCGATCGCGGCCGGCCCGCCATAGGAGGAGCTCTCCTCGGCAAAGGCCAATTCGTCTTCGTCAATATCGCCGAGCGCGACGATGCGGGGCAGCAGCACGGCTTGTGTGCCGAGTTCTTGCAAGAACACTTCCCGCACCAAGCGTCCGGCGCGCCGGGTCGGCAGATAGAGGGTTGCTTGCGCCAGCCTTTCCGGTTGGCGGCGCGCCGTAAAACCTTCGATCAAGCGGCCGTCGATCAGGGCAGCGACGAGTGTGCGCAGGAATGGGACGGAAGGGGGAACGCTGAAGACGCGCATGGACAGCCTGATTCGAGATCAGGATGCATCATGGCATGGGCCTATTTGCGGCGCGAATCTGGGACGTGGCAAGATGGCATGGCTGTTCTTACGCCACGCTTTCGAGAAAGGCCTCTTCGGCGGCGCCGACCGCATCCGGCGTTCCGACATGCATCCAGGTGCCGTCGAGCCGCAGCCCGAACAGCCGCTCTTGTTCGTTGGCCGCATCGAAGATTTTGGTCAGCGAAAATTCACCGTCCGGCGCGGCTGCGAACACGGTGGGCGCGATGATCGCCGCGCCCGCATAGACGAAGGGAACGACCTGATGTTCCCTCCGCTTGCGCAAGGCGCCATCGGGCAGCATCGCGTAATCGCCATTGCCGTCATATCCGATGCTGCCAGCGGTGGGGGCCATCAGCAGCAGCATGTCCATGCGCGCGGGATCGAAGGTCTCCGCAAGCCGCGTCAAATTGGGCTTGACGCCGTCGATCCAGAGCGTGTCGGCATTGACATGAAAGAAAGGCGCCTTGCCAAGCAAAGGCAGCGCCTTGACCACGCCGCCGCCGGTTCCAAGCACCCGATCTCGCTCGTCTGAAATGGTCACATGGGGCTGTGTGCGTCCCGCGACGTGATCGATGATCTGGTCCGGCAGATAATGGACGTTGACGACCGCCTCGGACACGCCGAAATCGCCGAGCTTGTCGAGCATATGATCGAGTAGCGCACGGCCGGCCACCTTGACCAGCGGTTTCGGTAGCCGCTCCGTCAAAGGGCGCATCCGCAAGCCGAGACCGGCGGCGAGAACCATGGCTTTGTCGGGTTTGACGGACATTTCCGGGCGGCTTTCGAACGGGGATCGTCCCGGTCGCCACGACGCGAAGCGGAACAAACGCGAGAATCATACCATGGCGATTCGCGCGAAGCACCACGGCTCTGGCCGCCATAGTCGGTTGATATGACGGCGGTAAGACGGGCTTCAAAGGCGACGAGACCAGCCCGCCGCCGGCGCGGCTTAGCTTAGGCGTCGGCGTTGCGGCGCGCCTTCTTCTTTTTGTCGCCTGTTTTGAGAAAATTGACCCCGATCTGGTCGCCATTCACCCATGCCAGTTCGCAGCGGCGATAGGCGAGGCCGGTCGATGACAGCAGCAAAAAGAACTCCTTCAGATGCAAACCCTCGACCGAGCCCTCGATGGTGAGTTTGGCGCCGGTCTCGGAAACATCTTCCATGACGCAATCGCGCCGCCAGGTACCGTCGATGCCCATCATATGCGCGGAGAAGCCGCG
Organism: Bradyrhizobium sp.; assembly: GCA_035295025.1. Classification (GTDB taxonomy): domain Bacteria; phylum Pseudomonadota; class Alphaproteobacteria; order Rhizobiales; family Xanthobacteraceae; genus Bradyrhizobium. Next base: position 6,590 of record DATGJS010000180.1, read on the forward strand.
CTCGAAGATCACGCGTTCCCCTTTACGCCGCTCGCTTACCACGTTGCACCTCGTCTTCTAGACCATCATCGGTTCCGACTGAATCAGAAGTTTCCGGAACGTTGTTTGGCGCGTTTTCTGCGCGCGAACCGCATTCAATTCGCCATTCGCTCGAAATCGCTCTCGTCGGTTCCGCCACTGGTTCGAATGTGATCGGTCCGGAAAGGCGGACCCTGCGGCTTTCCGGACCGCCTTCCGAGCAGAGCTTCGTCCCATCCTAGGAGGAAGACGGCTAATAACCGGTAAATCAGGTATCCGGCGGCGGCACATGGGTGGCGTACCACCCCTGAAGGCTCGAAAGCGCGGGATGCGCCAGCGAGCGGGTCAAATAGGTCCAGATTCGCGGCTGATGGCGCAAATATTGCGGCTTGCCGTCGCGCCGGTTGAGCCGCGCAAAGGTGCCGAGGAGGCGGGTGTTACGTTGCGCCGACATCACGGCATAGGTCTCGGCAAAACCCGCAGGGTCAAAGCCGGTGTCGGCGGTGTGCCTGGCCTTGATGTATCGGGTCAGCAGCGCCAGCTCGATCGGCTCGGGAATGTCGATCCGCGCATCCTGCAAGAGCGAGACGAGGTCATAGGCGGTCGGCCCCAGCACGGCGTCCTGAAAATCGATCACGCCGACTTGCGAAATCCCGGATCGTTCGGCAAGCCAGATCAAATTGGGAGAGTGAAAATCGCGCAGCGTCCAGCTTTTGGGCGCCGCCGATAGCTTGCCCAACAGGTCGCGCCATTGCGTGACAAATTCGCCGCGCTGTGCTTCGCCGAGTTCGGCGCCGCGATCGGGCAGATACCATTCGAGCATCAGCCCGATTTCGACCATCATCGCGTCGATGTCGAAAGCAGGAATCGTGTAAGCGATTTGCGGCGCAAGCGGCAGGGTTTCGGGAAGCGGATCGCGGTGCAAGGCCGCGAGTACGTCGACCGCGGCCTCGTAGCGCTCGGCGATCGGATGCGGCGGCTCGCCTTCGACAAAACTTTCCTTGCCGAAATCTTCCGTTATCAGAAAGCCGGCATCGAGGTCGGTGTGATGAATGGCGGGCGCGGAAAAGCCGTGCTCGCGCAAACCATGGGCGATCGCGACGAACGGCCTGACATCTTCGGCCAGATGCACCGCGGCGCTATAGGATTTTCCGTCATAGATCGCCGGGCCGTCGGGCCGTCGCGGAGCGTTCATCAAAATGACGGGGTCATTGTCCAGGAACAATCGCGCATAGGAACGCGTCGAGGCATCGCCGGCCATGCGCTGGCGTTTTGCATCGATAAAGCCGGCGCGCTCGAGAAATTGCCGCAGCGTCTGGAGCCTTTCGACTTGCGCGGCGGCCTTTCCGTATCCGGTGATCACGGCGGCGCGCGCCGTCGATCCGAGCGCTGGGCGATGGCTTAAGGCAATATCGATCCTGTCCGCCGGCAGTGCCTCGGGCGCGCGTTCCGGCCATTCGATCAGCGCGACGACGCCCTCCGGTAAGGGCGACAAGCCGATTTCCTCAAGCTCCGTCGCATCATTGATGCGGTAAAGGTCGGCATGAACAAGCGGCCAGGAAGGCAGCTCATAGCTTTGGGCCAAGGTGAAGGTCGGACTTGGAACCTCGGTTTCGGGATCGTCGGCGAGGTAACGGATCAAGGCACGCGCGGCGGCGGTTTTGCCCGCGCCAAGGTCGCCGGAAAGCGTGATGACGTCGCCGGGAGCGATCAACAGGGCCAGATCGGCCATCAGGTTTGCGGTCACGGTCTCGTTCGCAAGCGCCAGCGTGAAGGTCGAAAGGCCCGTCATTCGGCGGCGCTGCGATGCGCCGCCCGGTCGATCGGAAAGTCGCAGGTGACGGTCGTTCCCCTGCCCAGGATCGAATCGACGCGCACCCGGCCTCCATGCAGCTCCACGAAGGATTTCACCAGCGGTAAGCCGAGTCCGGCGCCGCGGTGCCGCGATCCGTTGGAATGGCTCTCGAACCAGTCGAAAACCTTGTCCTTGACCTCGGGCGGAATGCCGGGACCGCGATCGGTCACGGCGAACACGACATGATGCTCGGTGCGTTTGGCGCTCAGCGTGATCGTCGACTCCGGGGGCGAAAAGCCGACGGCGTTGGCGAGAAGATTGTAGAGCACCTGCACCACGCGGCCGCCATCGGCGACAAAGGTTCCGATATTCGGATCGACCTCGATCGTAAGCTCGATGTGATCGAGGGTAATCCGATCCTGAATTCCCTCCGCGGCGTTGTCGATGGCTTTACGAATATCCACAGGACCGATGTCGAGAGTCATCGCGCCGGCATCGATGCTGGCGAGATCCAGAATATTGTTGATCAGGGCGAACAGCGAATTGGTCGAGGCCGTGATGTAGTTGAGGTATTCGGCCTGTTTGGCCACCAGCGGCCCTGTCGCCGGATCGTTCAACAGATGGGCAAATCCGATGATCGTGGTCAATGGCGAGCGCAATTCGTAGGAGACGTGGTGAACGAAATCGACCTTCATCTGGTCGGCGGTTTCCAACGCCTCGTTGCGCTCGCGCAGCGCCCGCTCGACATTTTCGGTGTCGGTGATGTCCTGGAAGGTCAGCATGGTGGCGCCGTCGGGAAGCGGCATGGTCATGCAGACGAGCACACTGCCATCCTTGCGTTCGAGTTTCAGCGGCACCGTGGCCCGATTTTCGATCCGCGTAATCGCCTCACGAATGATACGCCAGGTCGCCTCGTCGTCGAACAGAGGTTTACACCAGCCCTCGACCGTCTCGATATGGGGTTGTTCGCCGAGCGCTTCCGCCGATAGCTTCCACATGCTGGCGAAGGCGGGGTTGAAGAGCCGCGCGCGGCCGTTGCTGCCGAACACGGCGACCGCCTCGGCAAGGTTGTCGAGCGTCTCGCGCTGCACGCGGATCAACCCGTCGAACCGCCGCGCCAAATCGAGACTTTCCGTCACATCGTCGAACAGATAGGTGACGCCGCCTTCGGGATTGGGCGTGGTGACGACACTCAGCGCGCGGCCGTTAGGCAAATACCAGGTGTCCTGCGCGGTTTCGACGGCGCGGTAGGCCTCATGCAATTTGGCTTTCCAGGCCCGGAAATCCGGCTGCTCCGGCAATTTGCGCGCGGCGCGGAGCCGATCGAGCACGCTCGAATCGTCGGGATTGCCGTCGAGGAACGTCCGCTCGAGGTCCCACAGACGGCGATAGGAGTCGTTGTAGAAGGCAAGCCGCCGTCGGCTGTCGAAAATCGCAACACCTGACGATAGTTGATCGAGGGTGCGGCGATGGGCCTCCGCCATGCGATTCAACGCGGCCCGCAGCTCGGTGGCTTCGCAGGCGTCGATCGCGATGCCCACGCTGCCGCCGCCGACATTGAGCGCGTGAACGTCATACATGCGCCGTTGGCCGCCGACCACGATCGGCAACCGCCCGGTGAAGGCGGCCGTGCTGGTCAAGGTACGTTCCATGTTGCTTCGATCGCCGCTGTCGAGCAGTTCCAAATTGCGTTCGAGGGCATCGCTGACATTGGCGGCTTCGCTCGCCTGCGCATAGGCGTTGTTGACATAGAGCAGGCCGCCTTCGGCGCGTTTGGTCCATATCGGCCAAGGGGCTTTCTCGGCAAAGCCCCGAAGCATTTCGGTTTCTTGCAGCAGCGCCCGGTAGCGGAGATTGATTTCCGCCAGTTCGCGGCGAACACCTGAAAGTTCGCGAATCCGAACAATGGCCTGGCCGCCAATGGCGCGGCCGAGAATCTCGACCGCGTTCCCGTTTGACGCGGTCAAATTGAGCAAAAATCCCTCGCCCTTGTCGCGCAAAGTGTCGATGGCGTGATCCAATTGCACCGCTGGCTCTGGCGGCAGCCAGGTTCCGAAGGCGAGAATGCGTTGCGGCGAATCCTGGGGGGTAATCTGGGCGGTAAGAAGTGAAACATCGCCGCTGATATCTGGCGGATGGTCACCTGCGGGCCAGGCGATCAGAATTTGGGGTTCGGCGAACAGGAGCGCACGGTAGCGGTCGGTCTCGTGTTGCAGCCCTTGAATTTCGCCCCGCAGCCGGACCTCGTTTCCCGCCGCGCGCAGCCGCGTTCGCATCAAGAGAATGGCGGCGACCACCGAAAAGCCGAGCAAGGAGAGCGCGGTCGTCAGCGCGGCAAATTCCTGGTGGTTCAAACCGATAAAGGCGGTGATGCTTTGTAAAAACGGTGGTTCGGCGGCATGGGCCGGCGGGGTCAGGCCGAATTCGGCTACGCCGGCCAAGGTTCCAACGGCAAAAGGTCGGCCTCGCGCGCGAAAAGCGCACGACAGCAACGTCCGACGCATCACCGTGATTACGCCTGACATGACCTGCCCCAAACCGCACGACTCTCCGGCCCGGCGGTCCCCCACCGTGCGCGAATCAAGAGACAATATCGCCAAGCGGATAGAGCCGGTAAGAGTCCAGACCGTGAACGTGAATCGCGCTGCCAAAAAATGCGGGATGAAAGATCGTTTTTCGGTAAGCTTCGGGAAAGCGGAGCCGGTTCTATCGGCCGGTTGAACCAAAGCCGCCATCTCCGCGCGCCGTTACCGATAATTGGACGACGGCCGTGAGTTCGGCGCGGGTGACCGCCGCAATCACCATCTGCGCGATTCGCTCGCCATGCCGAATCGCGAACGGCGCCTCGCCATGATTGATCAGAAGCACGCTGATTTCGCCGCGATAATCCGCATCCACCGTGCCGGGCGCGTTAAGAACCGTGACGCCATGCTTGGCGGCAAGGCCCGAGCGTGGGCGAATTTGAGCTTCAAAGCCCGCAGGAAGCGCGATCGCAAGACCTGTGGAGATGAGCGCGTATTTTCCCGGCGCGAGGACGACCGGCGCATCTTCTGGAACCGCGGCGCGCAAATCGAGGCCGGCCGCCTGGGCGCTTTGATAGGCCGGCAGCGCCATGCCTTCGGCATGCGGCAAGAGCCGGATTTCGATGGTCATGCCGCCACTCACGACGGCGCTTCCGTATTCATCGCGCTGGCGATGCGCGCGATCAGCGCGCTTGCGACCTCCTCCTTGGTCATGACCGGCCAGGAATCGACATCGATGTCTTTGCCATGGCGGGTCAGCAAATGGACCGTGTTGCGGTCGCCGCCCATCACGCCGGTCCCTGGCGAGACATCATTGGCGACGATCCAATCGCAGCCTTTGCGCGCGAGCTTCGTCTTGGCATTTTCGATCAGATGTTCGGTTTCCGCCGCAAAGCCAATGACGAGCAGCGGTCGCCGGTCCAGCCGGTGCGCGATCGTCGCCAGAATGTCCGGGTTTTCCACCAGCTGGAGCGGCGGCATGCCGGCCGAGGTCTTTTTCAATTTTTGCTCGCCCTCATGCGCGACGCGCCAATCGGCAACGGCCGCGGCAAAGATCGCGATGTCCGCGGGCAGCGCGGCCTCCACCCGGGCCAGCATGTCACGCGCCGATTCCACCGGGATCACGGCGACATCGGACGGATTTTCCAATTCGACCGGACCTGAGATCAAGGTGACGTCCGCGCCCGCGGCCTGCGCGGCGGCGGCGATGGCAAAGCCTTGCTTGCCCGACGAGCGGTTGGCGATGTAGCGCACGGGGTCGATCGGCTCATGCGTCGGTCCCGCCGTGATCAGAACGCGCCGGCCTTTCAGCGGTTTTGGTTGTGGCGGCCGCAGCAAGCGCTCGGCGGCGGCCGCGATTTCCAGGGGCTCGGCCATTCGCCCCACGCCGGCCTCGCCCGCTTCGGCCATCTCGCCCGCATGAGGTCCGATCATGATAAGGCCGTCGCGCTGAAGCGTCGCGACATTGCGCCTGGTCGCGGCATTGTTCCACATCAGCGGGTTCATCGCCGGCGCCAGCAAAATCGGCACGTGTGACGCCAGCAGGATCGCGCTGGCGAGATCATCGGCTGTGCCATGCGCCATTTTGGCGATCAGGTCGGCCGTGGCCGGCGCCACCACGATCAGGTCGGCCTCGCGCGCCAGGCGGATATGGCCGGCGTCGAATTCGCTCTCGGGATCGAACAGGTCCGTGTAGCAGCGCTCATGGGAGAGCGCGCTTGCGCTCAAGGGTGTGACGAAATGCTGCGCGGCTTTGGTCAGAACGCAACGGACTTGAAACTGCCGCTCCTTCAGCCGCCGGATCAGGTCGAGCGCCTTGTAGGCGGCAATGCCGCCACCGATGATCAAAGTGACGCGCGCCAAGCCTGGGTTGGGCCGGGGAGAGGAAGGCGCCGACGGGGCCAATAAAGGGGCACGGGGCGCCATGGAAGGTCCCTCCTGCGAGGCCTCCCGCAAGATCACCCGAACCTCGTCCTCGACCGAGCGGCCGTTCCGCGCGGCGCGGAGCCGCAGAGCATCGCGGATCGCGTCGTCCAGTTTCCGGATTGTCAGGCTGGCGATGGTTAACCCCCCACCGAAGTTATGACAGCAATGATATCATAGATCGATTGCAATGCAATCAAATCTGCAACACCGCCCATAAAATTCCGATAAAGGCCACCGCGATGACCCAAAGCGGAATCGCCCGCCAACGGTTTTTGCGCCCCTCATTGCGTCCCATCGCCGCCAGCGTCTCCGGCGACAAGGCCACCCCTTCCCGCGTCATGGTCTCAAGCTGCTCAAGCAAGGTTACGGCCCGCGTGGCGAGCATCGGCAGGCTTGCAGCCACGCGGCCGAGTTCGCCGGTGCCGGACAGCGCGCCTTGAATGCGTCCGACCGGGCCTAAATTGCGCTCGATCCATTCGCGCACGACGGGATCTGCGACTTTCCAAATATCGAGCTTTGGGTCGAAGCCGCGGGCGACGCCTTCCACCACCACCATGGTCTTTTGCAACAGGATCAATTCGGGTCGGGTGCGCATGTCGAACAGGCCGGTGACCTCCAAAAGCAAGGTCAATAGCTTCGCCATCGAGATTTCCTCGGCGGTGCGGTTATGGATCGGCTCGCCAATGGCGCGGATGGCTTGCGCGAAATTGTCCACCGAATGGTGCGAAGGCACGTAACCCGCCTCGAAATGCACCTCGGCCACCCGCCGATAGTCGCGGGTGATGAAACCCAACAAGATTTCGGCGAGAAAGCGCCGCTCCTTCAGCCCGAGCCGGCCCATGATGCCGAAATCCACCGCGACAAGCCGGCCTTCCTTGTCGAGAAACAAATTGCCGGGATGCATGTCGGCATGAAAAAAGCCGTCGCGCAGCGCGTGACGCAGAAAGCTCTGAATCACCTTGCGGCCGAGGTCCGGTAAATCGACCCGCGATTGTTCAAGCCGGGCGTGATCGGAGAGCGCGATGCCGTCGATCCATTCCATGGTCAGGACGTTATGGGTGGTCCGATCCCAATCGACCGTCGGCACCCGAAAATCCGGATCGTCGCCGGTATTCTCCGCCATTTCCGACATCGCCGCCGCCTCGAGGCGAAGGTCCATCTCCATGGCGACCGAGCGCGACATCGTGTTGATGACTTCGACGAGCCGCAGCCGTCGCGCTTCCGCCGAATAGATTTCGGCCTGATGGGCGACAAAAAAGAAATCGGTGAGGTCGCGACGGAAACGCGCCGCCACATCGGGCCGCAGCACTTTGACGGCCACCGTGTGGCGGTCGCCGTTGCGATTGATTTCGCCGCGATGGACCTGCGCGATCGAGGCGGCGGCGACCGCTGGGCCGAGATTGGCAAAAGCCTGCGCAAGGGGGCGTTCGAGCGAGGCTGCGATCACGGCCTCGGCTTCGGCTTGCGGAAAGGGCGGCAGGCGGTCCTGCAGGCTTTCGAGGTCGCGCGCCAGGATGACGCCGACCACGTCGGGCCGGGTGGCGAGAAATTGTCCGAGCTTGAGATAGGCCGGTCCAAGCCGGGTCAGCGCGCGCGACAACCGCGGTCCCGATTTGGCGCCGCTTCGTTCGAGGATTCTCGCAAGCCGGAGCGCCAATTGTCCGGATGGCGGCACCAAAGACGGATCGACGGCGCCGAAAACCCCCTCACGCGCGAATACGAGCGCGGCGCGGGCGATCCGCGCGATGTGGAAGGTCGCGGAAATCACAGACGCCAGCCCGAATGCAGTGCCACGATGCCGCCCGAGAAACTCTGCCAGCTCACGCGAGAAAAGCCGGTATCGCCGATCATTTCGGCAAAGGCGCCGGGTTTTGGAAATTGGCGGATCGACTCCACCAGATATTGGTAAGACTCGGCATCGCCGGTTATCGCGCGGCCGAGCGGCGGGATCACCTTGAACGAAAACAGATCGTATATTCGATCAAGTCCCGGCACATCGACGCTGGAAAATTCGAGGCATAGGAATCGCCCGCCCGGCCGCAACACCCGGAAGGCCTCGCGAAGCGCGTGGTCGATTCGCGGCACATTGCGGATGCCGAAGGCGATGGTATAGGCGTCGAACGTATGGGCCGGAAATGCAAGCGCCTCGGCATTGCCTTCGACAAACGACACCTGCCCGTCAAGCCGTCGCGCGGCGGCGCGTTCACGGCCCACCGCCAGCATGTCGGAATTGATGTCGCATACGGTGGCTTTGAAGCCCGGCCCCGCCGCGTGGGCGGCGCGGAACGCGATATCGCCGGTGCCGCCGGCGACATCGAGCAACGCAAAGGGGGCTTCCGAGCGCGGCGGGTTGAGCGCGCCGACCATCCATTCCTTCCAGAGGCGATGCAGTCCGGCCGACATCAAATCGTTCATCAGGTCGTAGCGCCGCGCCACGCTGTGAAACACGTCATTCACCATCGTCTGCTTGTCGCCCAGGGGCACGTCCCTGAAGCCGAAATGCGTGGTTTTGTCCGGTTGGTTCATGCACTCACCATAGCGCGGCAGTTCCGATGGGGCTATCACGTTAGCCTTTCAAGGTGAACACGACCTATGCCTGAATTACCTGAAGTCGAGACCGTCCGCCGCGGCCTGCAACCGGCCATGGAAGGGGCCAGAATTGTGAAGGTCGAAACCCGGCGCAAAGACCTGCGGTTTCCATTCCAGAAGGATTTTGTCACGCGCCTCGAAGGCCAGACGGTGACCGGCCTTGGCCGCCGCGCCAAATATCTGATGGCCGATCTGGCCTCCGGCGACGTGCTTCTGATGCATCTGGGCATGTCCGGGTCTTTCCGCCTCGTCATGGACGAGGACCAGATTCAGGGCCGGTTTCATCATCCGCGCGGAGAAAATCGCGATCACGATCATGTCGTGTTTCACATGTCGGGAGGAGCGGAGATCGTCTTCAACGATCCGCGCCGCTTCGGCTATATGAAGGTCATTGCGCGGGACGCGATCGAGGAGGAGCCTTTGCTGAAAGGCCTTGGTCCGGAGCCGCTCGGCAATACATTCGATGCCGATATGCTGGCGCGCTCATGCCTCAACAAGAAAACCAGCCTGAAGGCGGCGTTGCTCGACCAGCGCGTGGTCGCGGGGCTTGGCAATATCTATGTATGTGAAGCGCTGTTTCGCGCGCATCTGTCGCCGCGAAGATTGGCCGTGACGCTCTCGACCAAAAAGGGGGGGCCGACCGATCATGCCAGGCGGTTGGTGGAGGCCATTTACGCCGTGCTCCATCAGGCGATCAAAGCGGGCGGTTCCTCGCTCAGGGATCATCGCCAGACCTCGGGCGAACTCGGCTATTTTCAGCATTCATTTCAGGTCTATGACCGCGAGGGCGAAAAATGCCAGACCCAAGGCTGCGGTGGAATCGTGCGCCGTTTTGTCCAGAACGGACGATCGACTTTCTGGTGTCCAAAGTGTCAGAAATAATTTTTGGGTGGCTTGATCCCCTCACATCAATCGCTTGGGTAAAGAGTTGATTGTCACGCCGACCATTCAGACAAAGCGGCTCACTCTCCGGCCGCTGGCGTTGTCGGATGCGCCAGCGATTCAGCACCATTTCAACAACTGGAACATCATTCAGAATCTGGCGTCGATCGTGCCTTGGCCTTACCCGGACGACGGCGCCGAAACCTTTGTCAGGGAGCAGTTGGGGAAAATCGCCGCGGGCGAGGAAATCTATCAATGGGTTCTGGTGTTGCGATCCGGCGATGGACAGGCCATCGGCAACATCCATTTTCGTCCGTGGCTCGGCGAACCCGTGGGCAACCGCGGATTTTGGCTGGCGGAGCCTTATTGGAATCAAGGCCTGATGACCGAGGCCATCGATTCGGTGAATGACTTTGCTTTTGACACGCTGGGGGTCGAAAGTTTTTACGTCTGTAACGTCGTTTCCAACGTGGCCTCACGCCGGGTCAAACAAAAGACGGACGCCGAATTTGCCGGCTACATCGCGCTTTCGCACCATAATGGTCAATCGCAAGCGGAGCATTGGAAAGTAACCCGCGAAAGCTGGCGGGCGCGCCGTCAAGGTCCGCTTTGATCGAACGGCAAAAACCATCTTCAGGGCGGCGCGTGCTGAGACGAAGCGTCCTTGATTTGCCGCGCAATCCTGACAAAGCGGGAAAAGCGATGCTCTCCCGCTCTTTGTTAGAGGCCGCTCCAGGAAACCGGTGCCGCGGTATCGGCGGGCGCCTGCAAGAATATCGAAGGGTCGATGCTCGTCGCCGCGACAAATTCACCGACGGCAGGTTGCTCGGCCGCGCCGATGTTCAATTTGGTCTCGACCCATCGCCAGAGGCCGCGAATTTCATCTGCCGATTTGCCGGCGGGCGCATATTCGCCGACCGCTAGGCCCGCGCTCAACGCGTCCTGATGGTCGTTGCGCATCACGATGAAGGGCTGAGCGAGCACGTCCGTAAGCCCCAGCACCGATTCATCGCCGAGCGAGGTTGTCGCATGGGTGATGCGCTGACCGCGAATCGGCGTCTGGTTGAGGATGAAAGCAAACGGCTTGTTCCAGGCGCGCGCGGTTTGCAGCGTCGAGGCGGTCGCCTCGACATCGGCGACGCTTGGGCGAAGCGGGATCAAACACAGATCGGCGTAACGGATGGCCGATGTCGTTGCGGCGCTGATGCCGCCGGCGGTATCGATGATCGTCAGCGTCACGCCGCTTTCGCTCAGCGATTGTAGGCGGGACTCGATGTCGCCGGCAACGTAGAGAGGCTCGACGATCGGCTCGGCGCCGGCGCGGCGGCGCTGCCAGTTCGAGAGGGTTCCTTGCGTATCGGTTTCGATCAGGCGAACGGTATGCCCGGATTGGGTGGCCGCAAGCGCAAGGCCAATGGCAAGCGTACTCTTGCCGCTGCCGCCCTTTTGGGTGGCAAATACAATGGTGTGCATGATGAATGTCCCCGTGAATTGCTGCTGACAGGATTGACGATAACGCCAACGCATGTGCACCGCGTCTTGCGACGGTGAGCAATTCTCGCTCAGGAAGCGCCGGCCCGATCCAAGAATTGTTGGGGGATCGCGGCGGTCCGAATCGGCAATAGCGCTAACGATGACGAATGACTGTGAGTCTGGCTACTCCGGGAAAATACGGGTCTGCGGGCCAATATGGATTGAAATTTAAATTTCGCGGCGCGCGGGCGTGGCCGGAAGGGAAGCGAATGTCACCTCGCCTCTACCGACAAGCCTATGTTCTCATAGGTGAAACCATTGACGCCGGCGCAAATAAGCCCATCTGCTGGGTCGGCAACAAAAGCTGGAAGGCTCACCCGATGGCGGCAAGCGCGAAGGGCATTTTTTCGACATGCTAAGTCCCGATGAACTCGAACGCTATGCCCGCCATATCGTGCTGCGCGAGGTGGGCGGGCCCGGACAGGCCGCCCTGAAAGCGGCGTCCGTATTGGTGATCGGCGCCGGCGGTCTCGGCGCGCCGGCATTGATGTATCTCGCCGCCGCCGGCCTCGGCACGCTCGGCGTGGTCGACGACGACACCGTCTCGCTCTCCAATCTGCAACGCCAAATCATTCACGACACCTCCGATATCGGACGGCGTAAGACCGACAGCGCGGCAAGGCGCATCGCCGCGCTCAATCCCCATGTCAAATTCGTCCCCCACGCCGTTCGGCTGAATGCCGCCAATGCCGCGGAATTGATCGGCGGCTATGATCTGGTGCTGGATGGCTCGGATAATTTCGAAACGCGCTATCTCGTTTCCGACACCTGTTTCTTCGCCGCCAAACCCTTGATCACGGCGGCGCTGGGCATGTTCGACGGTTCGCTGACCACGATCCGGGCGCATGAGAAGAACGCGGCCGGTGAGTTCAATCCGACCTACCGCTGCCTGTTTCCGGAAGCCCCGCCGCCGGGCACGGTGCCGCCTTGCGCGGAGGCCGGCGTCATGGGCGCGATCGCCGGGATTTTGGGTTCGATGATGGCGCTGGAGGCGATCCGCGAAATCGTCGGTTTCGGCGAGGGGCTGGTGGGGCGGCTGTTGATGGTGGATGCGCGCGCGATGCGCTTCGAGACGTTGCGCTATCGGCGCGATCCGCTAAACCCGCTCAATGGCGATGCGCATATCGATGCGTGCGCGCATCGATAGATCCGATTTCCCGGCGCCTCACAGCATGCTCGGCAACACGCGGTCGGGCGGCTTGTGATGGTCGAGGAAGGTGCGAATGTTGATGATCACCTTTTCGCCCATTTCGACGCGGCCCTCGATGGTGGCCGAGCCCATATGCGGCAACAGCGTCACCTTGCCGGCCTTGGCCAGCCGAACCAGTTTGGGGCTGACCGCGGGTTCGTGCTCGAACACGTCGAGACCGGCGCCGGCGATGTCGCCATTCTCGATCAATTTGGTCAGCATTTCCTCGTCGATCACCTCGCCGCGCGCGGTGTTGACGATATAGGCGTCTTTTCGGATCAGCTTCAGCCGCCGCGCCGACAACAAATGGAACGTCGCCGGCGTATGCGGACAATTCACCGAGATGATGTCCATCCGCGCCAACATCTGGTCGAGGCTTTCCCAATAGGTCGCGCCGAGTTCTTCGGCGATATGCGGGGCGACCGGCCGGCGGTTGTGATAATGGATCTGCAAGCCGAAGGCATGCGCGCGGCGCGCGACCGCCTGGCCGATCCGGCCCATGCCGATAATGCCGAGCCTTTTGCCTCCGATCCGGTGGCCGAGCATCCAGGTCGGCGACCAGCCCGGCCAACTCTTGCCTTCGGTGAGAATCAAAGCGCCTTCGATCAGCCGGCGCGGCACCGCCAGGATCAGCGCCATGGTCATGTCGGCGGTGTCTTCGGTCAGAACTTTTGGCGTGTTGGTCACCATGATGCCGCGCGCATGGGCGGCGGCGACGTCGATATTGTCGACGCCATTGCCGAAATGGGCGATCAGCTTCAGCTTGCAGTCGGGCTGCTTGAGCAGATCTTCGGTGATTTCGTCGGTGACGGTGGGAACGAGAACATCGGCGGTGCGGATCGCCTCGGCGATTTGTTCCGACGTCAGTGGGATGTCGTCGAGATTGAGTCGCGCGTCGAACAATTCGCGCATCCGGGTCTCGATCGAGTCCGGCAGCTTGCGCGTAACGACCACAAGAGGCTTTTTCCTAACAGCCATGTTCTGTTCTCATGAGGCCGTTCAGACCTCATTAACCGGGGTGTTCGACACTGCCGCTGCCACGTCGTTCCGTCCTCTCTAGCAGAAGGCCGGACCAAGACAAGAACCCGCGAAGGACGGCCCGGATTCCAGCCGAGGACAATCGGTCTGTAACAGGGGTTGGGGGCGGCAGGAGACGCGTTGATGGGGCTGGGGCGTTTTTGTTCGCGGGTGCTTTGCATTTGCCTTTTGGGCATGTCTATCATAACGGCGGCTTCGGCGAAGGATGCGGCACCCGCCATGAGCGGTCTGCCCGTGCCGCGTTACGTCAGCCTCAAATCCGACCATGTGAATGTTCGCGCCGGTCCGACCAAGGACAATGATGTCGCCTGGGTCTACACCCGTTCTGGCTTGCCGGTCGAAATCACCGCCGAATTCGAAAACTGGCGCCGGGTTCGCGATTCGGAAGGGGCGGAAGGTTGGGTCTATCACTCGCTGCTCTCCGGTCGCCGCACCGCGGTGATTACGATGAAAAACAAGGACGACCTCGCCACGCTTTACGAGCGGCCCGATTCGACCAGCGCGGTCAGCGCCCGCCTTCAGGTTGGCGTCGTGGCCCAGGTCAAACATTGCGCTTCCACCTGGTGCCATATCGCCGGCAATGGTTTTGACGGCTGGATCGAACAGCAACGGCTGTGGGGCGTCTACGCCGATGAGAAGGTGGATTGAGGCCGTCATCAGCATCGAGGTGAAGACTTTGTCATGGCCGCGCTTGTCCCATCCATCCACGTCTTTGACGCGAGAAAGAAATCAAGACGTGAATGCCCGCGACAAGCGCGGGCATGACGGCAGAGCTTGGTGGATAGGGAAAGCCGCTCAGCGCTTCTTGCGCAAGCGCACGACCATGTCGATCCGCGCGATCTCGTAGCCCTCAGGTACTTCAGGCATTTTTTGGAGCACCAGATGCGGATCCTCGATGTCCACGAGCTCGTGGTTGTTTTCGAGATAAAAATGGTGGTGCGTTGACACGTTGGTGTCGAAATAGGTCTTGGTGCCGTCCACGCTGACCTGACGCAGCAGGCCGGCATCGGTCAACTGGTTGAGCGTGTTGTAGACGGTAGCGAGCGACACCGGGACCTTGGCCAAGGTCGCCTCTTCGTAGAGCATTTCAGCGGTGAGATGCCGCGCGCCCTTGCCGAACAGGAGCCAGCCCAGCGCCATGCGCTGCCGGGTCGGCCGCAGGCCGGCCGCTTGCAGCATTTCATTAACGTCGTGCCACGGGCAGCCGGTCAAAGCCGGCTCACGGCCGGGCACCCCGGGCTCGGAACTCGCCATTTCGTCGTTCAAAGCAGCACCGTTGTCGCTCATTTCCACGCCAGACTCTGCAAACAACCTCGATATTCCAATGAAATATAGTGAAGATCGGCTTTAGATGCAAGTTTTTCGCAACTAGAACAGCCCCAAGGCAAGCCTTAAAATAGAGCCAGCTGCTGGCAGCAAGCGGCTA
>DATGJS010000181.1:0-19379 GCA_035295025.1 Bradyrhizobium sp.
CATTCCAGTTTTGAGTTCGAAGTCGGCTACGGTGGCGGGTGGCACGGTCGTTTCGGCGGTGCGATCCAGCCGAGCTTCTTGCAGGGCTTCAGCCTCCCGGTATCGGTGTTTGCCGAATATCAGCATACCTGGTGGCAGGACGGGCAATTCAACACGCCGGCGGCATCGCCGCTGTTCAACTACACCTTCCGTCGCGAGGACGACGTGGTGAAGCTCGGCTTCACGGTGTCGCTCACACCGTCCCCAGTTGCATCGCCCGCCTATCCGGTGAAGGCGCCGGCGTTGAAGTAATATAAGTGCGTAAGATGGGGCGATGCGTGAATGTTCGGTCGTCATCATCATACCAGAAACCACCGCACGATGCGACCTCGAATCTATTCAAACGGGGGTCCCGGTCGATCTATCCAGCCGCCGCGCTACGGAATGCGGCCGCAAGCGTCCGCAGCGCCATGAGCTTGATCGGCTCGCCGACCTTGGAATGCAGCATTACTTTGGAAGCAGCCATCGGCGGCAACCCTATTTCGGGACCGATATCGACCATGCCGGGCGGGGCGATGCGCTTTGCCAGTGGCGCGACCCCAAGTCCGGCAAGGGCTGCTGCAATCACGGCGGTGACCCCGCCGCCGATGAAAGTCTCATTCCATTCGATGCCGGCCCTATCGAGCGCGCGAACGGCGAGGGCGCGAATGCCGCAAGGCGCGGCAAGTGTCACCAGCCGCAGGTTTTCGCCGCGCTGCCATTTCAGCCGCGGTGAGGCAAACCAACCGAACGTGTCTTCCGCGAGCTTTTCGCCGCCACGCCGGCCCGCCTCTTGCCGAACGATCACGGCATCGAGCGTGCCCGAATCATAGGCATCGAGCAGGTCGCGCGAAAAGCCGATGGTGACGGCAAAGGATAGTTGTGAGGACAAGGCGTTCAGCCGTTCGAGCAAGGGGACCAGTTCCGGACCCGCTGCGTGGTCGCTGATGCCAAACGATAATTGCCGCCGTGCCGGCACCTCGCCCATTAGCGCGCGGTCATGCGCTTCGATAAGTGCGCGCGCGTTCCGAAGAAAGGCCGATCCATCGGCCGTCAAGCGAACGGCGCGCGGTGAGCGTTCGACCAAGCGCTTGCCGATCACGGCCTCGAGCCGTTGCAGCTTCATGCTGACGGCAGCTTGCGTCGTCCCGAGCGCTTCCGCCGCGCGGGTAAAGCTTTGCAATTCGGCCACCAGCAGGAAGGCCTGCACGGTCGGAATGTCGAGGGTTCCAGTCATCATGTTTCATTATCTTTGAAATAGGTATAAATAAGATACCAAAATGATGAGGAGAGGTCTAGCTTTCTGCCGACGCGCAATCGTTGCGCTCTCACGGAGAAAGATCATGCCCCTCATCACCGTTAGCTATTCGAGTTCACGCGACATCGCCAAGATCGAGATCGCGTCTGCCGTCAGCGAACTCACCGCCAAAATCCTGCACAAGGATCCCAGAGTGACCGCCATCATCGTGAAATCGGTCGATGCCCCGGACTGGTTTGCCGGGGGCAAATCATTGGCCGAGCAGAAACTGGCGAGTTTCTGGCTCGACATCCACATCACCGAAGGCACCAATACCAAGGACGAAAAAGCGGCCTATATTGCCGCCGTGTTCAAACACATGGGCGAACTCCTGGGGCCATTGCATAACGAGAGCTATTTGCATGTCGACGAAGTTCGCGGCGATGCTTACGGCTTCGGCGGCCTGACCCAGGAGCGCCGCTACATCGCCGGCAAGCTCAACGTCGCGCCGCAAAGCGCCGCGGCGTGAAGGCCTAATTCGCTTCCGGCAGGCGTGGAGGTTCGGCCCCAAACACTTCCTCAAACGCCTGCCGGAGCGCGATATCGACATCGGCTGATGTCGCGCTGAGGCCGAGATCGGCAAGACTCGTGACGCCATAACGCGGGTCGGTCACGCCGCAGGGGACGATCGCGGCAAAATGCGTCAGCTCCGGCTCCACATTGATCGAAATGCCGTGGAAGGACACCCATCGCCGCAGCCGCACCCCGATGGCCGCGATCTTGTCCTCAAAACCTTCGCCTTTGTCCGGCCGGGCGACCCAGACACCGACGCGATCCTCTCGGCGTTCGCCCCTGACGTTGAAGGCCGCAAGCGTCCGGATCATCCATTCCTCCAAGCTTGCGATATAGGCGCGGACGTCGGGGCGGCGCTGCTTTAAGTCGAGCATGACGTAGGCCACCCGCTGGCCGGGTCCATGATAGGTGAGCTGGCCGCCGCGCCCGCTGGCAAAGATCGGGAATCGGGGATCGAGCAGGTCGGTCACTTTGCCTGATGTGCCTGATGTGTAGAGGGGAGGGTGCTCCAGCAGCCAGACCAGCTCGGCCGCCTGTCCGGCTGCGATACCGGCTACGCGTTCCTCCATGATTTCGACCGCCTGGGGATAGGGAATCGGAGAATCCGATATCCGCCATTCCACCTTCGTGCGGCCGGTTGCGCGCGCGAAGGTCGAGAAATCAAGGCTTTGGCGGTCATTAACCATTGGCTAACCCTAACGTGGTGATGTCTCAATACGCAATTTTGCGTTTGTCTGTGCGGTAGCTTGCCCGGTGCCAACTCTCGAAAATATCAACGTCGATCTCATGGTGGTTCTCGGAACCACCACGATGCCAATTCATCAGGTCATGCGTCTGAGCCGAGGCGCCATCATCGAACTCGATTCGTTCGAAACGGATGAGGTCAAGATATTGGCCAACACATTGCCGGTTGCCTCCGGCGTGGTGCTTGTCGATCGCAACCGGATCGCGGTCGAAGTCAAGCAGATGTTGCCCAAAATCGTCGGAACCCGCTGATATTGTGGCCTCGCGTAAATCCCTGGAAACGCGACCTCGGCGCTCTTGTCCCACCAATCCCGATTTGTTACATGGCGCCATCGGCGTAGGGATGGCGCCGATATTATGCCGTTATATTGGCGCTCGTGGCGGAATTGGTAGACGCGCTGCCTTGAGGTGGCAGTGAGTAACATCGTGGGGGTTCGAGTCCCTCCGAGCGCACCATCAATCCCTTGAAATGCCGATCGCTCCTTTGCGGATTGGCGCGGAAAAGGTGAATAGGCGTTCGGCCTTTACTATTTGCGCGGAGGCCGCATTTCGCGGCTCAAGTGCCAAGCTGCGTATCGTTGTCTCGCCGTCTCAATGCAAGCGCCCGATTTGGCTAACGCTACCGCTCGACCACGGATTCTCTGCCGGAGTGTTCGGCGGTCAAGCGGACTTTGGATAGGAGCCGCCCATGAAGCTTCTGAGTTATGCCTATCGGTTTATCTCGAACTTTATCTTTCTGGCGTTGGTCTATTACAGCCTCAACTTTCTGGATAAATATCAGCAGAGGGCCATCGTCGCGATCCTCGTGCTCGTTTATGCGGTGATGCGCGCTCTGTCGGCGTTGCGTTCGTTTTATTTTTTTCAACGCATCGAGAAACTCGAGGGTGAGGCGCGGCGCCTCGGGGCCCAGATTAACGATGGGCCTGCGGCGTCCATCCAGCGCAAGCAGGTCGTCGCGGAGGTCTCCGGCCTTCGTCAGGCCGGCGAGATGAAATCCTATATCGATCTGCTTTTTCTCGCGCTGATCGTGCTGTTGTGCGTGTCCAAGATCGTCACCGAATAGACGTCAGACGCTTCTCTTCTTCAAATGTTTCGACGGCGCGCGGTGGACCATCGCCGTGGGAGCTCGACTTTCCGTTACCTTTATGCCGCGATGCGGAAGTTCTCGGCGGTGCGGCTGATGCCGGGTGCGTCCAGAGGCGATGTGCGTCGATCGCGCTTCAAGGGGAAGCGGCGCGGTCTTCGGTCCCTGGCGCGAGCTCAGTGCGGTGCGCCTGAGCGCGGCGCCGAAATTGTCCGGCATGTCAAAAAGGCTCGGCTCCGGGGTGGGCAGAAGGGCGGTCGTTGGTTCCGTCGCGAATGGTGGCGATTGCGGCCAAGGCATCGGCGCCTTTTGTGTCGTGGCACTCTCGTTCGGCGGTTCAAAATCAGACCGCGCGGGAGCGGGAAGGCTGCCCAAATTCGCGAAGACGAAATTCGGAATTGGGGGCCAGTGCGCGATCATCCCATTGTCGGACGGCCGATGTACCAGCCAATCTTGCGGGTCCGTTGGTGTCGCCGGCCGTTCCGCCGTTGCAGGCACCACATGGACAATACGGTAGCCGCGCGCTTTCAAGGTTTCCAGAATCCGCGGCAGGGCGGCAACGGTGCGCGCTTGGATGTCATGCAGCAATAAGATTCCTTTTCCTCCTCTGGCTTCAAGCCGTTTGATCGCGAGTTCGAATACGCGCGAGGAAGAAATATGCCGCCAATCATCAGCGAGGAAATCTGAACTCCAGGTTTGGATGCCTTGCGAGGCCAGATAGTCCTCGACATTGTCAGCACGCAGCAGGCCCGGAATCCGAAAGAAGGGAGCAAGTGTTGTATCGGCGTCGTCGCCGAGCGCCGCTTTGACCGAAGCAATTCCATCGTCGATTTCTTGTTGGGCACGCTCCGACGTCATATGATTCATGCTGAGCGGATGCGTTTGGGTGTGCGTGCCGATCGTGTGGCCCGCCTCGCGCAGTTTGCGCACGCCTTCGGGGGAGTTTTGGGCCATGCGTCCGATAGTGAAGAAGGTGGCCTTCACGCATTGGGAGGCGAGAATTTCCAAAATCTGACGGCTGTTGCGTGGCAGCGGCCCATCGTCGAAGGTCAGGACAATCTCATGATCGGCCAGCGGCAATGTCTCCGGATATTGCATGGCGCCGATCCGCGGATGTTTCCGGGGATCGACCACCAGCGTGCGCGAGGTTCCAAGCGCGCCCGGATGTCCAGGGCAGTCGGCGGCTGAGGCTGCGCCCATCGCAAAACAGGCGGCCGCAAAAGCGAGCACCGATCCAGCCATGCCCATCCGAAGGCCGCTCAAATCTCTGTCCATGAAATAAAGACCATCACGCATATCCAGTCGAACGGATCATTAGGGCCGTTGCGATTTGAATGCAGCCTGAATTATAGGGCGTTCACAGTTGATTTCGGCTTGTGGTGGACCCGTGGAAGCCGGCTCGGCGAGAATTTGGTCGTCACAGGCGCCGGCCGCAAAGGCGCATCGTTAATCCAGTCTTAACACGCATCATCGACTATTTGGAGCTGTGCGGTTCGATGGATTGCCGGAGCAATCCGGATAAATCCGGATATATGTGAGATGAAGCGATCATGCAGCGCCTGCGGTTGAAGGCAGATGGACGGATCGTCGAATTGAGGGAGGGGCAGGAGTTTCCGCTTGCCCCGATCATGCCCCTCTCGCAGGTTGCGAATGCGTCTGATGTGTCGATTCCCGAAGCGGGCATCGAGGACATTGGGCCGCCTGCGGTTCGCGATCTCCGCCGCCGCGCCCGCTTGACGCAATTGGAATTCGCAAGCCGCCTCGGCGTGCCTGTCGAAACCATTCGCAACTGGGAGCAAGGCAAACGCATGCCGCGCGGACCGGCGCGCGCGCTTTTGGCCGTGATCGCCCATGCGCCCGAAACCGTGTTTTCGGCGCTTGCCAAAGCTTGATCGATAGACGCTGTTGGCTAATCATCAATCTCCCATCGCCCGCCAGGCGTTGGAGGCGAATTGCCTGCGCCAAGTGACGATGCCGACCGCGGCCGTGGTTGCAAACAGGACCCACGGGCTGACGAACCAGCCGAGATAGCCGAGCGCGAAGAAGAAGGCGCGCTGTCCACGATTGAAATGCCGCCCCGCGGCCTCGAACAAGCGCGTCGTTCGCACGACATGGGCCTCGGCTTGCGGCGTGTCGCGTTGGCTGGCCGGTGGCATCGAGCCGAGCAGGATGGCCACGTAATTGAAAAGCCGGTAGGCCCAGGCAAATTTGAAAAACGCATAGATGAAAATCAAAATGAGCCCGACGCATTTGATGTCCCACAGCGCGGGCGATGGGCTGAGATCGATCGGAAGCGCCCGTAGGACCGCCAGCGCTTCATTCGTCGAGCGCAGCAGCGCAAGCGCCCCGCCGACCGCGAACAGGCTGGTGGAAGCGAAGAAAGCGGTGCCGTTTTGGAGCGAGGCCATGATCTGCATATCGACCATCCGCGCCTCGCGATCGAGCATTCGGCGGACCCATACCTCGCGATAGGCGTGCATGCGGGCCGAAAGGCTGTCGCGGCCATAGATGGTATGTTCCAGCGTCAGCGCGTACATCGCCCATGCCATGGCGAAAAAGCCGACCGCCAGCATATCGACAAAATATTCACGCATGCGGCGTCCCTCTTAAACGCGGCGAATGCTGCCATGCGGGTGTGATGGCGGCAACGGGTATCGTCCGCTCTGGCGTGCCTTGAAGGCACAGGGACCGTCATGGCAAGATTGCCCTCTTGGGGAGAGGGTAAATCGCAAATGACCATGAAGCTCGTCATCGGCAACAAGAATTATTCGTCATGGTCGATGCGGCCGTGGCTTGCTCTTCGCGCCAATCATATTCCTTTCGAAGAGATTTTCGTTCCGCTTTACACGGGCGATGCCGACAAGCAGCGGATTCTCAGCTTTTCCCGCGCCGGCAAGGTGCCGGTATTGGTCGATGGCGATGTCACCGTCTGGGATTCGCTGGCCATCATCGAATATGTCGCCGAGCGCTTTCCGGAAAAACGGCTGTGGCCCGAGCATCCCGCAGATCGGTCGCATGCGCGCTCGATCTCGGCGGAAATGCATTCCGGATTTGCGGCGTTGCGTAACGAATGCGGCATGAATCTGCATCGGCCTGTTCGCGCGATCGCATTGTCGGGCGATGCGTTGGCCAATATTGCCCGTATTCAGGAAATCTGGACCGATTGCCGCGCGCGCTGCCACGAATTGGGGCCGTTTTTGTTCGGCGCCTTTAGCGCGGCGGACGCCATGTTCGCACCGGTCATCCACCGTTTTCGTACCTATGCGATTGCGGTGACGCCCGAGCTGCAGGCCTATATGAACACGATGATCGCGCTCCCGGCTTTCGCGGAGTGGACCAAGGCGGCCCTTGCCGAAACGCTTATCATCGAAAAATTCGAGACGGCGTAATCGCCTCGCCCCAAACGGCAGGGCATTTCCTTCTTATTCTTGTTCCCATGGAACCCGCTACGTGCACTTTTGCACTTTTAGCGAAACCGATCGCATTCTCGTGCGTTGCCGGGTCTCGGATGCTGTTGTGAAAGCTCAAGTTCCGGTGGGGTGGAGAATGATAGGAAGAGGCTACCTGGCGCGTCAGGCGATGGCTCTCTTGAGTTTAGCGCGTGCGACAAACAACCCAGAATTAGCGGTATTTTTAGTGGAGAAGGCAGCTCGCTTCAAATCGCAGGCCGACGAAACGAAACCGCTTTGCGACATCTCTCCAAGAGCGCCCGATGTGGAGGTAGATACCAATTCCTGCTGAAGCGGAACCTAAGTTTCTTTCGCTCTTGCATGAACTTCGGAACCGCCCGCTGACAAATCAATGACGCGCGGTGCGTTTCGTTTGCGCGTCAGGAATTTGTTATATTTACCGGACCTGGGCTGAGGCTGACGTCCTTTTGGCGTCAAAATTATTCGTGGCAGTTTCCCTTGGTTGATCACGGTCACGCGGTCACCATCTGAAAAAAAGCGTCTGAATTCGACATTATTTTTCAAAAGGAGATTGATCATGGGAATTTTTGATTCGCTGGAAAATTCACCCGCCGTTAAAGGTGCGCTGGGGCAGATGGAGGGCGCGGTTCTACCTGTCGTCCTGGGCGAAATCTTGGGGAGTGGCGGGCAGGGCGGTCTTTCGGCCATCGTCGCCAAATTGCAGCAGGCGGGGTTTGGCGAGCAGGTGAAGTCCTGGATCGGAAACGGTGAAAACCTGCCGATCACGGCTGAACAGCTCCAGCAGGTGCTGGGCAATGACACGGCAAGGCAGCTCGCCGAAAGGTACCATATTCCAATTGACCAGATTGCTCAGGTCCTGGCTCAGCAACTACCTAAGGCCGTTGACCAAGCCAGCCCGGCCGGACAATTGCCGCGCGCGGCTTGAACGCGGCGCACGGCGCATTTTGACAGGCCGGAAGGAACCGCTATGCGGGCCAAGGGCGCAGGGCTTGCCCGCGGGGTTCCCGCGCGGCTGGTATCGATTTAACGAAAGCTATGCGTCTATCTCACTGAAATAACTTAAAAAATATCCTCTTTGTGGTATGGTGATGGCGCTGGCCAAGAAGTCTTGGCCCGTGCTATAGAACCCCGGTTTTTCAGTCGGCCGACGCGAGCAGGACCGTAGGCGGGCCGGCGTTTTGCGTGATGGAGAGGGCGTTGAAACATAAATATAACGTTGGAGAGACTGTCTATTTTACCGCCAGCAATGTCGCGCGGCCGGCCGCGAGTGGGACCTATGAAGTGATCCGCCTGCTTCCGACCGATGGCGACGACTGCCAATACCGGATCAAGAGCTCTACCGAAGCATTCGAACGTGTCGCCAAGGAAAGCCAACTCGCGCTTTCCTAGAGCATATCCGGGAAAGTGGAAAACCGGTCTTCCCCGGTGGTAAATCCAGGCGCATTTTGCGAAGAGATCATGCTCAGATACAAATGAGATCATGAGCTGATTTCAACCAATCGGACCTGATCCAGGGAATATCGCGCATGAACTGGGCATGGGCCAACGCGCTCGATCAGATATGGCGCTCTCCCGCATTTCCGATGTGGTTGACGTTGGTCGCGGCTGGCTTTTTCGGGGTTATCGGTATCATCACGCTGATGCGTGCCGAGAAGTCGGTGGCCAACGGCGCATTGACGGTGATCACTTTGTTGGCGATCGGTGTTGCGGTAGCGGCAACCACCCGCAGCTTTGGCTTGGTCACTCCCAGCGGATCCGACGACAGCCAGTCCGCTGTATCGGAGATGGCCGTCATGCCGGGGCTTGCCTGTCTTGACGATTTGGCCGGCGAGGTGGTTCTGGCGGCTTGCGAAAAGGCCGTGTTCGGCTCCCCGGAATCGGTGGCCGCCGCCGTGGCTTATGCGGCGCGTCAGATTACCCGCCTGACCCGATTTGGCGATGTTGCGGCCGCCGACCGCAACATGACGCCCGAGCTTGAAGCGCTCCGCCGTGCAGTCGAACGTGACCGGTATGGGTTGATGGCTGAGGTATTGGCCGTGCGCGATCATTGCACGCCGGCGGACTGTGCCGCATTCAAATCCTTGAGCGATCACCATCGTATTGCGGCCAACCTTGATGAGCGAGTCTATGACGGTATGGTCGTGCGTTATTCCGCGGTGTGGAACGCCCCACCGGCGCTTGCGGCCGCGCCGGCCGCGGCACTTATTCCCGGCGTGCCGACGGGTAAACCGACCAACGCCGAATTTCCAAGCGCCGCCTCGACCCCACCCGTCAGCATCATGACGGTTGAACCCGGCGCGACGGCATCGGCGTCACGTTCGTCTGTCCCAGCGGCCAGCGCGCCAACGCCAGCGGCGCGTCCGGCGTCCGCGGCATCGCCCACACAGACCGCAGCCAAGAAACAGACCGCGCCAAAGCCGGCCCCGGCCCGCGCGCTGGTGCCGGTCCAGATTGTTCCCGCCGCGCCCGCCGGTTCGAGTAATGAACAATAATGCCGCTTCATCTGATCAAGCTTTGCGTCGGTGCGGATTCCATCAAGGACCTCAAAGATTGGGTGGCCGAACGCAGCCAAGCCGCCAAGAAAAAGAGCCTGCCGCCCCATCACATTCACATCACGCGAATGACGCCCAAGCGGGTCGAGGAGCTGCTCGCGGGCGGTTCGCTCTACTGGGTCATCCGCGGTGAAATTGCCGCGCGGGAAAAACTCATTGCGATCGAGCCGTTCCGTGACCGCGACGGCATCGGGCGGTGTCGCCTCGTGATGCAGCCGAAGGTGATTGCGGTTTCACCGCGTCCGATGCGGGCGTTCCAGGGGTGGCGGTATTTCGACGCGCAATCCGCGCCGCCCGATCTGGCTAAATCGGCAGCGTCAGGCATTGCCGCGATGCCCGAACCGATGCGTCGCGAATTACGCGATCTCGGATTACTTTAATCTCACGCCCTATTCGCCGGCTTATACCGCCATATTGTCGATCAAGCGGGTGTTTCCGATTTTGGCCGCGACCAATATGCGGGCCGGTGCATCTTTGATGGATTCGATCGGTATGAGCGTTTCGGCGTGGCGGGCTTCGAAATAATCCACGATAAAACCGGCAGTGATCATTCTCGCGGCGCCGTCGGCGAGTGCGGCTTTAATGTCATCGCCGGCGCGAAGGCGGCGGGCGGTTTCCTTCAAGGTCTGGAATAGAACGGCGGCGGCTCGACGCTCTTCCGGTGAAAGGTAGACGTTGCGCGATGACATCGCGAGCCCATCGCGTTCGCGCACCGTTTTGGAGCCGATCACCTTCACGCCGAGGTCAAGATCGGCGGCCATGCGGGTGACGACTCGCAATTGTTGAAAGTCCTTTTCACCGAAGATGGCGAAATCCGGACGGCACTGCGTAAACAATTTGCCAACCACGGTCGTGACGCCACCGAAAAAATGCGGACGAAAGCGGTCTTCGAGACCGACGGTCGCGGGCCCGTCGGTCAAGATGCGGCTCGCGAAGCCGTCCGGATACATGGTCTTGACGTCCGGATTCCAGATCAGATCGACCCCTTCCGCCGCGAGCTTGGCCAAATCGGCCTTCCAGGTTCGCGGGTACGATCCGAAATCCTCGGTCGGAGCGAATTGAGTGGGATTGACGAAGATCGACACGACTACCTTGCGGGCGCGCCGCTTGGCCAGGCGAACCAGCGACACATGGCCGTCATGGAGGGCCCCCATGGTTGGCACCAGCGCGATCGCCGCTTTTCGCGCGCGAAGACGATCGAGCGCGCGGCCGAGCGCGGGGATGGTGCGGGCGATCTTGGGTTGGAAGGGCATCGGGTCTCGATCTTCGGAGGCAGGGGGAGAATGGAAGACGTCAGTTTCGGGAGCCGACTTTATCAAGTCCGATGCGGTGTCGCCAAGCGCAGCAAGGCTTGGGAATGCGGTCGCGGTCGATGTTCTCCGGAATCGGCCAGCCCCCAAAGCTGTTGTTGCATGCAGGCTACGCGCGATTCGACATGAAGGCAGGCCGAACTCGATTTGAGAGGACGTGCGCGCATTTAACTTGACCGCAGTCGCGCGTAATTTGAAGATGTCGACAGGGGGTCGAAGCATGTTGCTACAGACTAGTGCCGCCTATTTGAAGTTCCTGCATCACAAGCGGCGAATTCGCTCCAGGAACTTCAAATAGAAAAGCGGTACTAGAATCATAGCTTTGCTAGTGCCCATGACTTTCCGAAGTTCGTGCAAGAAGGTGCGGCGATGTATCACGAACTTCGGAAAGTGGGTACTAGTCGGGGTCAATCTGGCTCGGCTCATGTCATCGTGTTGGGCAACGAAAAAGGTGGTTCGGGCAAATCCACCACCGCTTTGCATATCGCTGTTGCCTTGTTGAAGGCCGGCCAGCGCGTCGCCACCATCGATCTCGATTGCCGCCAGCAAAGTTTCACCCGCTACATCAACAACCGCCGCGTTTGGGCCAGTCGGACCGGTCTCGATCTCGAAATCCCCGTGCACCGATGCATCAAGCTCGGCCAGACCATGCAGATCGCCGACAATGAATCGTCCGAATTCGAGCAGTTCGAGGATTCGGTGAGGGCGGTCGAACACACCTTCGATTTTATCGTGATCGATACGCCGGGTTCCGACAGTTATCTAATGCGGTTGGCGCATTCGATGGCGGACACGCTGGTGACCCCGATCAACGACAGCTTCCTTGATTTTGACGTTCTTGGAACCGTTGATCCCCAAACCTATTCGGTGACCGGCGAGAGCCACTATGCCGAAATGGTGCGCGATATGCGGCGGCAACGTCGCCAGGTCGCTCGCGTAAGCACTGATTGGATCGTCGTTCGCAACCGGCTTTCCATGCTGGGGTCGCGCAACAAACAGTTGGTGGCCGATGGGTTGAATGAGCTGTCGTTACGGCTCGGCTTTCGATCAATCGATGGCTTTGCCGAGCGGGTGGTCTACCGCGAGTTTTTCCCGCGCGGGCTGACCGCGCTCGACGATCTCGATGAAGCAACGCTGGGAACCCGTCCGAGCCTTGGGCATGTGACGGCGCGCGAAGAAGTCACAAGCCTGTTGCGCCAGCTCAAATTACCTTTGGACGAACGCGGACGCCGCCGCGCCGCCAATCGCGCCGAATGGTTCGGCCAGGTCGACAAGCCGCTGGAAGTTCACGACATCCTGGGTGCTTGAATTTTCATCCCGGCCACCGGCGGTAAGAGACGACCGCCGTTGGTCTCGCAGCGCAGCATCGCGATTTTCCCTGCCAATTGGCACGTTTGCGCAAAGCTTAAGCGCTTAAATCGGTTGTTACAGTCTTGTTTTACCGAGCTTTTACCCAATCCCTGAACCTCTCTTTGATCTTTTGGAAGCTAAACCCCGCCCGGGTTTGACGGGGGTTCTTGAGCGACATCGCGCAAGCAAACAGAGTGCGCCGCACAATGATCGGGCGGTGGATTCACAATTTTTGATCTTCCTGTCACGCCGGTGTGATCTATATTGACAATATGTGGCGCTGAATTCTGTGCCGGGATTCCGGCGCAGTGGAGCGGCCCACCAAGGACGAACATGAAGCGCGGAATCACCGTTCTGGTTTCACTGTTGGCGCTGGTCGCAGCGGCCTATTTCACCACAAGCAAGTGGGCGATCCGCCACGAAACCCTGATGTTCCACGACGCCACGCGCGGCAATCGCCCGGTGGAAATCGATATCGCCGTCCGGCGCGACCGGGAATTGCAGGCCAATGCGGGATTGATCAGTTTACCGGTGGCTGTTCTCAATCACGGCAATACGGTGAAATATACCGAGTATTCCTTCCTGGCGAATCTCTTCGCCGCGCGCGGCTATATGGTGGCGAGTATCCAGCACGATCTCGCAACCGATGCGCCGCTCGTGACCAAGGTCGGTGAACTTTATGTCGGCCGCTTGCCGCAATACCACCGCGGTGTCGCCAATATCCGCTTTGCCATCGACGAATTGAAGAAGGTGCAGCCCAACGCCGATTACGATCGCCTGACCATGATTGGACATTCCAACGGCGGTGACATTTCGATGTATTTCGCCAAGCTTTATCCCGATCAGATCAAAAAGGTCGTGACGTTGGATAATCTGCGCGTTCCGTTCCTGACCGATGGCCGCTTCAAAATCATTTCCTTCCGTTCAAAGGATTCCGTTTTCAAGCCCGATCCTGGCGTCGTTCCGGCTGACGAAATCTGTGAGAAGGCCGGAATTACGGTCATAAAAACCGCATTCCAGCATAACGACATGCGTGACACCGGATCGGACGAGGCCAAATCGGAGATTCGGAAAATGCTCGACAAGATGCTGGACGACGAAACGCCATTTCGGCAGGTCAACACCGTGATTTCACCCATCATGACGGATGTTGGGCCGGTTGCTCCTTACGCGCCGGTCCTCCGCAACTGACCCAAACGGCGGATTTTCGCTGGACTAAAGGCCGCCATGCATTGACCGGCTTTGGCGCCCCACCCAAATAGGGTTTGGGAGTTGGTTGGCATGCCTGAAGAGACCAACATCGGTAAGGCTGACGAGCGGGTGACCGGCATCCGCCGGAACGGCTCATCGCCGGCGCCGCGGCCATCCGCCGCCGAGGATATTGCCGCCTTTGTCGCCAAAGCGAAGGCGATGTCGCCTTATGCGCCGGGCAGCCGAGCTCGGTTGATCTTCGCGCTTGATGCGACCATGAGCCGGCAACCAACATGGGATATGGCTTGTGCGTTGCAGGCCGACATGTTTCGGGAAGCGGCCGCGCTCGGCAGTCTCGATATTCGTCTGGCATATTATCGCGGGCTCAATGAGTGCCGCGCCTCGAACTGGGTTTCCGACAGCGCCCATTTGGCGAAATTGATGGGCAAGATCGATTGCCGGGGCGGCAATACCCAGATCGGCAAGGTGCTATCCGAAACCCGGCGCGAAGCGGTTGCCTCCGGCGTGCGCGCGTTGGTATTTGTTGGTGATGCCATGGAGGAGAATATTGACGATCTCTGCGTCAAAGCCGGTGAACTCGGTTTGTTGAAAGTGCCGGTGTTCATGTTCCAGGAAGGACATGATGGGGCGGCCGAACAGGCGTTTCGGGAAATCGCGCGGTTGACGAATGGAGCTTGGTGCCGCTTTGATCCGGGCGCGGCCGCACAATTGCGCGAGCTGTTGCGCGCGGCGGCGGCCTATGCGGCCGGTGGACGCGAGGCGCTATCGCGATTAGCCACAAGCGGGGGCAGCGCGGCCAAACTGCTCGGGCAGATGAAGTAATGGCGGCGGATGAGTT
Organism: Bradyrhizobium sp.; assembly: GCA_035295025.1. GTDB lineage: Bacteria > Pseudomonadota > Alphaproteobacteria > Rhizobiales > Xanthobacteraceae > Bradyrhizobium. Next base: position 14,350 of record DATGJS010000181.1, read on the forward strand.
TCGGATCGGCGGCACTCCATGACTTTCCGAAGTTCGCGAAAAGAGGGTGCGGCGACGTATCACGAACGTCGGAAACTGGGCATTAGAGCATTTTCGAGCGAAAGCCTGCCGGGGACGTGATCCGCGGGCATGATTTTCGTCACCGACCGCATTATATTGCCGACATGCCTACCTTGATCGCCGGCGCTGTCGCCGTCATCGTTCTCTATACGCTGCTGCAAATGTTCCGCGCGGCCAATCCCGCCGTGCTTGCCCGCGCGATGAGAATCGCCGGCGGCATCCTCGCGCTCGCGGTGGCAGCCTTCACCGGTATCAGGGGCGAACTCGCGGTCGCCATTCCGCTCGGTTTCTTCGGAGCAGGGCTTTTGGGTTGGTCGCCGTCGGGCACGGCAGGCTTTGCCAATCTCGGCCGTATATTTGGTGTCGCCGGCGGGCAACGTTCCGGTGGGCAGACCTCGCGGGTGCGCTCCCGGTTTTTCGAGATGACGCTTGATCACGACAGCGGCGCGCTTAGCGGGATGATCGTTTCCGGCCCGAATGCGGGTCGTTCGCTGGAAGAGTTCGATCTTGCGGGGTTGCTTGGGATGATCGCCGAATTGGACGCCGAAAGCGTGTCGTTACTTGAAAGCTATCTGGACCGCCGGTTTCCCGCCTGGCGTCAGAACGCGCAAGGAAATTCGGCAGGCCGGCAAGATCGCGCGGCGTCGAACGGCAAAATGACGAACGAGGAAGCCTATCAGATCCTTGGCCTGAAGCCGGGCGCGGGAAGGGACGAGATCGGCCGTGCGCATCGTGCGCTCATGAAGAAATTGCATCCCGACCAAGGGGGGTCGACGTATCTCGCCGCCCGTGTAAACGAGGCCAAGGAGATTTTGCTTCGCACGCATCACAGCTAACTCCGGCACGCCATCCAAACGCTAACGATTGTCGCGAGCCGCTTCTGCTTTCTGTTTGTCGCCATCGCCGCCCGCCGTTGTCCGGCGTAGCCCATTGCATTCAGCTTTAACCACAAATTCTTGACGATACGTTTGCAAGTCCGCGCTTCTGAAACCAAACGGCTTCATTTCGGTCCGTTGCTTCAGTTCCGAACCGTGATGCAGGAAATATCGCTGTGTTTGAGCGCACGGCAGGCCGCTTCGGCCTGTTCGCGGTCGAGGCCGGCAAAACGGGCTCGAAACAGCTTCCGGTCGCCTTTGGCCACCACAGGTTCGGTAAAGGGATCGGCCTTGCTGAGGAGACCGCGAGCCTGATTGCGGGCGGCATCGAGGCGCTGGCGGGCCTCGCCTTCGCTCTCCAACGCGCCAACCTGAATGATCCACCCGCTATGGGTAATTTCCGATTTGCTTGGGCTGCCTGATGGGGCGTTCTGCGGCGTGGATGCGCGCGGCGCAGGGTCGGCATAGGCCATCGTCTGCGCGGGCGGCGCTGTGGGCAGGCTTGATGCCGGCAAGACGCCGAGAATGCCGTTTCCGGTGCCATGATTGGGCGGCTGTCGCGGCCAATCGGCATGCTCTAAGCGGCCGATTTCGGAGTTTGCGGTTTCGGTCTTGGCACTCTCGATGTTTCCGTTCTCGGCGGTGTTGTTATCCGGCTTGGCGGCCATTGCGGTGTTGGTGCTGTCCGTGATTTCAGTCTTTGCTTGTATGGCGATGGCGCTGGTGACCGGAGGGGCCGTTTGGACGGGGCCCGCGGTCGCCAATTTGAACTGTCCAGCTTTGATCTGGACCGTTTTTACTTTGACGGGCTTCATCGGTTCGGACGAACCGGGGATGGCCGCAAGCGGCTGGGTTTGGATTACGCCGCTCGTCAGTGGCACCGGCTCGGCTTTAGGTTGTGGGTCGGTCCTGGCCTGAGCCATCAGTGAGGCCGCCGCCGCGGGTCGCGGAGACGGCGCAAGCGATACCGGTTTGGATTGAACGGGCACAGCCGGCGATGGCGTTGCCACCTCGGTTTGCGCGACATCGGTATTGACTTCAACAGGATTGCGTTCGGCGAGCGGTGCGGCGGTGCGGCGGGTGGTGGCCTTTTCAAGATTCTCGGCCAAAAGGCTGCGCATGATGGCGTCACGCGAGCTGCCGCTATGACCGCCCATCACCACGCCCACCAGATGGCGGTTACCTCGGCGCATGGATGTCACGAGATTGAAACCGGAAGCGCGGGTATAGCCGGTCTTGATTCCATCGACGTCTTCGACGGTGCCCAGGAGATGATTGTGGTTCGTGATCGAATGGCCCCGGAAGGTAAACGATGTCGTCGAAAAATAGCGGTAATAGCGCGGAAAACGATCCTGAATCGCGCGGCCGAGCGTGGACTGATCGCGCGCCGTGGTTACCTGTTCATCGTCTGGCAGGCCTGAGGCATTGCGATATACTGTCTTGGTCATGCCGAGCATGCGCGCCTTGCGTGTCATCAGCTTGGCGAAATCGTCTTCGTCGCCGGCCAGCGCTTCGGCGATCACGACCGCGGCGTCGTTGGCTGAGCGAGTCACCAGACCTTTGATCGCATCCTCGACGCGGATGCTCTGCCCTACCTGTAATCCGAGCTTGGTCGGCGCCTGTTCGGCCGCGCGTTCCGATACCGGCATTTCGGTATCGAGCTTCATCTTGCCGGCCTCTAAGCGCTCGAACAAAAGATAAAGCGTCATGATCTTGGTCAGCGAAGCCGGATGGCGGCTGGCATCCGGATTGGTCGATGAAAGCGTCGCGCCCGAATTGCCATCGACGATGATGGCGGAAAACGCCGGACTGTAGCTCTCATCCGATTCCGATCGGACATGATGATGACGATGCCGATAATGGCGGGCTTCGGCGATTGGGGTGGTGAAACTGATCGCGGCCGCGAGTGCGGCTAACCCGAAAAGGCAACGCTGGAGCTGGCGCGAGGTAGCCAAGTCTGTTCGAAACATGAACTTTCCCGTCCCATTTCCTGCCTTGATCACCGGTTCGTGAGGCTAAATTATGCCCGGCCGAAGGTGATGTTGCCCTGTTTGGAAGCCGGTATTGAAGGTTCATTCCGCCCTCCGGCCGCCCGTCTGCCATTCTAGCTAAGACACTGTTCATAAATAGATTTCAGGAACCTGCCCAAATTGGAAAAGTCCCTAAAATCAAGTTAGGGGGCGTGGGTTTCCAAATGCTTAAGGAAGGTTTGCGGAAAAATACGGAAATCGATGTTTTGTTGAAGAGGCTCGCCTATTTTTGTGCGATGCACAATTCGGTTACCGCTGAGCGGCCCTTTTTGGGGAGGCGGCACTGGTCGTTCGACAGGGGCGATGCTTTGCTGACGTGCCGTTCGGAATCAAATCTTCGCGGGAATGAAAGGTAGCTGGACAAGATGGTCGCGTGGCGGTCTGCCGCTTTGTCAAAGTCGTCCGAATTGATTACGATGCGATGTTGATCCGAAAGGAATCGCCGGATGAATGGGGGCGCGGAGTCCGGCGGACTTGCGGCTTCGGATAGCTTGCGGTCAGGTGATGCTGGACCCATATTTCTCGCGGTCGATCCAGACGTGAACCAAGGAACGGTGCGGATTTCTGAATCAACGCCAGGTCAGCGAAAGCTGTCCGTTCCATCAGGTGAAAACATCGCCCGGTTGCTATCCGGTTTGCCGACAGGACTTCAAAGCGCCCGTGCCATGTTACGTTTGATGACCAATCCCGATCCGTCCATGTCCCAGGTGGCCATATTCTCTCCCCGAATGGGCAATGATGAAAACCGTGTCGCGGGCGGCCCGGCCACATCCGTGATCACCAAGGTCAAGCCGAAGGCCAGAAAGCCCAATCTCTATCGCGTCCTGATCTTGAATGACGACTACACCCCGATGGAGTTCGTCGTTCATGTGCTCGAGAAATTCTTCCAGAAGGATGTCGAGGCCGCGACGAAAATCATGCTGCATGTTCACCACCACGGCATTGGGGAGTGCGGCATTTTCACCTACGAAATCGCGGAAACGAAAGTGACGCAGGTGATGGATTTCGCGCGCAAGCACCAGCATCCCCTGCAATGCGTGATGGAAAAGAAGTGACGCTCGCTATGGAAAGCCCGATCCGGCGCCTTCGGAAAATCGGAACGGGTTTTGCATTGACGGCGCGCGTTAACCGGAAAAACACCGATAAACAGGTCCCGCCGCATATGCGTGGGGAGAACGGCTTGAACCGATCTTTCGCCATGATCGAACGCAACTATATATGACAAAGGTTGTTGTTGCCTCGATGGCTAACGGCGATCATGATGGCGGGGGCCACAGAGGACGCGAATGCCGACTTTTTCCCAAAGCCTAGAACAATCCCTGCATCGGGCGTTGGCGATTGCCAATGAGCGCCATCATCAATATGCGACGCTTGAGCATCTGTTGCTGTCGCTGATCGATGACAGCGACGCGGCGGCCGTGATGCGCGCATGCAGCGTCGATCTCGACAAGCTGCGCACCAACCTTGTTCATTATCTTGAGACCGAATTCGAAAATCTGGTGACGGATGGCGCCGACGATGCCAAGCCGACCGCCGGCTTCCAGCGCGTGATTCAGCGCGCGGTGATTCACGTCCAGTCTTCCGGACGCGAGGAGGTCACCGGCGCCAATGTCTTGATCGCGATCTTTGCCGAGCGCGAAAGCCACGCCGCTTATTTCCTGCAAGAGCAGGACATGACCCGTTACGACGCGGTCAATTACATCAGCCACGGCATCGCCAAGCGGCCGGGGGTTTCCGAGGCGCGCCCTGTGCGTGGCGTCGACGAAGAGACCGAGACCAAGGGCAACGAAGACACCAAGAAAAAGGGCGAGGCGCTCGATACCTATTGCGTGAACCTCAACAAGAAGGCGCGCGACGGCAAGATCGACCCCGTGATCGGACGTAATTCCGAAATCAACCGCGCCATCCAGGTGCTTTGCCGCCGGCAGAAGAACAATCCGCTCTTTGTCGGCGAAGCCGGCGTCGGCAAGACCGCGATTGCGGAGGGACTCGCCAAGCGCATCGTCGATAGCGAGGTGCCGGAGGTGCTCTCGGCCGCCACCGTGTTTTCGCTCGACATGGGCAC
>DATGJS010000182.1:0-3547 GCA_035295025.1 Bradyrhizobium sp.
GACCCCATGCTTAGAGACGGGCCGCCGGCCTGGGACACCAATCACGACGGCATTTTCACCTGCGAGGAATGGAAGAGTTTTATGGAGCGGCTTTTCACCTCGGCCGACAAGAACCGCAAGGGTTTTCTCACGCGGCAGGAGTTCGACTCGATCAAGAAAGCCGATCCGAGCCTTGCCGAAGCCGAGTTCGGCTATTTCGATGAAAATCAGGACGGCAAGATTTCGCGGAAAGAATTCGTCGACAAGCCGAGCGTGTTCATCCTGCGCTTCGACAAGAACGGCGATTGCAAGGTCACGCCGGACGAGTTGAAAGCCGCAACCGCCAAGCCGGTCGACCCGCGAGATCGGCCGCGCGACCGGTTTCATTGAGAACGTGCGCTCTCCATCGGTTGGACTGGCGGATCACACGCAGCTATGCGGGTTTGCTTGGGCGTCGGTGGACAGTCTCGATCGTCTCAGCGAGGAAATCGAGCAGCGCGCGCACTGCGGGCACCATTCCGCGCCGGGACGGAAAAACCGCGTGAATGATTCCGGCTTGAGTGTTCAGCGACGGCAGCAACCGGACGAGCGCACCGCGCTCGATATCGTCCGCGACGAGTAGAAGCGGAACAAGCGCTGCGCCGATCCCTTCGATCACCGCACGCCGCAGCGTGAAGAGGTCGTCCGTGAACAGCCGTGGCGCGTGCGTCAGCTCGGCGGGCTTGCCATTGGTATCGACAAATCGCCAGGTCGGGCGTTCGTCGGCGCTTGCCATCGAAAGCGTCGGTATTCGCGCGACATCTCCGAGCCTTTGCGGTGCGCTGTGCGCGGCGATTAGTTTGGGACTGGCGACCAGAACCACCTCGTCGGGACCGAACGCGCGCATGGTGAGATCCGAATCCTCCCACGGCGGCTTGCGTACCCGGATGGCGATATCGAGGCCTTCGTCGATGACGTCAACGCGCCGATTGGTGGCGTCGAGCGCGATACGCACTTGCGGATATGTGGCAAGGAAGCGCGCGAGTATGTTGGCAATGCCGCCTTGCAACAGGCCGGTAGGGCAGGAGATGCGCACGAGCCCTTGCGGCGAAGCGAGCAACTGGCCCATTGCATCCTTTGCCGCCTGCGCTTCATCAAGCAGTGCCAGGCAATGACGATGGAAGGTCTTGCCTGCCTCGGTGAGCGAAAGACGTCGGGTGGTGCGGTTGATGAGGCGGACGCCGAGCTCGCTCTCGAGCGCGGCGATGCGGCGGCTCAGCTTCGAGGTTTGCAGGCCCAGCGCTTTCGCCGCGGCCGTGTAAGAGCCGAAATCGACCACTTGGGCGAAGAAATACAGGTTGTTGAGATCCCGAATGGGCGTCATCCGATCTCGCGCATTGTTCTATTGTCGACAAATATCTGTTCTATTTGTCGATATGTCTAGATGATTATTGCAGGTGTAGATTTCTCCCTAACCTCTTTCCCAGGGAGACTTCCAATGACCGTGACCCGTTACCTTCCCTTTATCGGCCGGCTGATGATCGGCCTTCCCTTCGCCATGAGTGGCCTTGGCAAACTCGCCGCCTTTGGCGCCACCACGGCAATGATCAATGCTGCGGGATTGCCTTTCCCCACCCTGGCGTTCGCTGGGGCCGTCGCCGCCGAACTTGGCGGTGGCTTGCTTTTGGTGGCCGGCTATCGCGCTCGCGTCGTTGCCACCGTACTTGCGGTCTTTTCGCTCGCCACCGCCATTTCGTTCCACAGCAATTTCGCCGACCAGAATCAGATGATTCACTTCCTCAAGAACGTGATGATGGCGGGCGGATTGCTTCAGATCGTGGCATTCGGCGCTGGCGCGCTCAGCGTCGATAACAGGCGCAAGGTCGGCGAACTGGATTCACGTTCGGTGGTGGTCGCCTGAGGGCGAACCACGTCCTCGATCGAGCGGATCTTGCTGACCAGCAACCTCGCGGCGTTTCTTGTGGTGCATCCAAGGAGTCCTCTCATGAACCAGTCTGCCAATAGACAAGACGTCCCTCCATCCGCGGGTGCGGACGTGAGTGGCATCACGACGCTGCTCAATCGCAATCTTCCGGAAGTTTTTGGTGAAGGTGATCCGGCGCGCAGAAGAGCCGCCATTCGGGAACTCTACACCGAAGACTGTGTGCTCTACGTGCCGCCGGGCGCTTTTGTCGGGCACGACGCGCTGGACAAGTTTGCCGGCGATCTCCGGGCGACGCATCCCCACTACGTTTACACACCGCATGGAGCGCCCCAGGTCCTGCACAATTCGGGGCGCCTGGCGTGGGGCTCGGGGCCGAAAGGCGAAGCGCCGGAATACACCGGCGTGGATTTCATCATCGCCCGGGACGGCAAGATCGCGGCTCTCTACGTGTACCTCGACAAGCCGCACGCGTGAGATGCGTTAAAGATGGCGACCGTCGCGCTACGTCGGACGAATTGAAGGCCGCAACCGAACCCCCGAAGAAGCAAGGGCCACGGGTCGGCCGCGCGGCCGGTTCCATTGGTTTCTCAAAAGTTCGAAATCAGGCTGCGCTAAGAATGTGTTCGGTCATCAAGCGCGCGGCTAGCGCGGGATCTGCACCGCCTTGCGCAGGCACTCGCGGCACAGGCAATCCTCGCCTTCAATCGGCAGCGGAAGCCGCACGGCCTCGTCCTTGCACCAGCACGGCCCTTGCGGCGTGCAAGTGAATTCCGCTCCGCAACGGGAACACAGGATGCCCCGGGAAGGCATTGTTTCTAAACGATTTGTCATGAATCCAAACGAAATCTGCCCCCGTTTTTCATCTACGGTTCATGGCGTGAGGTGCTTCATGGGCGCGCAATATACGCCCCTTGAAAGCAGCTTGGGACAATTCCGATGGCCCGCGATCCGCAAACCGCACTGCTCGCCCTCAACCGTTTTGGTTTTGGCGCGCGCGGCGGCGCGGCGGGCGATCTGGCGAACGCGGCCGCCGATCCGCGCGGCTTTGTCAAGGCCGATCTGAAAGCGCCAAACGGCGTCCTGCTCGACATGCCCGGATTGCAGGCGACGCCGGCTTTGACTCGCATCGCGTTTGCCTATCAGGACGAGGTCAAGCAAACGCGGGAGGCGAAGGCGAACGCCTCCGAGGAGATGCCGGACAAGGAAAAAATGTCGGCGATGGTTACGCCGGACAAGGCGACGCCCAACGCGTCGATGCAAGCCAAGGAGCCGCTCAATGCCATTCAGAAGACCTTCCGCGCCGAGGCGCTGGCGCGTCTGCAGCGCGCGGTTGTCGCGGATTGCGGGTTTGGCGAGCGGTTGGTGACGTTGTGGTCCAACCACTTCTGCATCTCGGCGGCGAAGGGCCAGCTGACGCGAATATGGGCGGGCGCGTTCGAGCGCGAGGCGATCCGTCCCCATGTGTATGGGCGCTTCGCCGACATGCTGAGGGCGGTGGAGCAACATCCGGCGATGCTGTTCTTCCTCGACAATCAGCAGTCGCTGGGGCCGGACTCGCGCGCCGGGCAGAACCGCAAGCGCGGTCTTAATGAAAATCTCGCCCGCGAGATCATGGAGCTGCACACGCTCGGCGTTGGCGGCGGC
>DATGJS010000183.1:0-10932 GCA_035295025.1 Bradyrhizobium sp.
GAAACCACAATGCCGGTGAGGTAGCCGATCGCCGCCCCGCCAATCGCCAAATGCCAAAACGACAGCTTGAAATGGTGGGTGGCCAGCCAATGCCGGGCCGGCACCATTGCGATCAAGAAAAGCCCGATGGAAATATCGACGGTCCGCGACGGCAGGACGAGCAAGGTGTGGGCCCCGAGCGCGGCGGCCGGAATTGCGGGCGCGGAATAGGCGGCGCAGGCGCGCCAATCGACATCGCGGTACCAAGCGAGGATGCGCGAGAGGTTGGACATCACGGCGGCGATCGCCATGATTGGAACGGCCTGTTTCGGTCCATATTCGTAAATCAAAACCGGCATCAGCATGATCGAGGATCCGGTGCCGACGATGCCGCTGATGGTGCCCGCGACGAGGCCGACGGCGAGGACAAAGAGAAAATTCAAACGACAATTCTCCTTATTCGAATCGGGCGTGACGGCTCATTCCGAGGAACGGCGTCTGTGCCGCGCATCGTCAAGGATGATCGCGACATGGGTGAGCGTCTGGATATAGACGGCCGCCATGCAAGCGGCTACCTTAGCCGCCAAGCAAGGGCGGGCGAAAACGTCCGCAAAGGCCAGGGAGGATCGTGATGGACAAATCCGCCGATCGAAACGCCGGCAAGCGTGATGTGCGACGTCAAGATTTGCCGATCGTTGCCGGAAATGGATTGATCGACCGCCGGGCGCTGTTGGGGCGCGGCGCGATCTTGGCGGGCGCCATGGGGGCGGGCATCGCGCCGTCGGCCGCCGGCGCCGAGCCGCTCGCCGACGATCCGTGGAGCCTTGAGATGGGCGAACCGACGCCGCCCTATCAAGTGCGTTCGAAATTCGAAGCCAAGGTCGTCCGCACACTCAGCAATCCCAACAATGAGCCGCGCAATGCGCATGCGCGCACGCCGCATCATTTGCTGGAAGGGACCACCACGCCGAACGGACTGCATTTCACCATCAATCACGGCGGCGTTCCGACCATCGATCCGGACAAGCATCGCCTCGTGATTCACGGTCTGGTGAAACAACCGCTGGAATTCTCGCTCGAAAGCTTGTCGCGCTATCCGTTGGTTTCTCGCATGTCATTCCTTGAATGCGGGGGCAACAGCGCGCCGATGTTTTCTCCCGAACCGATGCAGGAGACCGTGCAGGCCTTGCATGGGCTGGTGTCTTGCGCCGAGTGGACCGGCGTCAAATTGTCGACGCTATTGGAAGAAACCGGGATAGATCCCAAGGCGAAATGGCTGGTCGCGGAAGGCGCGGACTCGCCGCATTTGAGCCGTAGCGTGCCGATGAAGAAGGCGCTCGATGACGCCATGATCGCGCTCTACCAGAATGGCGAGCGCCTGATGCCCGGAAACGGTTATCCGATGCGGCTTCTGCTGCCCGGTTATGAGGGCAACATGAACGTCAAGTTCCTGCGCCGCCTCAAGCTTGTCGAGCAGCCCGCGATGAGCATGTATGAAACGCGGACCTATTCACCGATCCTGCCCGACGGCAAAGCCTACCGTTTCTACTTCCTGCAAGAGGTCAAATCCTTCATCACCAGCCCATCTCACGGCATGGCCTTGAAGGGACCCGGCCTCTACGAGATTTCCGGCATCGCTTATTCAGGCACCGGCCCGATCGAGAAGGTGATGGTTTCAGCCGACGGCGGAAAGAGCTGGGCGGCGGCCGCGCTTCAGGAGCCGGTCTTGAGCAAAGCCTTTACGCGTTTCCGTTTGCCTTGGCGCTGGGATGGAGGACCTGCGACGCTGCAAAGCCGCGCATGGGACGAGGCGGGCAATGTGCAGCCGACCCGTGCTGAATTTGTCGCGGTTCGCGGCGAATTGACCAAGCCGCCGCCGGTGCTGGGTTTTGCCAATCAGCACTACAACTCGATCACAAGCTGGGGTGTCGGCAGCAGCGGCGAGGTCAAGCATGTTTACGCTTAAGCTCAAACGTATCGTCGTGATCGCCGCGCTCGCGCTGGTGATGCGCGCGGGCGCGTCTTTCGCCGAAACGCCGCATCTCGGCAAGCCGATCGACGAGGCTGCGATCGCCAATTGGGACATCAGCATTCTGCCCGATGGAACGGGGTTGCCAAAAGGCAGTGGCACGCCCGCGCAAGGGGCGTCGATTTTTGCCGAGAAATGTTCGGCCTGCCATGGCGACAACGGCAAGGGTGGCGGTCCCGCCAACGCCCTGGTGAGTGACGCCAAAATCGCCGGAATCTCCGCGGCGAACAAGACGATTAAGAATTTCTGGGGCTATTCGACGACGATCTTCGATTTCATTCGCCGCGCGATGCCGTTTACCCAGCCGCGCTCGCTTTCGGATGACGAAGTCTATGCGCTCACCGCCTATATATTGGCGGAGAACAAGCTGATCGGCGCGACCGATGTCATGAACGCGGAAACCTTGCCCAAAGTGAAGATGCCCGCCCGCGACAACTTCATCATTCGCTTTCCGGATCGCATCTAAAGCTTGTGCTTCTCGTGAGGCGAATTTCGGCTTCATGCCGCCAATGCGACGCCACGAAACGCGTTAATAAGCGCCGTCTCCAACTTGCCGTCCATGCTGCATAAAATCTTGTAAGCGCTCTGCCGCGACATTGGCGGCCTGTAGGGTCTGGATTCGATCAGGGCTGCGAAAATGTCCGAGATCGTCAATAGCCTCACGAGATCAGAAATCTGTTCTCCCGCGAGGGCGTCGGGATAGCCCGATCCGTCGAGATATTCGTGATGGTGTCTTACGCCATCGAGGATCTCCGGGCTGATGCCGGGAATATCTCTCAGTAATTCATATCCGATCACCGGATGGCTCTTCATGATGGCGTCTTCACCCGCATCGAGGTGACCAGGCTTATCGAGAATGGACAGCGGAATGCGGGCTTTGCCGATGTCATGCAGTGTGGCGGAAATTCCGAGCCTCTTGACGTCCAGATCGACAAAGCCGGTGTCGAGGGCGAAACCCACCGCCACGCCGGTTACCAGCAGACAATGTTGGAACGTCCCTTCGTGATAACGACGGACATTGTCGAGCCAGGCGTTAAGTCCATTTTGCTCGATGCTGGTAATAATCTGGGACGTGACCCCTTCGGCCTCCGAAAGGTTGATCGATTTTCCGTACTTGACGGCGGAAAACATCGAGGCGAATGCTTTCGCGCAGTCGACGGTCTCGGCCTTGACGGCATTGGCGGACGCCGCTCTGTTTGTCACTTCAATCTGCGCCAGCTTGGGGCCGATTTCATGGGTGCCGCGTACTATCGACGTGGCTCCGAGCGCGTAGGCTTGCGCGACCATTTGATGCAGGTGCCGCTGGACGACGAATATTTTCTCGGCAATCGTACGCAGTTCGCTCAGAGCTTGTTTAATCTGCTCCACGCGGGCCATTTCACGCAGGTCCGCGTCCACCATGAGCACGCCGTCCGCATCGAAGGTCGCCTTGTCTCCCAACAATCGCGACACGACTCGATGCTGCGGCTCAAGCATGGCGCGGACAGCCGGAATTTTGGACGGCTCATCGGTCAGATAACAAACGAGCATAATTTGAGACCAAAAATTTTTGGATTGTCTATTTAATGGTTATGTCTAAGCGCAATATTTCGATGTGATATTCCGGCAGCTTAAGCCGGCTTCATTAAGTAAAGGCTAAGTCGCCGTGATGAATTCCCAGGCAAAACGATGCGATGACTTTAAAAAATACGGCGATGAATCCAGAATCGAGGCATTTTTCGAGTGGAACCCTGGCTTTGAGACCTGATGCTGGTGCCAAGTTCCACGCGGGGATCTTTTCGAAAAGCAAAAAGAATTAAAGCGCGATGACGCGCAGATGAAATTCGCCGCGCTTTAATTCTTTGTTGGAGCATGATCTTTTCGGAAAACCGCTTCACACTTTTCCGGATCATGCTCTAGGCACCCACCGACGTCGCCGACCGGCGGCATTCCTGCGGGAACACTTGAACCGCGCCCTTATCCGTCAATCGGTCCGCCCTTATAGACCCGCGCATAACGCGAACCGAGGCTGGTGAGAACTTCATAACCGATGGTCCCGAAATGATGGGCCAATTCATCGACGGTGATGCCTTCGCCGAGCAGCGTCACCCAATGGCCGCGGCGCACCGCGTTCTTGTCGAGGTCGGTGACATCGACCGCCATCAGGTCCATCGAAATGCGGCCCACGACCGGGCAGCGTTTGCCGGCCACCATGACTTCCGCGCCACGCGTGCCGTCATTGCTGCCGCCGGCGCGGAAATAGCCGTCGGCATAACCGGCGGAGACGATCGCAAGCCGGGTCGGCCGCCGCGCGGTCCAGATTCCGCCATAGCCGACGGTCTCGCCACGCTCGACGTCGCGAATTTGGACAACGTGCGCTTTCAGTTCGACGACCGGCTGCATCGGATTGTCGGCCTCCGGGGTGGGATTGACGCCGTAAAGCGACGCGCCGGGACGCACCATGTCGAACTGAAACGGCGCGCCCAGAAAAATACCGGAAGAGTTCGAAAGCGAGGCGGGGACGCCGGAAAACGCGCTCGCAATTTCCCGGAATGCCGCAAGCTGCCTGGTATTCATGGGATGATGCAGGCTTTCGGCGCAGGCAAGATGGCTCATCACAAGCGATATGCCGTGATCGCCGGCGTTGATCCTGGGGATGAGGCCCAGCGCCTCCGTCACCGTCAGGCCGAGCCGCTGCATGCCGGTGTCGATATGGATGGCCGCGCTGCCGGCCCAGCCGGTGCGGCGGCAGAAGACGTCCCACTCCGCCAGCTCGTTCAGGTCGCCGATCACCGGCTTGGCGTCGATCTTGGTGTAGGCTTCGCCGGTGTTCGGGACAAAGCCGTTCAGGACATAGAGCGCGGCTGTGGGCGCCGCGGCGCGCGCGATCACGGCTTCATCGAGGGTGGCAACGAAGAATGTCTTGCAGCCGGCCTTGGCGAGCGCTTTTGCCACCGGCGTGATCCCGCAGCCATAGGCATTGGCCTTGACGACGGCGGCGCATTCGGCCGGGACCGCGGTCTTCTCCAGCTTGCGCCAATTGGCGACGAGCGCATCGAGATCGATGGTCAGGATACCGTTTGCCGCAGCCAGCGCCGCCGCCCTATTGGCCTCCACCGAGAGGATGGAATCGGGCGTGGATGAACCGGGATTGGAAGCGATGTTCATGCCTTATTTTACGCGCGCGCAACCACCGGTTCAACCTCGGCAGTTTTTTAATAGCTGCGATCGGGCAGGTGATTGTCGTGGGTGAGATCGCCAAAGCGGGTCACGCTGGCTTCGAACTGGAGTTCGACGGTGCCGGTCGGACCATGGCGCTGTTTGCCGATGATCACCTCGGCCTTGCCATGAACGAGCGACATGTCCAGTTGCCATTTTTCATATTCGGGGGTGCCCGCGCGCGGTTCTTTATTGGCTAAATAATATTCCTCGCGGAACACGAACATCACCACGTCGGCATCCTGCTCGATTGAGCCGGATTCGCGCAAATCCGACAATTGTGGACGCTTGTCGTCGCGGCTTTCGACTTGGCGCGACAATTGCGACAGCGCAATGATCGGAACATTGAGTTCCTTGGCGAGCGCCTTCAGGCTGGTCGTGATTTCGGTGACTTCCTGTACGCGGTTGTCGGAGCGTTTGCTTGAGCCTTGAAGCAGTTGAATATAGTCGACCACGATCAGGTCGAGTCCGCGTTGCCGTTTCAGCCGCCGCGCGCGCGCGGCGAGTTGCGCGATCGAAAGCCCGCCGGTTTCGTCGACATAGAACGGCAGCGATTGCAGTTCGATCGAATAGTCGCGAATTTTTTCGAAGTCGCTTTCGCTGATGCCGCCGCGGCGGATCGTGCTCGACGGAATGCCGGTGCGTTCGGCGATGATACGGGTGGCGAGCTGTTCGGCCGACATTTCGCAGGAGAAAAAGCCGACAATGCCGCCATTGACGGTCTTCATGGTGCCGTCCGCTTGAACCTCCGCGCGATGCACCTTCGCCACATTGTAGGCGATGTTGGTGGCAAGCGCGGTCTTGCCCATGCCGGGCCGGCCGGCGACGATGATCAGGTCGGAGGATTGAAGACCGCCCATTTTGGTGTCGAGGTCGCGCAAACCCGTCGCGATGCCGGACAATTTGCCGTCGCGCTGGAAAGCCTTGGCCGCCATATCAACGGCAACCGTCAACGCCTGGGCAAAGCGCTGGAACCCGCCGTCATAGCGCCCGGATTCGGCCAGTTCGTATAATCGCCGCTCGGCATCCTCGATTTGCGCTCGTGGCGCAAAATCCACCGGGGCATCGAAGGCCACATTGACCATATCTTCGCCGATCCGGATCAGATCGCGGCGCAGGGATAGTTCGTAGACGGTGCGCCCATAATCCTGGGCGTTGATGATGGTGGTGGCTTCCGCCGCCAGACGCGCGAGATACTGGCCGGCGGTCATGCCGCCGATATCGATGTCGGCCGGCAGAAAGGTCTTCAGCGTGACCGGCGTCGCCACCTTGCCCATCCGGATCAGGCTGCCCGAGGTCTCGAAGATGGTTTGGTGGATCGGTTCGAAGAAATGCTTCGGCTCGAGAAAATCCGAAACCCGGTAGAAAGCGTCATTATTGACCAGGATGGCTCCCAATAGGCTCTGCTCCGCCTCGATATTATGCGGAGCACTGCGAAAAACCGGAGTTCCCGCGTCGGGGGCGAGTTTCAGAACGTTCGAATCAAGTGAGGCCATGAGGACAGTGTTCGCTGAATTTTGGCGGATGAACGGCGTCGATAAAGCGCCTGTCTTGGCTTAAGCGAAAGCGGTGAAGCGCGCCTTATGCACGATTCACACAATCCAGGTTGAGAATTCTCGGCGATTCCAAGCCGTGGTGCTTGACGCGATCCGATGATCGCTCCCATGGGGCCAGGCGGGGAGTTGGCGGCGGCCGAGGGAATGAACCTTTATCCCGGACGGCCATACTCATCTTTGAAGCAAGCCGCCGTCGTGACGATGGGGAAGGCGGCCGAGAAGCCTTGGTTTCGGCTGATCGACGAGTTTTTAAGCTGCGTGGGGTCGGCTGGGTGCGGTTTTTTGGTCGGCAGGCTCGCTTGGAACGAGTTGACGGTATTGGAATTGCTATTCACCGGGTTTTCGCAAGCGGACAGGATGAGAAGGCCATGAGCCATCAACTTCCGTCATGGCATACCGCAAACGGCCAGACCGCTTGGCTATCGATGCTGATCGAGGCGATGGAGGAGTTTTCGCGTCCCGAATGGCGTGCGCGGCCGATCGACCCTCGAGAAATCGCCTCGGTACGGGCGCGGCTGGCGCAGCCGGCCGCTGCCTTTTCCGCTCACGCCTGCCGATTTGATTTGGCGGGCGAACTGAATTCGCGGGACCCCACTGCTATTCGCCGGCGATCTGAAGACGCGGGCGCTTTCCCGGCTCACGCCCTTTGAGCTTGGCCTCTTCTCGCGCGATGTAATCGCGCGTCATCGGGACCACCCCCTGGCGTTTGGTGAGTTGAATCTGGAAGTTCATCAGATTTTGCTTGCGGAACGACATTTCCGAGGAGGCGAGATAGAATTCCCACATCCGCGCGAAGCGCTCGTCATAAAGTTGAACGGCCTCCTCGCGGCGCGCCATGAAGCGCTCGCGCCAGGCTTTCAGCGTTTCCGCGTAATGCAGCCGCAAAATCTCGATGTCGCATATCAATAATCCCGCGCGTTCGACGGCCGGTATGACTTCCGAGAGTGCTGGAATATAACCGCCGGGGAAAATGTATTTCGCAATCCAGGGATTGGTGACGTCGGGCCCTTCCGAGCGGCCGATCGAATGCAGCAGCATCACGCCGTCATCGGTGAGCAATTCGGCGCATCGCTTGAAGTAAATGTCGTAAAAATCGACGCCGACATGCTCGAACATGCCCACGGACACGATGCGTTCGAACGGGCCGGAAATGTCCCGGTAATCCTCAAGGAGAAATTTGGCCGATGGGGTAAGATTTTTTTCGGCCGCGCGGGCATTCGAAACCTGGAGCTGCTCGGTTGACAGCGTCACGCCGGTCATTTGGGCGTCGGTTGTCTCCGCGAGATAAAGGCCGAGCCCGCCCCAGCCTGAGCCGATGTCGAGGATCCGATCGCCCGGCCTGATCAGGAGCTTGGCGCCGATGTGACGTTTTTTGGCCAACTGCGCGTCGTCCAGCGTCATATTCGGCTTTTCGAAATAGGCGCAGCTATATTGCTTGTCCGAATCCAAAAAGAGCGAATAAAGCCGGCCATCGAGGTCGTAATGATGAGCGATGTTGTTTCGCGCCCGCCCGCGCGGATTGAATTGCTTGATGTGTCTGCCCAGATAGCGCAGCCACCATCGAAGCTTGGCCCAGCGCGGCAATACTTCCGGCTGATCCATGAGGATCGCAAGCGCGTCGGCAATCGATCCATTCTCGACGACAAAACTGCCGTCCATGTATACTTCGCCGAGCGCAAGTTCAGGATTGCGCAACACCATTCGTTGGGCATCGACCGTCAGAAACCGGACGTAAACATGGGGTCCGGTGCCGTCGCCGCAGGTGAATTGCTCCCCCCCGGCTGTGGTAAATGTCATCGCCCCGCGGCGAATGAATTGCTGCAAAAAATAACGCAACAAACGGTCCATCGAAACCACCAAAAATGAGCGATCCCGTAAAACCCAATGAGGCCGTCCCATTCGACGCCCAGGGAACAAAATAGTTCCCGCGTTTTCTCAATGCAACTCTCAAACCATGGACGCTGTTCACGTTGGTGTTCACGTTAATGCGTTGGATATAAGGCGGATATTTCAACGATCCGCGTTCACGCAGTTGCGTCATAAGTGCGCTTCCATTCGCGGGATAATCGGCTAAAAGATGACGCCGCCAGCGCCCTTTTCGGAGGACGGTGGAAGCGTTTTTCCGTATCTGGAGAATAGGGAATGTTGAGCCGAGCGCGCCTTTTTGCGGCGGTCACGCTTTTGGTCGGCTGTTTTGCGGGTCCTGCGGCGTGGGCGCAGGTGCAGAATCTTGAAGCCGGCAAAACCCCTTCCCAGCTTTTCGCAGGCACCTGCAATGCCTGCCACAAGAGCCCGCGCGGTCTTTTGAAGACGGTCTCGACGGCATCGCTGCCGGGATTCCTTCGGGAACATTATACCACAAGCGGCGAAATGGCCTCGCAGCTCAGCGCTTTCGTGATTGCCAACGGCGCGGCGGCCAAACTCGATCCGAAACAGGCCACCGGCAACGATCAGGACCGCCAAGGCCGCAAGCTTCGGAGCGCGCCGTCCGAGGAGGCCGCTCGGCCGGATGCCGAAAGCCCGCCGCCGGCCGAAGGCGGCCGGCCGGCCCGCCGACGGTTTGCCCGTCCAGGCGAGGTGCCGGAGGAGGTCAGGCCAGCGTCGGCCGGGCCGGCTCAGGCGGCCATCGAACGCGGTCCGGATGGCCGCAGGCTTTCGGCAAAGCAGCGGCGCAGCCGGCCCGATGCTGAGGAAGCTCCCGTGGTCAAGGACGAGCCGCCAAAGGCCGGGCCCACTATGAGCGACCAAGCCAAGGGCGAGGCGGTCAAGCCGGACAATGGCGCCAGTGAGCGAACCAAGCCGGATAGCGAAAGTAAGCCGATGGAAGCCAAATCCGTCGATACCAAACCTGATTCCAAACCTATGGAGCCTGCGAAGGACCCCAATTCGGGCGACAAACCTGTGGCGCGGCGGGATCCAGTCCAGCCGTTGACGCCGGCACCGGCGGTCGCTGTAACACCGCCGCCCAGTATGACGCCCGGATCCGAGGCGTCCTCAGCGTCAGCGCCGCGCGTCTCGGCCGCCCCGGAGCCGCCTGCGGTGACGGCATCGGCTCCGCCAATATTGCCGTCGGCGGGGCCTCCGGCGCCGCCAATTTCCCGGTAGAGGTTTTCACCTTTCGGGATAGGGGCCTCTTCAAAATATATAAAGCCCGGCCTGATTTGGCCGGGCTTTGATTTTTGTGGGGGCAGTTCAGCTTCAGCCGGCCGGGGTGTCGGAGGCGGGAGACGCCGACTGCGCCAGATCTTCGGGTTGGGCCTCGGGATCGAAAAACTCGCCGGCGGCGGCAAGCGCTTCGGCGGCCGCGTCCCGATCTTCCTGACGCGTCGAAACGTCTTCGCCGCGATTAATGCGTCCGGCTTCATCGGCGCTTCGCGCGACGGTGACACTCACCCCGACCTCGACTTCGGGATGCACGGCGATGGCGATTTCATGCTTGCCGATGGTTTTGATCGGCGCGTCCAGCAGGACTTGGCTGCGGCTGATGGCAACGCCATCGCTCTGGAACGATGCGATGATATCACGAACGCTCACCGATCCAAACAACTGACCGGTCTCCGAGGCCTGTCGAAGGATGATGACGTTACGGCCGTCGATCTTTTCGGCCACTTTGGTGGCCTCGGTCTTGGCCTGCAAATTGCGCGCTTCGAGCTCGGCCTTCATGCCTTCGAATTTGGCGCGATTGTCGGCCGTGGCACGCAGAGCCTTGCCGCGCTTGAGCAAAAAGTTGCGGGCAAATCCGTCCTTGACGCGGACGACCTCGCCCATATGACCGAGTTTGGCAACGCGTTCCAGCAGAATGACTTCCATGTTCGTTTTCCTTTCAGGCTTATCGGGATTTTAAGGTTTCGGGTGAGGATCAAGATCCGGGCAAAGACGGCGCCTTGCCGCTGAGGTAGCGCTGACGAAGTCCAAAAACGGCATCGGCAAGTCCGAGGAGAGCGATCGGCAGGAGAACCCAGGCGAAACCGGCGACGATGGCGTAGATGCAGCCAAGCCAGAACGCGCGGCTCTTCATGCTCAGCGTGACCGTGTGCAGGACGGCCAAGCCGGTCATGGCGTAAGCCATCGACAGCCCGGCGGTCAGTATTTGCGCGAGGATCGCCGGCAGTCCGCCGAAGAAACAAAAAGCGAGGGAAGCACCAAGGGCCGCAATCGTCATTCTCGGTA
>DATGJS010000184.1:0-6441 GCA_035295025.1 Bradyrhizobium sp.
GTCACCATCAACGGTCTGTTGCCGGGACCGTTCAACACCGACCGCTTGCGCACAACCGCCAAGGGCGATGCCGACAAGCGCGGCATCACGCCGGACCAGGTCCTGGCCGAACGCGCCAAGCTCAATCCCGCCGGCCGCTTCGGCGATCCCGAGGAATTTGGCCTCGCCTGCGCTTTCCTGTGCGGCGCCAAGGCCGGCTACATCACCGGCCAGAACATCCTGCTCGACGGCGGCGCCTTTCCGGGCACGCTGTAGGGTGCAAGGCGAGCGAGGAGGAGGTCCGAAAACGGCCATGGCTCCCCGAAGCGCGAGGGGCTGCAATGCGCGGCCCCATAAGCAGTTGAATTTGGCCGCGCCCTGTTCCATGAAGCATGCCAAGCTTGAAAAACCATTTCAGGGAGTGACAGGAAAATGAAGCTTGTTCGTTATGGGGAAAAAGGCAAGGAAAAGCCCGGTCTGGTCGATAAATCCGGCCAAATCCGGGACTTGTCGGCACATATCGGGGATCTCGCAGGCGACGCCTTTTCGCCGGCCTCGCTCGGCAAGATCGCAAGCCTCGATCCCGCCAAGCTTCCCGCGGTCACTGGCCAGCCACGGATCGGTGCTGCCGTCGGTGGGGCACCGAAATTCATCGCCATTGGCCTGAATTATTCCGACCATGCCGCCGAAGTCGGCATGGCGATTCCGTCTGAGCCCATCGTCTTCATGAAGGCCAATAACGCGCTGTGCGGCCCCAACGACGCGGTCGAAAAGCCCCGCGGCTCGACCAAGCTCGACTGGGAATGCGAGTTGGCGATCATCATCGGTACTCGTGCCAAATATGTCTCAGAGGCGGACGCGCTGAATTACGTCGCCGGCTACAGCATCTGCAACGACGTCTCCGAGCGCTTCTTCCAAATCGAGCGTCTCGGGCAATGGACCAAGGGTAAATCGCACGACACGTTCGGTCCGCTCGGCCCGTGGGTCGTCACCAAGGACGAGATAGCAGATGTGCAGAAGCTTCCGATGTGGCTCGATGTCAACGGCAAACGCTGCCAGAACGGCTCGACCGCGACCATGATCTTCGGCGTCAAGAAGATCGTTTCCTACCTCTCCGAATTGATGACGCTGATGCCGGGCGATGTCATCGCCACCGGCACGCCGCCCGGCGTCGGCACCGGCATGAAGCCACCGAAATATCTCAATGTCGGTGATGTCGTTGCGCTCGGCATCGAGGGATTGGGCGAACAACGGCAAGAGATCGTCGCGGCGTAACGCCATCGATAATCCGCTCCTTCCGTCATTGCGAGGAGCGAGAGCTCCGAAGCAATCCAGAGTCTGCGGATGGTGCTGGATTGCTTCGGAGCTCTCGCTCCTCGCAATGACAAGATGCTATTCCTGAGGGAAAATTCTCATGAAACTCACCTTCTCCCCCGCCTCGCCTTTCGCCCGCAAGGTGCGCATCGCCGCGATCGAACTCGGCCTGATCGACAAAATCGAATTCGTGCCGACCACCGTGGTGCCGGGCCAGCCCAACGACGAATATTCGAAGATCACGCCGATGAAAAAGCTGCCGGTGCTGATAACAGACAATGGCGATGTCATCGCCGATTCCTACGTCATCGTCGAATATCTCGACGAACTGGTCGGCGGCGGCAAGCTGATCCCGGCAAGCGGGCCCGAGCGATGGAGGGTCAAAAGCGATCATTCGCTGCTGCAAGGCATGCTCGATTCCATGTTGCTCTGCCGCTATGAGCGAATGGTGCGGCCGCAAGGCTTGCAATGGCCGGCATGGGCCGACGATCACTGGAACCGGGCCTGGAGCGGCATGGCGCGCTTTGACGCCAAACCGGACGTGCTGTCGGGTCCGCTCGACATCGTGCAGATCGCGCTTATTTGCGTGCTCGGCTATGCCGATTTCCGCTATGCCGATTGCGGCTGGCGCAAGGCTTATCCCAATCTCGATGCTTTCAACGAGCGGATGCTGAGCCGGCCATCGGTCAAGATTTCGGTGCCACCGAAAGCTTGAACCATTGGGAGCTCCCATGAGTCTCAAATTCACCGTCGGCGATCTCACCATCCACCGCATCATCGAGCAGGAAACCACGTTCCTGCCGGCGCTCGATCTGTTCCCTCAGCTCACGCCGGATCTCCTGGCGGAGAACCGGCCATGGATGCGCGAGGCGGGCGCGATCGACGCTGAGGACATGTTGATCCTGTGCTTTCAGTCTTATGTCGTTCGCACACCCGATCACACCATTCTGATCGACAGTTGCATCGGTAACGACAAGCCACGGCCGCTGCGTCCGAAATGGAACATGAAGACCGATGACATTTATATGCGCGCGCTGAAAACCGCAGGCGTTGCGGTCGAAGACATCGACTTCGTGATGTGCACGCATTTGCACGTCGATCATGTCGGCTGGAATACGCGCATGGAAGGCGGCCGCTGGGTTCCGACCTTTCCCAACGCACGCTATATCTTCGGCAAGACCGAGTTCGATTATTGGACCGAGCAGCACGCCAAGGCGGAGGTCGCGCCATTCGGCGACAGCATCCTGCCGGTGGTCGAAGCCAAAAAGGCGGAGATTGTGCGCGACGATTTTGCGGTCGGCGACCATTTGCGCATTTTGCCGACGCCGGGGCACACGCCGGGTCACGTGGCCTTTGCCTTCGGCCGGGCAAAGGACGATGCGGTTTTCTCAGGCGACCTCATGCATTCTCCGCTTCAAACCCGCCATCCTGAGATCTCACCGAAATTCGACGTCGATCCGGCGCGGGCAGCCAGGACGCGGCGCGATTTCCTCGAACGCTATTGCGGCACCGATACGCTGTGCTGCACCGCGCATTTCCCTTCGCCCTCGACCGGGAAAATCCGCCGTCGCGGCGACGGGTTTGTGTGCGAGGCGATGTAGCTCCCGCCGCTTCACCTCTCCCCGAAAGAGCGGGGCGAGGGAGAAGTATCTCAATCGAACAGGCTTGGCGTGTGGTTGACCGCAGCCCCCTCGATCGCCAGCATTTTGAGCTTGGTGACGACCCCGCCATTGGCGGAAAATCCGCCGGGCTTTTGGCCCGCGGCCAACACGCGGTGGCACGGCACCAGAATCGGACAGGGATTGCGCCCAAGCGCCTGGCCAACATCGCGCGATAATTCGACGCCGCCAAGCCTTTTGGCGATGTCGCCATAGGTCATGGTCTGGCCCGGAGGAATGGCGCGGGCAATGTCATAGACGCTGCGATTGAAATCGGGCACGCCATCGAGATCGAGCGCGACGTCCCTGAGATCATCGGGCTTGCCCGCCAGCAGGGCGACGATGCGATCGATGGCCGCTTGCACTTCGGCCGTGGGAGGGGACTCCGCGATATCGCCGCGGCGCTGGCAGATGCGGCTTCGGGTCTTCTCCTGGCTGCCCATCGGCAATTGCACGCCGTTGATGCCGCGCGACCCCCATTCGATTCCGCAAGCGCCGATCGGGGTATCGAACAGGGTAAAATGCTGACCGGTCATGGCTCGCTCCAATTCACATGCCCCATCTGTTTCTGTCCCAAATCTATGCTTGGAGAAGTTTGTAATCCACCCGGATTCCGGCGAACCCGAAAACGTTATCGATAAACACTATCGATAGGGGCTAGAGAGAACCGCCACGCAATCCACCTCGACGTCGAACGGCCCGGGCCATGATGGAACGTTTAGAAAGATACGGGCAGGCGATTCCGTCGGAAAATAACGCGCGTAGATTTCATTGAACTTGCCGAAATGCGATGGTTCGGGCGTGCAATAGACATTGCATTTGACGACTTGCGCCAACGACGAGCCCGCCGATTCCAAACACATCCTCATTTGATCGAGCACGATTTCGACCTGTCGTTCGAAAGGAAGCGGTTTGATGTCACCGGTTTCGGGATCCAAAGGCGGCAGGCCCGACAGGTAGACAAAACCGTTGGCGACGACCACGGGATAGATCGGACCTTTTCGGCGCCGCTCCAGATAGCTCGATAGGGGCTCCACGCGCAGCCGTTCCATTGCATGTTCCTTCCTGGATTGATGCCGAGCCATCCAACCTACAGCGCCGCGGTGCCTAGATGGTTTGGCCGCGGCCGAATTATGGCTGCTTGCGGCGGCGCCTGAGAGGCGATAGATTTTTGTTTTGACGCGTTTTCTTCACGCGAACCGGTATCCACTTCGCTCGAAAACGCTCTGGAAGCCCTCGATGTCTGCGGCCGCTAACATGGTGGAGATTGCCGCGCTGGTTGGCGATACGACGCGCGCCACGATGCTCGCCGCGCTGATGAGCGGGCAGGCCCTGACCAGCAGCGAATTGGCATCGCTGGCGGGCGTTTCCCGGCCCACCGCGAGCGGACATCTCAACAAGCTCGTCAAGGCGCGATTGATCGCGGTCGCGCAGAAACGCCGCAACCGCTATTACCGGATCGCCTCCCCGCTGGTGGCCAAGATGCTCGAAAGCATCAAGGCTGTGGCGGCCATCGAGACGCCGGCACGTTATCGGCCGCGTTCCGCGCGGGACGATGCCCTGCGCTTTGCCCGCACCTGTTATGATCATGTCGCCGGCAGACTGGGCGTCGCGATCGCCGATTCAATGCTCGCCGCACGATATGTCGTGCTGACAGAAGACGGAGGTGAGGTGACGCAAGCCGGCACCCGCTTCCTGACCCAATTCGGTGCCGATCTGGACTCCTCCCAAACGCGCCGCAGACGGATCTTCTGCCGCGCATGCCTCGATTGGAGCGAGCGGCGCTATCACATCGCGGGGTTTGTCGGTGCGGAAATCTGGCGGCGTTGTCTGGAGCTTGGCTGGCTCGTTCGGCGGCGCAACACGCGCGCGATTGATGTAACGCCTGTGGGAAGACGCGGTTTGCGCGAGACGTTCGGTATTGTTCTGGATGGTACAGGGCCAAACGAGCCTCGCCTGCGTCGATAGCCTGCAATAATCTCAATGCGGCTTGCCGCCCATGCGGCCGGTGCAATTCACACCGGTTGGTAACCCCTCGGCCGGGTGCTATTGTGCCGACAACAAGATACGGGCTTTAGCCCTGCGAACACGAGAGGAAGCGCCATGAAACTGACCCCAAAGCAGATTGAGGATTTCCACCGCGAAGGCTGGCTGTTCCTCCCCGAGCTGTTCAGCCCTGAAGAGGTTCATTTTCTCGCGCGCGAAGCCGAACGCATCTACGACGCCGACAGGCCGGAAGTCTGGCGCGAGAAGAGCGGCGCGCCGCGCACCGCCTTTGCCGCCCATCTCTACAACGAGGCCTTTGGATTGCTCGGTGCCCATCCGCGCATGATCGATCCGGTGGAGCAGGTCTTCGGCGAGAAGGTCTACATGCATCAATATAAAATCAACGCCAAATCGGCCTTTACCGGCGATGTCTGGCAGTGGCATCAGGATTACGGCACCTGGAAGCGCGATGACGGCATGCCGGAGCCGCGCGCGATGAATATCGCGATCTTTCTCGACGAGGTGATGCCGATCAACGGCCCGTTGATGCTGGTGCCGAAGAGCCAACATGCCGGCGATCTCAAGGCCTCGCACGACCTCAAGACAACCTCTTATCCGCTATGGACGCTGGACGAGGAGACCGTGACGCGGCTCGTGAAGCAAGGCGGCATTGTCGCGCCGACCGGCAAGGCCGGCGGCCTCTTGATGTTCCATGGCAATCTGGTGCATGGCTCGGCCGGCAACATCACGCCCTACCCGCGCAAGATCGTTTACCTCACGCTCAATGCCGTTTCGAACTATATCCGCACCCCCACGCGCCCCGACTATATCGCCCATCGCGATTTCACGCCGATCGAAACCGTCGATGACGACGCCCTGTTGCGGTTGGCACGCGCCCAGCGGCAGGCGGCGGAGTAATTTTCGCTGTCATTCCGGGGCGCGACAAAGTCGCGAGCCCGGAATCCATATTCACTAGCGGTGGTTATGGATTCCGGGTTCGGCGCTTGCGCGCCGTCCTGGAATGACGAACCATGGACGTCGTCATGAACCTCTCCTCCCTCCTCAAAGCCCGATACGCTGCGGGTAAACCCGTGCGCACAGCCCTGATCGGCGCCGGCAAATTCGGCTCAATGTTTTTGGCACAAGTACCGCATACGCCCGGGCTCGAAGTCTCCGTGATCGCCGATCTCGACATCGAGCGCGCGCGCGAGGCCTGCCGCACCGTGGGCTGGGACGAAAATCGGATCGCGGCGACAACGTTCACGGCCGACGGGTTGAAGGCCTTATCAGGCAATATCGAAGTGGTGGTGGAAGCAACCGGCAATCCCGCCGTCGGCATCAAACACGCGCGCGCGGCGATCGCCCATGGCAAGCATATCGTCATGGTCAATGTCGAGGCCGATGTGCTGGCGGGGCCGCTTCTGGCGGAGGAAGCGCAACAAGCGGGCGTGGTCTATTCACTGGCTTACGGCGATCAGCCGGCGCTGACGGCAGAGATGGTGGA
>DATGJS010000185.1:0-2035 GCA_035295025.1 Bradyrhizobium sp.
TTCAACGCTCATGGACTGGTGTCTCGATTCCAAAGTTCGTATCATTTTTCGGAGCCACGTTTCGAACTTTGGAATCGAAAGGACACCAGCAAAATCTATTAACCTAGTGTGGCTTTGGTTCGGAAGTCCGCATGACGAACCCGCGGCAGCAATGATGCGGACTTCTGAACCGCCGCACTAGGCAATAAGATTGGGCAATTCGGCCAATGCGTGGATGCGGTGATCGGGCGTGATGCCAAGCTCGTCCATCTGGGTTCGAAGCGCCTTGAACATCGTGAGGGGAGGGACGACGTCGCTGTTGACGCAGGCGAGCGCCATCGCCTCCGGTGTTACCCGCTCGATCCAGGCGACGTTTAATCCAAAGGCCTTGGCGCCACAAGCGTCCCACGGATTGGAAGAGACGAACAGAACCTCATCGGGCGTCACGCCCAATCTTGCTTCGATCAGCGTGTAGGCGTCCGGCGCCGGCTTGAAGATTTTCTTCGAGTCGACGCTGATCACCGCTTCAAGCACGCGATCGAGGCCAGAGTTCTTCGCAAGCGCATTGAGCATGTCGCTCGAACCGTTGGAGAGAATGGCGAGCTTCTTGTCCTTGAGTGCTGCAAGCGCCGCACGCGCATCGGGATAAAGGTCGAGGTGAAGATACTTGTCCATGATGCGCTCGAACACGGTCGCATCGTGTTGCAGCCCGAGCACGCGGATTGTGTAGGCGAGCGATTCCCTGGTGATGACGGAGAAATCCTCATAGCGCCGCATCAAGGAACGTAGCCAGCTATATTCGAGCTGCTTGACGCGCCAGATTTGCGTGATGATGTCGCCATAGCCGGGAAACGCATCTTCGGTGACGGCGGCCACCGACTGAATGTCGTACAGCGTGCCATAGGCGTCGAAGACGACGGCCTTGATCGTCATGGGGCTCTCCCTTGTTCTTATTGGCTCGAGCCTCGATGCCGCGCCGCCGCTAGATGTTCAAGAGTTTTCGCGCATTGGCCTTTAAGACCTTCGGCCTGATCTCGTCGCGGATGTCGAGCTTGGCAAAATCGGCAAGCCAGCGGTCAGGCGTGATCACCGGCCAGTCGGAGCCGAACAACATCTTGTCCTGCAAGATCGAATTGATGTAGCGCACGAGAATCGGCGGGAAGTATTTCGGCGACCAGCCGGAGAGATCGATATAGACGTTCGGCTTGTGGGTCGCGACAGACAGCGCCTCTTCCTGCCAGGGAAAGGACGGATGCGCGAGGATGATCTTCAGGTCGGGAAAATCCGCCGCCACGTCGTCCATGTACATCGGGTTGGAATATTTCAGCCGCATGCCCATGCCGCCGGGCATGCCGCTTCCCACACCCGTTTGCCCGGTGTGAAACAGCGCAATCGCGCCGCCGTCGCAGATCGCCTCATAGAGCGGGTAGGCCAGGCGGTCGTTCGGATAAAAGCCCTGCATGGTCGGATGGAATTTGAAGCCCCTGACGCCGAAGTCCGCAATCAGGCGCTTTGCTTCACGCACGCCAAGCTTGCCCTTGTGCGGATCGATGCTCGCAAACGGGATCAGCACATCGAGATTGTCAGATGCGACTTCCAACATCTCGTCATTGTTGTAGCGGCGAAAGCCGGTTTCCCGCTCGGCATCGACCGGGAAGATCACCGCCGCGATTTTCTTGGCGCGATAATAGGCGGCAGTTTCCGCGACCGTCGGCGGATGCTTGTTCGGCGATTTGAAATACTCCGCCATCTGCGCCTGGAAGTCGTCATAGCCGTCGTCGCCGTGCAGGCCGCACGGCTCCTCGGCATGGGTGTGAATATCGATCGCCACGACGTCTTCAATGTTGGGCAGTTTCAGTTTTGCCATCTTCTTTTCCAGTCAGAGGGGCGCTTGGGTCGGTTCGGAAAATTGATTATACTATATAACAATCTGGCTGGGGAGCCGACGGCTGTCAAAAAAAGGCGTGTTGGCAGGTTCCACGGGCTCCTCTTCGGGCCCCAAAAGCTGTCTGGATTGACATTTGGGCGTACTTTGCCTTAGAAACCGCGCGTCCCG
>DATGJS010000186.1:0-3730 GCA_035295025.1 Bradyrhizobium sp.
ACGATGTCGCTGCTCAGCATCATGTCCTATGAGGTCATGCCGGTCATCTCGGGCACGACGATGGGTGTCAACTATGGCTTCGACAAGTTGCGCTTCATCTCGCCGGTGCGGTCGGGCTCGCGCGTGCGCGGGCGGTTCAAGTTGATGGAAGCAAAATTGCGCAAGCCGAAGGAATTGCAATCGCACACCAACGTCACTGTTGAAATAGAGGGCGAGGACAAGCCCGCCCTGGTGGCCGACTGGATCGGCCTGATCTATTTTGCTTGAGCCACGGACGTCATGGCCGGACTTGACCCGGCCATCCACGTCTGTTTGGTGCCGCAACAGGAAGACGTGGATGCCCGGCATAGGCGAGCGGGAGCGACGCCGTTCTTCGAACGGCTATGGCCGGGCATGACGAAAGCAGAAGGATCGGGAATTTCTCATGACAATCAGGTTTGACGGACGCGTCGCCATCGTGACCGGCGCGGGCAATGGTCTTGGCCGCGCGCATGCGCTGGGGTTGGCTGCCCGCGGCGCCAGGGTCGTGGTCAACGATTTCGGCGGCGCGCGCGACGGCACCGGCGGTTCGCTGACGGCGGCGGATGCAGTGGTTGAGGAAATCCGCAAGGCCGGCGGCATCGCAATGGCTGACGGCGCCGATGTTTCCAATTTCGAACAGGTGCAGGCGATGGTCGATCGCGCCACCAGGGAGTGGGGCAGCGTCGACTTGCTTTGCGCCAATGCCGGCATCCTGCGCGACAAGTCGTTTGCCAAGATGGAAGTTGCCGACTTCGCCAAGGTGATCGACGTGCATCTCAACGGCACGTTTTATTGCTGCAAGGCCGTGTGGGCCGGCATGCGGGAGCGCAATTACGGCCGCATCGTCGTGACGACCTCGTCGTCCGGCCTGTTTGGCAATTTCGGTCAGGCCAATTACGGCGCGGCGAAGGCCGGCATCGTCGGCCTGATGAACGTGCTGGCGGAAGAGGGGCGCAAGAACGACATCCGCGTCAACACGATTTCGCCGACCGCCGCCACGCGGATGACCGAGGAGCTTCTGCCGCCGCAGGCGCTCGCGCTGATGAAGCCGGAGGCAATCACGCCGGCCGTGCTTTATCTGCTGGGTGAGGACGCGCCAACGCGGACGATCATGGGCGCGGGCGCGGGTTCTTTTGCCGTGATCAAGGTTATGGAAACCGAGGGCGTCAATCTCGCTCAAGCTGACTGGACACCCGAGGCGATCGCTACGCATTTTGCCGAGATCGCGGACATGTCGACCGCCAAGGCGCTGGAAAATGCGTTCCAGCAGACCAACAAATATGTCAGCCAGGCCGCAGCGCGGGCGGGTGTGAAGCTCTAAAAGCTCGGAGACCCTCATGGTGAGGAGCGCGGCGCACCCGAGCAGGCCGAGCCGAGCGAGGCCGTTGCGAATGGTGCAAATAGAAAAGCGCGTCTCCGGACGATGCTTCGCATCGCCGGGAGAACCATGAGGTCCATCCTTCGAGACGGCCGCGTTGCGGCCTCCTCTGGATGAGGCCTGGTGCGCGGAGAGACGCGTTTGTCGGACAAAAGCACGCGAGCAATCGAAGCCGCCGTCATCGGCGCCGGCCCCGCCGGGCTGATGGCGGCGGAGGTACTGGCGCAAGGCGGCGCGAAGGTTGCCGTGTTCGACGCGATGCCCTCGGCCGGCCGCAAGTTCCTGATGGCCGGCCGCGGCGGGCTGAACCTCACGCATAGCGAACCGCTGGATGTATTCCTGACGCGATATCGCGAAGCCGCACCGAAGCTCGCCGCGGCCATCGAAGCCTTTCCGCCGGACCGTTTGCGCGCCTGGTGCGAGGCGCTGGGCCAACCGACATTCGTCGGCTCGAGCGGACGCGTTTTTCCAAGGGCCATGAAGGCTTCGCCGTTGCTGCGCGCGTGGTTGCGGCGGCTCGACGCGTCGGGCGTTTCATTTTCGCTGCGCCACCGCTGGAGCGGCTGGGACGATAAAGGACGCCTCGTGTTCCAGACGCCGGACGGCTCGCGCGAAGTCGAGGCACGTGCCACCGTGTTAGCACTCGGGGGCGCAAGTTGGCCGCGACTGGGATCGGATGGAAGCTGGACGGACATACTGCGTCCCAAGCGTGTCGGCATTTCATCACTCAAGCCCGCCAATTGCGGATTTCTTATCAACTGGTCCGAGATCTTTCGCGAACGCTTCGAAGGCGAGCCTCTCAAGGGCATTGCGCTGTCCTTTGGCGAGCGCAGCGTTCGGGGCGAGGCCATCGTCACGCGTGACGGCATTGAGGGCGGCGCGGTCTACGCGCTATCGGCCGAATTGCGCGATGCCGTCCTGAAATCCGGGCATGCAACGTTGCAGATCGCGCTCCGGCCGGATGTCACGCGGGACGACCTCGTCAAGCGCCTATCGGCGCCGCGCGGCAAGCAGACGTTTTCGAATTGGCTGCGCAAGGCCGCGCAATTGTCGCCGGTCGCTGTCGGCCTGTTGCAGGAAATAGCTATCGTCTCTTCGATCCCGCTCGTCTCATTGCCGCCGGAAAAGCTGGCCGCCATGATCAATGGCGCGCCGATCAAGCTCACCGGCGTCGCGCCGATTGCTCGCGCGATCTCGAGCGCAGGCGGCGTCCCGTTCGACGAACTCGACGCCGATTTCATGATCCGCCGTTTGCCCGGTGTATTCGCCGCCGGCGAAATGCTCGACTGGGAGGCGCCGACCGGCGGCTATCTCCTGCAGGCCTGTTTTGCGACGGGAGTTGCGGCCGGGAAGGGCGCGTTGAAATGGCGAATAGCGAGTGGCCAATAGCGAGTAGAGCTTTGGCTATTCACTACTCGCCACTGGCCATTCGCGTCAGCGCGGCACGTTCACGTTTGGGATTGATCGCCAGGGGCGCGATGGCAATCAGTGCTGCGACGGCGCCAAGCGCGAACGGTCCAGCGTTCGAGGCGCCGGCAACAAACCCTCCCAATGGGCCGCCCACAGCAACGCCGAGGTCCCACGCGGACGTCACTGCGCCCAAGGCTGCGGTCCGCTCCCGCGGATCCGCGGCCTCCGTGACGATGCTCGTGACGCTCGGTATCAGCAGGGAAAGCCCGGCGCCTGCGATCGCCGTCGAGGTGAAAGCGATCCATTCGGTATGTGTGAGAGATAGTCCGGCAAGTCCGGCGGATTCGATCAGGAAGGCTGAGAGGAGAAGGACACGCTTGCCGCCGAAGCGAGCGGCATATCCGCTGCCCACAAAGCGCGTGATCATGAATGCGATGCCGAAAACGGTGAGCGCAAAATTTTGGCCTGCAAAATCGAGCGCCGCAAAGCGCGGTGCCAGGAATGCCGCGATGACCCCATAGCCAATGCTGGAGAAGACGCCTGAAGCACCGGGTAGCCATGCAGCCCTTGGAAACAGGGCGCGGCGGATATTCGCTTCGCCGGACGAGACACGACCCTCAGGCCGCGTCGATGCAACGAGCGCCCAGGCGAGCGTCGGAATGATGCTCGCGGCAATCCAGACGTCGCGATAGGTGCTGAGAGATAATATTGCGGTTCCGAGCATTGGCCCGGACGCCAGCCCCATCCACATCGCAAGGCCAAAATGTCCCGCGACCTTGCCCCTCTGTGATTGCTCTGTGTGCGCCAGGATCCAGCCGACGGAGCCGGTAAACAGTGCGCCTTCGCCCGCGCCGAGAAAGAGGCGGGCAAGCACCAGAACGGGCAGGTTTGTTGCCACCAAGTGGCCGATGCCGCCGATCA
>DATGJS010000187.1:0-5669 GCA_035295025.1 Bradyrhizobium sp.
CCTTCATCAAGCGCTCGGAGCTCGCGCGCGACCGCTCGGAGCAGCGCACCGAGCGCTTCGCGGTCGGCGAAAAGGTCGACGCCCGCGTGACGCAGTTCGACCGCCGCGCCCACAAGGTGACGGTCTCGATCAAGGCGCTCGAGGTCGCCGAAGAGAAGGAGGCGATCGCCCAATACGGGTCGTCCGATTCGGGCGCGACGCTCGGCGATATTCTCGGCACCGCGCTCAAGCAGCGCACCGACAAGTAAGCCTCGAAGCTTTCCTGACGAACACAAAGCCCCGGTTTCGACCGGGGCTTTTTTTGTCGGAACCGGCTCTCATGGACGAAAAAATACGTAACTTGCGTTTTTTGCGTAAATTGCGTATCTTTGGAAGTGGAGGAGAGATGACATGGCAGACACGATCCCAGCTTCGGAATTCACCCGGAATTTCGGACGCTACCGAATGCTTGCCCAGCGGGAAGCTGTGGCGGTTTCGAGCCATGGATCGATCACCGGCTATTTCGTTGGGCCAGACGAATACGAAGAATTCCAGCGCTTCAAGCAACACCGCCGGAGCTTCGCGACGGCTGAGCTGTCCGACGAACGGGTTCAGGCAATTGGCTCGTCACCCATGGACAAACGGCACGTGCATCTCGACACCATACTTGAGACTTGAGTCGAAATAACGAAGGCGCATGCCGATCCCTACGCCTGAACCGGGCCTTGTCATATGTTACGCCTGCCTTTGGCACTACGAGCGCGAAGCGGGCCAAGAAGAAGGACGGAAAGATCGCCCGAGTGTCATCGTGCTTACCGTTGAGCGTCCGGCAAATGACACGACGGTGGTTGTCGTTCTGCCGATCACACATTCCCCTCCCGCCGATCCCGCGGGTGCAGTTGAAATTCCCGCTGCCGTAAAACGGCATCTTGGCCTCGATGACGAGCGTTCCTGGATCGTTGTCGCAGAAGGCAACGAATTTGATTGGCCGGGTTATGATCTTCGGAAAGTCGGTACGAGCGACCGTTATGACTATGGGTTCCTGCCACCGAGATTCTTCGATCAAGTCGTAAATGCTTTTGCTGCATGGCATCGTACCCGCAAAGCGACACTTGTCTCGCGTGAGTAAGCCGCCGCCAGAATTAAGTTAGCAAAGGCTCGCCTCGATGGAGAATGTCCGACCCCCTGAACTAAAGATCACCGGCGAACGGTTGCTGGTATTTGTGGACGACACGGGCCACGAGACTTTCAAGGGCTCTCACGATTACTATGGACTTGGTGGGTGCGTCGTCCTAGGCGCTGACTACGCATGGATGAAAGCTCAATGGCGCGAAGTACGCAGACTGATCAACGGTAATCCCGATGCACCACTGCATGCCGCCGACATGAAGCGAACGGAGGCCAATTTCGACGTCCTTTCAAAATTCTTTCTTGACCCTTCGTTTGCTCGCATCGCGGCTGTTTCGACAAAAGAAACGCGGCTTCCATCCGATATGCATTCAGCGGTCCCAGTGATGGGAACGCTGGCAGGGCAAATTGAACAACTCGCGAAATTGATCCCATGCAAGGGAATGACGATTATCGTTGAAAGTTCGCAACGCGCTGACCCAATTTTGAAGCAGTATTTTGGGCAAGTTCGGTCGATCGCGACTGACCCTGGCTGGCCGGCAGACCATTACCTCATGCCGAAAAGTTCCGGGGAAACCGGCTTAGAGGTTGCCGATTTCATCATCAATGCCGCAGGCACTCAGGCCAAACGAATTGCGCGAGGTGAAGCTGGATTGGCACCGGATTTCGAGGCTGTTTTCGGCCGACTTCCAGCGATCGGCTGCCTTTTTTCCTTTATTACGGAAGTTGAAGGCACTCAGGCCGAAGGCATCGTTCGCATGCAGGGGCTGCGTGTAACGAGTTAAGCCGTCATATGTGTGATGGCCGAGATAGGATGCACTGAGACTATCAAATCAAGGACGGTCATCGAGAGCGACATCCCCGTTCATGATTTGCGCGCCAAAATAAAAATCTAAGAACGGCAGACATCAAGGGACTTTCCGATGGCGCACACAGGATCGGCCAAGTCCTTCACACGGGAGAAGGTTGGGATGAGCCTTGTTTTCTTCAAATTGCGCCGCAATTGATGTAAAGAGGTCACGGTATATTAGGGGTATGAGGGCGAAGACCGCGCATCCTCAAGGACGGTTTCCGGGAGAATTTTCGATGTCGCTTGAGTCCGATGTCATCGTCGATCGCCGCCGAATACGGCGCAAGCTGACATTCTGGCGTGTGGTGGCGGCACTGATGGCGATCGCGGCGGTTCTTGCGATCGGCGCGATCGCGGTCCCCGGTGGCCGCGGTGCGTTGACGGCGGCCGGTTCGATTGCCCGCATCAATATCGAGGGTTTGATCCGCAGCGACCAGGAGCGGGTCGAGGCGCTGGAGCGGCTGGAGAAGTCGCAAGCGGCCGCCGTGATCGTGCACATCAATTCACCGGGCGGCACCACGGCCGGGTCCGAGCAGCTTTACGACGCCTTGGTGCGGCTGAAGATGAAGAAGCCGCTCGTCGTCGTGGTCGAGGGATTGGCGGCGTCCGGCGGCTACATCACCGCGATCGCCGCCGATCATATCGTCGCCCAGCAGAGTTCGCTGGTGGGTTCGATTGGGGTGTTGTTTCAGTTCCCGAATTTTGCGGAATTGCTGAAGACCGTCGGCGTCAAGGTCGAGGAAGTGAAATCCTCGCCGTTGAAGGCCGCGCCCAATGGTTTTGAGCCGACCAGTCCGGAAGCGCGCGCGGCACTGGATTCCCTGGTGAAGGATTCCTATGCGTGGTTTCGCGGCCTGGTGAAAGAACGGCGGAACATGGATGACGCGTTGCTCGAAAAAGTTTCTGACGGGCGCGTCTTTACCGGCCGTCAGGCGGTCGAACTGAAATTGATCGATCAATTGGGGGATGAAAAAACCGCGGTCGCGTGGCTGGTGGCGCAAAAAGGCATCAAGGCCGATCTGCCGGTGCGCGATTACAAATTGTCGCCGCGCTTTGGCGATCTGACATTCCTGCGAACGGCGGCGGCGGTGACGTTCGACGCGCTCGGTCTGAGCGCGCTCGCGCGGCAAGTCGAGCGCTCCAATGTGGGACAGGCCGTTGACCGTCTGGGCCTGGAGGGCATGCTGGCGCTATGGCATCCAGCGACGGTGAATTGACCCGGTTGGGAGGCCTTCCGAGGGGGGAGCGGAGGTGGTCCCAATACCCCTCGGGCGGCCTGCCACCTCATTTCGCCCGCGTCAAACTTCATTTAGCGTCTTGACAATTCAAGGCATTTTCACGGAAATGCGTATCCGTTCTTTCCCGGGTCCCCGTCTCGATGATCAAATCCGAACTCGTTCAGCGTATCGCCGAGCATAACCCGCATCTCTACCAGCGGGATGTCGAGAACATCGTGAATGCAATTCTCGATGAAATTGTCGCCGCCTTGGCGCGGGGCGATCGGGTCGAGTTGCGCGGTTTTGGCGCATTCTCCGTCAAGCATCGCCCGGCGCGCGCCGGCCGCAATCCGCGCACCGGCGCCCATGTGCCGGTCGATCAGAAAAGCGTGCCGTTTTTCAAGACCGGCAAGGAAATGCGCGAACGGCTCAATCGCGACGGCGGAGGTCCGGATACCGGTACCTGATCCCGTTCTCGGTTAATCGAGGGAGAGGATCATGCGCAAATTTCTCAATGCGGCTGTCATGATCCCGGTGGGATTGATCCTCATCGTCTTTGCGGTGGCCAATCGTCATTGGGTTACGGTTTCCTTCGATCCCTTCAATTCAAGCGACCCGGCGCTCGGCGTCAGCCTGCCGCTTTTCATGATCATCATTGCAGCGCTTATTCTGGGCGTCGTCGCCGGCGGCTGCGCGACCTGGTTTAACCAGCGCCGCTGGCGGCGCGCGGCCCGCCAATACGAGGCGGAGACGCGCCGACTAAGCGCGCAACTGACCGATTGGCGCGCCGGCGCGATCGCCCCGCCGCCGGAACCGATGCCGCTGACCGCGCCTCGGGGCGGATATCAGCGAGACAAGCAGGGCGCGACGTTGTAGAAGGCGTCGCCAAACGCACTTTTTCACCGCCTGAGCCGTCCTTTTAACCCCTGTCTTTGAATTATGTCCCTCATCGTCAAAATTTGCGGCCTGTCTACGCGCGAGACGCTTGAGGCGGCGCTTGAGGCGGGCGCGGACATGGTGGGATTCGTGTTTTTTCCGCCGTCGCCGCGTCATCTCAGCCTGGAAGTGGCGCGCGCGCTCGGCCGCGAGGTTCAGCGCCGCGCGCTGAAAGTGGCGCTGACGGTCGATGCGGACGATGCCACGCTCGACGGGATCATCGCGGCGTTGCAGCCCGATCTCCTGCAATTGCATGGCCGCGAGAGTCCAAGCCGCCTGCGCGACATCAAGCGGAAATTCGCACTCCCTGTGATGAAGGCGATTGCGGTTGAAACCTCGGCCGACCTTGCGGTTCTCCCCGACTATGCCGGCATTGCTGATCACATCCTGTTCGACGCCCGCGCGCCCAAGGAGGCCACGCGCCCGGGTGGCCTGGGTACTCCGTTCGACTGGCATGTTCTCGAAAACCTCGATCTGGCGGTGCCGTTCATGGTCTTGGGCGGTCTTCATGCGGGCAATGTCGCGGAAGCCGTTCGCGTAACGCGCGCCGGCGGCGTGGACGTTTCCTCCGGCGTGGAAACTATTCCAGGTCATAAGGACCCCGAGTTGATCCGCGCCTTCATCCGTGCCGCGCGCGCAACCGAAGAACTGATGGTTCGATGAATAAGCCGATCCCCAATTCCTTCCGGAGCGGTCCCGACGAGCGCGGGCATTTCGGCATTTTTGGCGGCCGGTTCGTCGCCGAAACCCTGATGCCGCTGATCCTCGATCTGGAAAAGGCTTACGCGAAAGCCAAGGCCGATCCGGTCTTCCACGCCGAAATGAACGGCCATCTTCGCGACTATGTCGGCCGGCCCTCGCCACTTTATTTCGCGGAGCGGCTGACCGGGCATTTGGGCGGCGCCAAAATCTATTTCAAGCGCGAGGAGCTCAATCACACCGGCTCGCACAAGGTCAACAATGTGCTCGGCCAGATCATGGTGGCGCGGCGGATGGGCAAGAAGCGCATCATCGCTGAGACCGGCGCCGGCCAGCATGGAGTGGCGACCGCGACGCTGTGCGCGCGATTTGGTCTCGAATGCTTCGTCTATATGGGAGCGGTCGATGTCGAACGGCAGCAGCCCAATGTTATCCGGATGGAAATGCTGGGAGCGAAGGTGATCCCGGTGCAGTCGGGCTCGCGCACGTTGAAAGATGCGATGAATGAAGCGCTGCGCGATTGGGTTACCAATGTGCACGATACCTTCTATTGCATCGGCACAGTAGCGGGCCCGCATCCCTATCCGATGATGGTGCGCGATTTCCAATCGGTGATCGGGGAGGAAGCCCGCAAACAGATGCAGGAAGCGGAAGGCCGGTTGCCGGATTCGTTGATCGCCTGTATCGGCGGCGGTTCCAACGCCATGGGCTTGTTTCATCCGTTCCTCGACGACCCCTCCGTCGAAATCTTCGGCGTCGAAGCCGCTGGCCACGGATTGACGCAGTTGCACGCGGCGTCCATCGCCGGCGGGCGGCCCGGCGTCTTGCACGGCAACCGGACCTATCTCTTGATGGATGAT
>DATGJS010000188.1:0-36713 GCA_035295025.1 Bradyrhizobium sp.
CGTTACGATGATTTTCGCCGCAGCGATGACATTGAGGATCGTCGCGCCGATGATGGTGGCGGGATCGGCGGCGGCATTGGGTTCCCGATGGGCGGCGGTGGGGGCCTCGGCATCGGCACCATGATCGTGCTCGGCTTGGTCGGCTATGCCTTTGGCATCGACCCGCGCATCCTGATCGGCGGCGCGGAGATTTTGAGCGGCGGCGGTCAGATACCGAGCTACCAGACCGATCGCCGGTCCGGAACCGCCAAGAGAGGCGCGCCCGCCGACGAGATGGGCAATATGATCTCAGGCATTCTGGGCGAGATCGACGATCGCTGGAGCGAGATGTTTCAGGCCGCGGGCCAGTCCTACACCGGACCGCGAATCGTGCTGTTTCGCAATGCGACCAGCGGCGGGCGTTGCGGCATGGCGCAATCGGCGATGGGGCCGTTTTATTGTCCGCCGGACCGACTGATCTTCCTCGACACGGGATTTTTCCGCGAGGTCGAAACCCGTTTTCACGGCTGTCAGGGCTCCGCCTGCAAATTCACCGCGGCCTATATCATCGCGCATGAAGCCGGCCATCACGTTCAGAATCTCCTGGGCATCCTGCCGAAAGTGACGGCGCAACAGCAGGCGGCCGGCAGCAAAGCCGCAGCCAACGCGTTGCAGGTGAGGGTGGAGTTGCAGGCGGATTGTTTCTCCGGCATCTGGGTCAACCGCGAGGCGAAAAAACGGCCCGGCTTCATCGAGACGGGCGACATCGATGGCGCGCTCGCCACCGCGTCCGCCATCGGTGACGACACGTTGCAGCGGCAGGCGACCGGGCGCGTGGTGCCGGATTCCTTCACGCACGGTTCGGCGGCCCAGCGCAAGCGATGGTTCATGACCGGCTATCAGCAGGGAACGTTGAAAGCGTGCGATACGTTTGGCGCGGCGAGTTTGTAGCGATGGATCGTGTCCCGGATGCAGCGCAGCATGAAATGCTGCGTCTGCTGATCCGGAGCCTATGTTATATGATTTTGTATTCAATGGGTCCTGGCTCTGTGGCGCAGCGCCAGCGCTGCGCCACGTCCGGGACATGAAGTGGAGCATTATGGCCTCGATCGACGAATCCAAGCCATTCGTGCCGCTCAATATCGCGGTACTGACGATTTCAGACACCCGCGCGCTTGCCGACGATAAATCCGGCGCGACGCTGGCGGAGCGGATTGTCGCGGCGGGTCATAGACTCACGGCGCGGGAAATCGTTACCGACGATGTCGATGCGATCCGCGTGATCGTCAAGCGATGGATCACTGATGCGGGCATCGATGCCATCATCACCACCGGCGGCACCGGCTTTACCGGCCGCGACGTGACGCCGGAGGCGATCGAGCCGTTGTTTGAAAAACGGATGGATGGCTTCTCGATCGCGTTTCACATGTTGAGTCACGCCAAGATCGGCACCTCGACCATCCAGAGCCGGGCGACGGCGGGGGTGGCCGGCGCCACATTCATCTTCTGCCTGCCGGGCTCGCCGGGTGCCTGCCGGGACGGATGGGATGGCATTCTCGCGGCGCAACTGGATTATCGCACGCGGCCCTGTAATTTCGTCGAAATCATGCCGCGGCTCGACGAGCATCTTCGCCGGTCCAAGGCAAAGGGGGCATCGGCTTGAACATGTGGGAGGCTCAATCGATAAATTTCAAGGCAATGCCCTAAGGGAACGTTACGACATCGTCTTCAGTCTGGCGATGTGCTTCGGCGATTAGAGAGCCGAGCCGATCAGGTCTTCAACGGTTTGACCTTATGAACGTTATTGAACCGAGGACAAAGACACAGCGCGTGCCGCGCCGGCAATTGCACAAGCGGTTGGCCTGGATCACGCTCGACAACGGCTTGACCAAACGTGAGTGTCACGTACTCGACGTGTCGTCGGGCGGGGCGCGGATCGCAACCGATGACGCAATGGACGTGCGGGACCAGTTCGAGTTGATGCTCGTTCCAGGCCATCACAAGCGCGATCTATGCGAGGTCATTTGGCGCCGCGGCAAGACCTACGGGATCAAATTCCTGATTTGAGGAGGTCGTGGCGCGGCGTCTTTGTCTCGGCGTGCCGATCATCGATCCGTCAGCGGCATGAGCCCCGCTTTTGCGATCACGGGGGCGGCCTCCTTCGACGACAGGAAAAGAAGCAGCGCGCGCGCCGCTTCTCCTTCACGCGCGGTCTTTGTCAGGACGCCGGCAAAGGAGAACATCGGCTGGACCTCCGCCGGCAGCGCGCCGACAAAGGTGATGCCCGGAACGTGGATGAGTTCGGCGACTTGTTGAAAGCCGATCTCCGCCTCGCCGCGCGCCACCACCGCCGCCACCGGCTCGCCGGAGGGAGGGCCGCGGACCTTTCGGCTCTTGCCGGCGATTTGGTTCGCGATGCCGAGTTTTTGGAACAACGTCGTCGATAGATATGTGCCGCTGCCGCTGTCGGAATAAGCGATCGATTGGGCCGCCAAGAGTGTATTTCGGAGCGCGGCCACGCTGCTGATATCGGGCTTGGCGGCGCCCTCGCGAACGACCATGCCGATCAGCGAGCGCGCCAATTCGATTTTGCTGTCGGCGCTCACCAGGCCGCGCTTGCCGAGTTCGTCGGCGGCCGCGCCGTCCAGAATGACGACATCGGCGGCTTGCCCGCGCGTGAGGCGGGTAGGGATGGCCTCCGGAGAATCGCCCATGGAGGGGCCGCGTGTCGTATTCAGATGATGTCCGCTCGCGCGCTCGAAAGCCGGGCCAAGCTCGGAATAAGCGCCGTGAAAGCCGGAAGAGATCATCACCTGTATGTCGGCCGCAAAAGCAGGCCGGGCCGCCAGCCAAATAACTGTGGCGGCGGCGAATAGGATTGCCAAGCGAATGGGCGAAGCCGGCTTCATCGAACGTCTCCTGCCGGCCGATCGGCCGCATCGAAAGGGGGTAGAGCGGAATATGGAAAGCGTGGGTACTACAATTTCATCTCCCAGGTCTCGCCGATCAGGTTTTGACCGAAACTGCGGTGCGGCTCGCTTGTCACCAGCACGAAGCCGGCATCCTGATAGATTTTGCGTGCCACGGTCAGAATGCTCTGGGTCCACAAGGTAATTTTGCGATAACCGCGGGCCCGTGCAAACGCAATGCATTCCTCAACCAGCCGCCGGCCGAGCCCTTGGCCGCGCCCCGTGGGCTCGACCAAAAGCAATCGGAGTTTGGCGATCTCATCATCGCCTCGCACCAGCATGACCGAGCCGACCGGCACACCGTCGATTTCGGCGATCCAGCACCGCTCCCGTGAAGCGTCGAAGGAATTCAGAAATTGAGCAACGATTTCCGCAACCAAAGCCTCGAATGAAGAATCCCAGCCATATTCGCGGGCATAAAACCGCCCCTGGCTCTGGACGATCCATCCCATGTCGCCGGGCCGTTGTTCGCGTAAAGTGGCGATAATGGGTGTGGTTGTGCCAGCCAGCAGCCGCTCGATTGTCGCCATGGCCGCGGTCAATCGCCGTTGGTCGTCTTCCGATAATG
Source organism: Bradyrhizobium sp. (assembly GCA_035295025.1). Classification (GTDB taxonomy): domain Bacteria; phylum Pseudomonadota; class Alphaproteobacteria; order Rhizobiales; family Xanthobacteraceae; genus Bradyrhizobium. The sequence goes on from DATGJS010000188.1 coordinate 3,517, forward strand.
GTCGCAGCATCGTTGCAACATTGTTGTGGGAATTGCGGTCAAGCCGCGTAAAGGCCTGGCGGCCCTTGGCGGTCAGCTTGAGCTGGTATTGCCTGCGGTCGGCGGGCGACGGTTTGCGCGTGATCAGCCCATCATCGGCAAATTTCTGGACGATTCGGCTGAGATAGCCGGGATCGAGGTCGAGTTCGGCCCCGATTTGTTTTGCGGATCGCTCTTCCCGATTCGCCAGTTCGTACAATACCCGCGCTTCGCTCAGAGAGAACGGGCTTTGGAAAACCTGTTGATCGAGGATGCCGAGCTGACGCGTGTAAAAGCGGTTGAAGGCGCGGACCGCCGCTATCGGGCTTTCATCGTCGGGGAGAATCATGGTTTTGCCTCTTTATTTGCCATTATCAAATAATTATTTGACTTTGGCAAGTATTTTGAGGAATCACACCATGACGACCCGGCTCCGCAGCAAGGCGAGCGAAGACCGGCCGAGTTGCCGCAGCAATTGGGCCTCGGCGCGAGCGGCGTTCGGCGCATGACCGCCCAGCCGCTCATAATGGTCGCGCGCGATCAATAGGCCCTGGTCTGGAAAAGGGCCCGCGATTCTTCGTGCGAGGAATTTCAAGCCGTCGCGCCAAGTCGGTTCGTAATGGGGCGCGCGCGCATAACGAAACACGGCGGCACGGGGGCGCCCGCTGTCTGCGACCTGCCGCATGAATCGCATGGCCTCATCGACCCATCCCGGATCGGGAACCGCGCCCGCATGCAGAAACATCAGCCAAGGTGAGCGCGCTTGGCGCGCACCCGACGCCAATATCTCGCCGCGCGATCCCGTGACGGCGAGATATCGGCATCCGGCGACATCGGCGACGCGTTCGATCACTTGGCTTCCGCCGCGGTCCACGAGCAGCACCTCGGCCACCACGCCGGAGGCCGCGCCCGCCACCAACGCGGCCAGCGTGGCGACGGCCGGATGTTCGGCGCCTTCGGTTGGAATAATGACGCTCAGCATGGGCTCGATGGGGTAAAAAGCATTTGAACCGTTATCACCTCGTCACATTCAAATCAGCGGGTTGTTTTGCGCCCATTTTGTTGTGGGTAAGGCGATCTTGTTCTTGATTTGTTCTTTTAGCGTGCTATGTTCGGACCATGAGCCGAGCATCCTCACATGCGCTCAAGCACCCGCCGGTCACGGCGCCCTCCGAGCCGGCGGGTGCGCTTTCACCTTTTCCCGAACTTGCCGTTGCCATCGAGCGTGAACGGCGTCGAGGCCGAGGTACGCTTTCGAACGCCAGCGGCCGCTTCGAGGCCGAGGCGCGTGTTGCGTTCGACGATGGTTGGCAGAGCCTTGAGGAATTGCCGCCCTTTAAAACCACGGTCGCGCTCGACACCGCGCGCAAGGTGATCGCACGCAACGATTCCCCCGATATCGGTTTCGACCGCTCGATCAACCCTTACCGGGGGTGCGAGCACGGCTGCGTATATTGTTTCGCACGGCCGACGCATGCCTATCTTGGCCTGTCGCCGGGGCTCGATTTCGAATCCAAATTGTTTGCCAAGCCCGAGGCGCCGCAGCTTCTGGAAAAGGAACTCGCGGCGGAGGATTACGAGCCGCGTATGATCGCGATCGGAACCAACACCGATCCGTACCAGCCGATCGAGCGCGAACGAAAGATCATGCGCGGGATTTTGGAGGTACTGGAGCGCACCTCGCATCCGGTCGGCATCGTCACGAAATCGGTGTTGGTGGTTCGCGATATCGACATTCTGGCGCGCATGGCCAGGCGCAATCTTGCTAAAGTCGCGATTTCCGTGACGACGCTGGATGCCAAGCTTGCGCGGACCATGGAACCGCGGGCATCGACGCCGGCGCGGCGGCTTGCGGCTCTACGGCAATTGTCGGAGGCCGGAATCCCAACCACGGTCATGGTCGCCCCGGTTATTCCGGCGCTGAATGACAGCGAGATCGAGCGCATTCTGGATGCGGCGGCCCATGCCGGCGTCAAGGAAGCGAGCTATGTGTTGTTGCGCCTGCCGCTGGAGGTGCGCGATCTCTTTCGCGAATGGCTGATGGCCAATTACCCGGACCGTTATCGCCACGTTTTCACCCTGATCCGTGACATGCGCGGCGGGCGCGACTACGATTCGCAATGGGGCACACGGATGAAGGGCACGGGCCCGATGGCTTGGATGATCGGGCGGCGGTTTGAGATTGCTTGCGAAAAGCTCGGGCTCAACAAGCGCCGGTCCAAATTGACGATTGATCATTTCGCCCGGCCAAAGCGTAGCGGGCAGCAGCTCAGCCTTTTCTGAACGTTTCGGGCATACCGCCGGGTCTTATCCCTGCCGGATATTACCGAATCGAAGCATTCGGCCGCTGTTGAGAGCGGTGAAAGGCGAAACCTGCGCAAATGTTCCGGGTTGCAAGGCTGCGCTTGCTTGCGCACGATCGGCGCATGATTCGAGAGGCGTCCGGAAAGAAACAGCCAAAAGGCGTCATCGCGGTGACCCCGCCGAGCTTTCGCCGTGAGCGCGCGTTGATCAAGCGCGGGATATGGCCGGTGGCAGGTTGCGACGAGGCCGGTCGCGGGCCGCTTGCGGGTCCGGTGGTGGCTGCGGCCGTGATCCTCGATCCCAAGCGAATTCCCAAGGGGATCGACGATTCCAAGCGGCTGACGGCGGAACGCCGTGAGGAACTGTTCGAGGAAATCTGCGCGACCGCATCGTTTTCGGTCGCATCGGCTTCGCCCGCGCGGATCGATCGCGACAATATCCTGCGTGCATCGCTCTGGGCACTCAAGCGCGCGGTCGAGGCGCTGCCGGAAAGTCCCAAGCACGTCTTTGTCGATGGCCGTGACCGGTTCGACACGTCTTGCGACTGTGAGGCCGTGATCGGCGGCGACGGGATCGTCGTTTCGATCGCGGCGGCTTCGATCATCGCCAAGGTGACCCGCGATCGGCTGATGTGCGCTTTGGCGCAGGATTGCCCGGGCTACGGCTTCGAATCCCACAAGGGCTACAGCGTGCCCGAGCATCTTGAGGCACTCGACCGGCTGGGACCGTCTATCCATCACCGTAGCCTGTTTGCTCCCGTCGTTGCCGCGCGCGAAAAACACCAGCCATGGACGCTCAAGCGCGAGCGCGATTTGTTCGATCCGGACGCGCCGGGCGCGATTTCCACCGCAATCTGACGAGAGTTGCTTCGGCGCTTGGCGCGCCTTATCACAAATCATCGAACGAACGAGCCGATTTGCGGGGCCGGCCTTGAGCGGTCGGGACGTTTCATGCGTTTCACATCCCTGGTCATCGAACTGATCCGCGCCCGGCCGCGGCTGGTGGTTTGGCTTGTGGTGTTGTTGCAGGCCTTGCTGTGGCTTGTGGTGTCCGCGCTGTTCTATCGCAGCCCGCCCGGTGATCTCGCCACCGTGATCGCGTTTGGCCGCGAATATCAAGTCGGCACCGACCTTGGCCCGCCTCTGGCATTTTGGCTCGCCGATATCGCGTTTCGCGCCGCCGGCAATCATATGTTCGGGGTCTATTTGCTGGCGCAATTATGTTCGATCGCGACATTCTGGACGCTATATCTTCTGGCGCGCGCCATTGTCGGCGGACAACAGGCGGTGCTGGCGGTTCTCCTGACGATGACGGTGCTGGCGTTCAGTTCGCCGGCTCTCGACTTTGGTCCGCTGGTATTGGCTCGGCCGCTCTGGGCGTTGCTTCTGCTGCATTCCTGGCAATTGATCGGCCAAAACCGCCGCAACGCGTGGTTTGCCTGGTCCATCGAAGCCGGTCTCTTGCTGTTGACGACGTCCGCCGCAATCGCGTTGCTCGCCTTTGTGGTCGGATTTGCTCTGCTCATTCCGCGCGGCCGGCGTATCCTGGTGTCGTTTGACGCCCTGTTCGCGCTATTGGTGGTCTTCGTCCTGGTATTGCCATATCTCGTCTGGCTGATCCGCGCCGACGCATTTGCGTGGCCGCATTGGCCGCCATTGGCCGATTTGAGCGCTCGGATGCAGCATTGGGCCGCGCTGCTCGGGGGTCTATTGTTCGCGCTTCTCGCCATCGTGATCCTGACGGCGCTCAATTCCCGCTGGTTTGACCGTTCTTCCGAAGAGGCGCCCGTCATCTTCCGTCCTCCGGTCGATCCATTGGCGCGCGATTTCGTTTATTTCTTCGCGATCGTGCCGGCACTCGGCGGCAGCCTGATGGCCGGCCTGTTCGGTTTCGAGATGGTGGTGGGCGGGGCGGGTGTTGTGTTGTTGATCCCGGGGCTTGCGATCATCGTGGCGAGCGGCGATCTCATTCATCTGCGGCATCAGCGGGTTTTGCGATCGGTCTGGGCGGCTGCGATCGCCGTGCCGGCGCTCGCCATTGTCGTGATGGCACTTATCTTCCCATGGACCGCAAGCGGGGAGATCGCGATCTCGTTGCCGGCGGCCGCGATCGGGGATTTCTTCGACGACAGTTTCGAGCGGCGAACCAATCAGCCTCTGCCGGCGGTGAGTGGCGATCCGCAACTTGCGACCCTGATCAGCTTAAGCGCGGCGCGTCCGCATTTGTTGCTTGCCGCGACGCCGCAGAGGACGCCGTGGCTGAATCCGGCTAAATTCGACCAGACCGGGGGCGTCGTGGTTTGGCGCGCCTCCGATACCGCCGGTACGCCGCCCGTCGAGATCGCGCGGCAGTTTCCCGGCCTTGTGCCCGAGGTGCCGCGCTCGTTTGAGTGGCTTGTGAACGGACGTCAGCCCTTGTTGCGGATCGGTTGGGCCATCGTGCGGCCCAAATCGCCGTGAATTTCACCGCGAAGGCACTTGCTCTAGTGCCTTGGCGATCGCGCGCAAATCTTGCCACGACAGGCGCTTGTAGGAGGGCGAACGCAACAGATAGGCGGGATGAAATGTTGCGATCGCGCGGATCGCCCGCGTTCCCGTATCATAGTCGAGCCAGCGCCCGCGCGTCTTCATGATGCCCTCGCGGGTCGATAGCAGGGTTTGCGTGGAGGGATTGCCGAGCGTCACCAGGATGTCCGGATCGACCAATTCGATCTGCCGCTGGATGAACGGCAGGCACATCTGGGTTTCCTGAGGCGTCGGGGTCCGATTCCCCGGCGGCCGCCAGGGAATGACATTGGCGATGTAGACTTGGCTTCGATCAAGCCCGATCGCGGCGATCATGCGGTCGAGCAATTTGCCCGAGCGCCCGACAAAGGGCAGCCCCTCGATATCCTCCTCGCGTCCCGGCGCTTCTCCGACGAGCATGATGCGGGCTTTTGGGTTGCCGTCGGCAAACACCAAACGCGTCGCGGTGAATTTCAAGGCGCAGCCGTCGAATTTCTCAAGCAAGGCTCGCAACTCTTCCAGCGAGGCCGCGATGCGGGCCGCCTCCCGCGCCGACGCGATGGCGGCATCGGGGGAGAGTAATGATTCCGTAACAAGGGCGGCGTTCGTTATAAAAGCGGGCTTCGCCGGCCGCGCCGATATCGTTCCGGCGGTGGCGATTTCGGAGCGATGGCCAGCCTCCGGATCGGACAACCGGTTGACGGATTCCTCCGACAACGCGCAATCGACGCCCGCCTCCAGGTAAAAGGCGAGCAGTTGCGAAACGCTGGGGGTTGGCTCAGCCGTCAAAATATTGATCTCATATGGCTTTGGTCAGCAATTTCGCAAGGCGAATGCATTGGTGCGATGCCCGCGGACTTGCCGGCCAGTATCCTAGTCTAGAGGATGATCCGGAAAAGTGTGAAGCGGTTTTCCGGCCCGATCGTGCCGCCGCGAAATACCCGATGCGATATTTCGAGGTTGTTCTTACCACAAAAATCGGAAACAACCTCTCCATCACGCAGGACCCAAGCCTTGAGGTCGCACCATGAGCCTTGATGAATTACCGCCGCGCGAATCCATGGAATTCGATGTCGTGATCGTCGGCGCCGGGCCGTCGGGGTTAGGCGCGGCGATCCGCTTGAAACGGCTCAATCCCGATCTTTCGGTGGTGGTGGTGGAGAAGGGGTCCGAGGTCGGCGCGCATATTCTGTCGGGCGCGGTCATGGACCCGGTGGCCCTCGACAAGCTCGTGCCGGATTGGCGCGAGGATGAAGACTGTCCGCTCAAGACACGGGTCAAGGACGATCGCTTCTATTGGATGACCAAGGCCGGCGCGATCCGGCTGCCGAATTTCATGATGCCGCCTTTGATGAACAATCATCATTGTTATATCGGCTCGCTCGGCCAGCTCTGCCGCTGGCTGGCTCGCAAAGCCGAGGCGCTCGGCGTTGAAATTTACCCCGGTTTTGCGGCGACGGAGGTGCTTTACGACGACCAGAGCGCGGTGCGCGGAATTGCGACCGGCGACATGGGCATCGCCAAGGACGGTTCGCGCAAGGCCTCCTTTACCCGCGGCATGGAACTATGCGGGAAATATACCCTGTTCGCCGAGGGCGCCCGTGGCAGCCTGACCAAAGCGCTCATTGCGAAATTTGCGCTCGACGCGGCGAGCGAGCCGGGCAAATTCGGCATCGGCCTGAAAGAGGTCTGGCAGATCGATCCTTCAAAGCACCGCAACGGCCTGATCCAACATTCCTTCGGTTGGCCTTTGAACAACAAGACCGGCGGCGGTTCATTCCTCTATCATTATGACGATAATCTCGTTGCGGTCGGCTTCGTCGTGCACCTCAACTACGATGATCCTTATTTGTCGCCATTCGAAGAATTCCAGCGCTTCAAGACCCACCCCGCGATCAGCCCCCTGTTCGAGGGCGGCAAGCGGTTGGCCTATGGCGCGCGCGCCATCACCGAGGGCGGCTATCAATCGGTGCCGCGGCTTTCCTTTGCCGGCGGCGCCCTGATCGGCTGCGCGGCCGGTTTCGTCAACGTGCCGCGCATCAAGGGCGTCCACAACGCGATCGGCAGCGCCATGCTGGCGGCCGAACATGTTGGCGCGGCGCTTGGCGCAGGCCGCGCCAATGATGAACTGGTCGAATACGAAAATGCCTGGCGCGGGTCGGCGGTGGGCAAGGATCTTCACCGTGTGCGCAACGTCAAGCCGCTTTGGTCGAAATTCGGCACCATCCTGGGCGTGGCGCTGGGCGGTTTCGACATGTGGTGCAACACGCTCGGCTTCTCGCTCTTTGGAACCCAATCGCACGCTAAGCCCGATCGCAAGACGCTCGACGCGGCCAAGGCGCACGCGCCGCTCTCCTATCCGAAGCCGGACGGCAAATTGACGTTCGACCGTCTCTCCTCGGTCTTTCTCTCCAACACCAATCATGAGGAAGATCAGCCGGTTCACTTGAAGGTCGCCGACATGAGCCTGCAAAAGACGTCCGAGCACGATGTCTATGCCGGGCCCTCCAATCGCTATTGCCCGGCCGGTGTTTATGAATGGGTGGAGGAAACCGCGGGTCCGCGATTTGTCATCAACGCCCAGAATTGCGTCCACTGCAAAACCTGCGACATCAAGGACCCGAACGGCAATATCAATTGGGTTCCGCCGGAGGGCGGGGGCGGCCCCAATTACGAGGCGATGTAACCAAGTTTGCGTGACCAAGTTTGCGGCAAAGGCCACGATACCGCCACACTGCAGGCGTTTTCAGGCGAGATTGGCGGCATGAGTGCTCCAATCCCAAACGTCGCATCCCCGTCCCGCCGATCGATTTGCCGTCCTTATCCTTGCGGTGAAGCGCCAAACGCGGCATTGTCGCGCGGCTTGATGCGCCAAACGGGTTCGCATTCGAGATTGATCCTGCCGTAAATCCTGGAGCCAAGGCGAATCGTGATGCTTTCTCTTCATTTCAATCGTGCAACGATTGCCGCTATCGCTTTCCTCGCGCTGCCCGCTGTCGTTGCCGCGCAGACGCCGGAACATCCCACCGACAATTCGGCGCAATTTCCCTCCGTCCACGATCTGAGGATGTTGACCACATCCGGCAGCTATCTTGCCGCCCGTCACGCCAATGTTGAACGCGACGCCGCCTCGGCTTCGACCTTCTACCGCTCGGCGCTTCGCACCGACCCCAAGAACAACGAGTTGCTCGACCGGGCATTTATTTCCTCGCTCGCCGACGGCGACATCGATGAAGCCGTCAAGCTGGCCGAACGCGTTCTGTCGGTCGACAAGACCAATCGCGTGGCGCGGCTTGTGATCGGCGTGCGCGATCTGAAGCAGAAGAAATACGCCTCCGCGCAGACCAATATTGGCCAGTCGGTCCGTGGACCGATCACCGATCTGGTGGCCACGCTGTTGTCGGGCTGGGCGGCGTATGGCGCGGGCGATGCCAAGGCGGCGGTGGCCAATATCGACAAACTGGCCGGCCCCGAATGGTACCCGATCTTCAAGGATCTGCATTCCGGGATGATTCTCGAACTCGCGGGCAAGGAGAAGGAAGCCGGCGCGCGCCTGGAGCGGGCCTATAAACTTGAGGATTCCATGCTGCGCGTGTCCGACGATTATGCGCGCTGGTTGTCGCGCAACAAGGACACGGCCTCGGCCTTGGCGGTCTATGAGGCCTTCGACAAGAAGCTGCCGCGTCATCCGCTGGTGCAGGAAGCCATTCGCGAGACCAATACCGGCAAGAAGTTGCCGCCGCTCGTCGATTCGCCTCAGGCCGGCGCGGCCGAGGCGCTCTACGGCATCGGCGCGACGCTACCCCGCCGCGGGGGCGAGGATATCGCTTTAGTCTATTTGCAGCTTGCGCTCTATCTGGCGCCAAACCATCCGTTGGCGCTGCTCTCGCTCGCCGATCTCTATGAATCGGTGAAGAAGCCGGCGATGGCGATCAAGGTCTATGAGCGCATGCCGGCGAGTTCGCCGTTGAAGCGCAACGCGCAAATTCAGCTTGCTCTCGATCTCGATGCTGCCGACCGCACCGAAGAGGCGATCAAGATTTTGAAAAGCGTGGCGGCTGACGATCCCAAGGATGTCGAAGCCGTGATGGCGCTCGGCAATGTCGAGCGCGGCCGCAAGAAATTTGCCGATTGCGTCGTGACCTACTCGCAGGGCCTCAATATCCTGCCCAATGCGAACGACAAGAACGCCTGGGTTTATTATTATTACCGGGGTATCTGCGAGGAGCGCGCCAAGCAATGGAGCAAGGCCGAAGCGGACATGCGCAAGGCGCTCGATCTGCAACCCGAGCAGCCTCATGTGCTCAATTATCTCGGTTATTCCTGGATCGATCAGGGCATCAATCTCGGCGAAGGCATGAAGATGATCAAGCGTGCCGTCGATCAGCGCCCGGATGACGGTTATATCGTGGACTCGCTCGGTTGGGCCTATTACCGCATCGGCAATTACGAAGACGCGGTGAAAAATCTGGAGCGGGCGATCGACCTCAAGCCTGAGGATCCGACCATCAACGATCACCTCGGCGATGCCTATTGGCGCGTCGGACGCACGCTCGAGGCCAAGTTTCAATGGGCACATGCGCGCGACTTGAAGCCCGAGCCGGAAGATCTGCCGAAGATCGAAGCCAAGATCGAGCACGGCCTGTCGGAAGATACCTCCTCGGCGGCTTCCGCCGACAAGAAAAAGGAAGACGACAAGGGCGGATGAGGGCTTAAGGCACTGGCCTTGCCTGACCTGCGACAAGCGGCCGGTGTCTTATGATGCGGCCCGTGCGAGCATTTTGAACTTACCTGATATTGCGTTTTAGTTTTATTGGATTTGTATTTGCCATGGCCTCGGGTGGAAAAATCGCTGCGACTGTTGAACCCTCCTCATCCGCGCTCGTGGAGGACGGCCGCGCCAAGGTCAATTTGACCCTTCGGGTGGTGGGACGCCGCATCGACGGTTACCACGATCTCGAAAGCGTGGTTGCCTTCGCCGATTGTGCCGATCGCCTGAGTTTGCTTCCTGGATCCGAAGCGCAACTCAAAATCATGGGGCCGCTGGCGGCCGCCTGCGGCGAATTGACCGACAATCTCGTGCTCAAGGCGGCGCGTTTGCTTTCGGAGCGGGTGCCGAAGCTAGTGACGGGGACGTTCACGCTCGACAAGATGTTGCCGGTTGCCGCCGGAATCGGTGGCGGCTCGGCGGATGCCGCCGCCGCGCTGCGGTTGCTCGCGAGGGCCAACGGCCTTGCGATCGATGACGCGCGGGTGATGGAAGCGGCGCAGTTGACCGGCGCCGACGTTCCGGTTTGCCTTGCCTCGCGCGCCTGCGTCATGACCGGGGTCGGCGAGACCTTGGCGCCGCTCGCTCTGCCGAAATTACCTTGCGTGCTGGTCAATCCCCGCGTCGCGGTGGCGACAAAAGATGTGTTCGCGGCGCTGGGTTTGCGTAACGGCGAATTGCTGGTCGGCGCGAGCGATGTGATCCAGGCCATCGTCTGGCCGGAAGATGGAGCTGCGGCCCGCGATTGGATCGAGGCGTTTGCTTCCGACGCCAACGACCTCGAAGCGCCCGCGCGCAAAATTCAGCCTGTGATCACCGAGGTGTTGTCGGCGTTGGGTGCGGCCGATGGCGCGCGTTTGGTGCGCATGTCGGGATCGGGCGCGACGTGTTTTGCGATTTTCGATGACGGCGCTGCGGCCCAAGCCGCCGCGCAGAAGATTGCGCTGGTTCATCCCGGGTGGTGGGTGCATGCGGGGAGGTTGAGTTGACGCGTCATTCCGGGGCGCGCTGAAAGCGCGAGCCCGGAATCTCAGACGGCGTGGACATCGAGCCATTGGCAAGAAGCCGCGCGAATCCGTTTCCGCTCAGTGTGTCCGCGCCAGGCAGAACGCCACCACCTGTTCAAGCGCGGTTTTCATCGCCGAGGCCGGGAACAGCGCCAGTGCATCGACCGCCATCGCGCCATAATGCTGCGCGCGGTTGATGGTGTCCTCCAGCGCACGGTGTTTGGTCATGAGACCTACGGCATGATCGAGATCGCCTTCGCCGATCTCGCCCCGCTCCAGTGCCCGCCGCCAGAAATCCCGCTCGACATCGTTGCCGCGGCGGAACGCCAAAACCACCGGCAACGTAATCTTGCCTTCGCGGAAATCGTCGCCGATATTCTTGCCGAGCTTGGCGGATTTGCCGCCATAATCGAGCACGTCATCCACCAGTTGGAACGCGATGCCGAGATTCATGCCGACCGAGCGGCAGGCGGTTTGTTCGTCCTTCGAGCGATTGGCGATGACGGGGCCGACCTCGCAGGCGGCGGCGAACAATTCGGCCGTCTTGCCTCTGATAACGGCGAGATATTCATCCTCGGTGGTGGCGGTGTTCTTCGCCGCGGCCAACTGCATCACCTCGCCCTCGGCGATGGTGGCGGCGGCCGAAGACAGAATGTCGAGCGCGCGCAGCGAGCCGACCTCGACCATCATCCGGAAGGCCTGGCCGAGTAGGAAGTCGCCGACCAATACGCTTGCCTCATTGCCCCACAGCATGCGGGCGGAAAGCTTGCCGCGACGCAATTCGCTTTCATCGACCACGTCGTCATGCAGCAGCGTGGCGGTATGCATGAACTCGACGGAGGCCGCGAGCTTGATATGGCCGTCGCCGGAATAGCCCGCCAGATGCGCCATCGCCAGGGTCAGCATCGGCCGCAAGCGCTTGCCGCCCGATGAAATCAGATGATTGGCGACCTCGGGGATCATGGTGACTTCGGAGCCGGTTCGCGACAGGATGGTCGCGTTCACCCGCGCCATATCGGCGGCGACGAGCTCGACCAGCCGATCGATCGACGCATCCGATGGGCTTTCGAAGGGAACAATAACCGCCACGCCAGTCTCCAATCGGCTATATCCTCGGATATAACCATAGAAAGAGCCGGCTGGCGCGGCAAGGGTGGGCGGCAACAACAAGTCGTCAGATCATCGGGAATAAAAGGAGAAAGCAAGGTGCGGGAATTGGTTCGGACCAACGACATCGTGCTGGTTTCGGCGATCGGCGCGCTGCTCGACGGCGCGAATATCCACCATCTGGTGCTTGACCAGAATATGAGCATCATCGAGGGCTCGCTCGGCGTCTTGCCGCGCCGGATTCTGGTCCATGAGGACGATAATCGCCAGGCCCGCCAGATTCTCCGCGACGCCGGCTTGGCGCACGAGTTGCGGGCCGATGATTGAGCAGGCGAGCGATGTTACCGAGGATGCTTTTCTCGGCGGTAGGCTATGTCTGCGTCAACCCAAATCGGGTCATCGTGCTGGCCACGATGCGATGCTCCTTGCGGCCGCAACGCCGGCCCGGCCGGGCGATCGGGTGGCCGATCTCGGCGCCGGCGTCGGCGCGGCGGGTCTTGCGGTGGCTGTCCGCGTCAACGACATCGACCTGATTCTGGTCGAGATTGATCGCGGACTTGCCGAGCTTGCCCGCCTCAACGCCCGCGCCAACGCGATTGCGGCCGAAACCCTGGTGTTGGATGTGAGCTCCAGCGCGGAAGCCTTCGCCGCCGCCGGCTTCCACGCCGACAGCGTCGATGTCGTCCTGATGAATCCGCCGTTCAACGATTCCGCGCGGCACCGCGCCTCGCCGGACAAGGCCCGCGAAATCGCTCATGTTGCGTCAGATGCAACACTTCAGAGCTGGATACACTCCAGCCGCCGAATACTGAGATCGGGCGGCAATCTCGTGATGATCTGGCGGGCGGATGGGATCGCGGATGTTTTGGCGGCGCTCGATCGCGGTTTCGGCAGTTTGGTGATCCTGCCGGTTCATGCCGATGCGGCATCGCCGGCGATTCGCATCTTGGTGCGAGCGACCAAAGGCGGAAAGGCGCCGGCCCGCTTGCTGGCGGCGTTGCAGCTCAACGACGAGGCGGGGCGCACGACCCCGGCCGCCCAGGCCATTTTGACCGGCACGGAACCATTGCCGCTGGCCATGCCCTGATGTGACGCGATGGGCTTGAGAGCCGCGCGGGCTTATTGCGAAGACGGCTCGGACTCTGCTTTTGGCGCCGAGGTGAAGTGAATAGCGATCAAAAGAGTACCGATCAGCGTCATCAGCAGATAAATCTTCATGGCTTGCTCCGCTGTCGGTTGACGGCCAGTGTCGCAATGGGCTTCGTCAGTTCAATGACAGGGGCGTGATAAAAAATGGTTAATTTTGAGGTGACGGCATGATTGATCAACCGAGGGAATCCTCTCCATCGTTGTCGCTGTTTGAGAAATGGACAAAGTGGATTCCGGAGCGTCTGCGGCCCGGCCGCGCCGTGGTGCCCGTGGTCCGCCTGTCCGGTGTGATCGGCGCGGTGACGCCATTGCGGCCCGGCATGTCGCTTTCCGGCGTTGCGCGGACGCTGGAGCGGGCCTTCTCGGTCAAGCATGCGAAGGCGGTGGCGCTGGTGATCAATTCGCCCGGCGGTTCGCCGGTGCAATCGCGGCAGATCTATTTGCGTATCCGTCAGCTCGCGGAAGAAAAGAAGCTCCCTGTTCTGGTGTTCGTCGAGGATGTCGCGGCATCCGGTGGCTATATGATCGCGTGCGCGGGCGATGAGATTTTCTGCGACCCCTCCTCGATCCTCGGTTCGATCGGGGTCGTCGGCGGTTCCTTCGGCTTTCAGGAATTGATCAAGAAAGTCGGCGTCGAGCGGCGGCTCTATACGGCCGGCGCGCACAAGGCGATGCTCGATCCGTTCCTGCCGGAGAATCCGGAGGATGTCGCGCGGCTCAAAGCGCTCCAGCGCGAAATCCATACGATCTTCATCGCCTTGGTGAAGCAAAGCCGGGGCAGCCGGTTGAAGGGTGCCGATGAGACGCTCTTTACCGGCGAATATTGGGCGGGAGAGACCTCGGTGTCGCTGGGACTGGCGGATGCGATCGGCGATTTGCGTTCGACGCTTCGCGCCCGCTTCGGTGAAAAGGTCGCAACTCCCGTGATTGCGCCCCAAAGCGGCATGCTCGCAGGCCTTCTGGGGCGCCGCTCGGCGGGGACGCTCGCCGCACGGGAAAATACCGCCAATCTGCCGGAGGAGGCGATTTCGGCGCTCGAAACCAGGGCGATTTGGGCGAAATTCGGGTTTTGAGGAACGATGTCCGCGCCATTTGGTCTCGGGGCCACGGAATTGCGGGGCGGTTCAGCTTGGGCCACAATGAAAATCGGGGCGTGACGCATGAACGAGGATCGAGAGATGCCGCCGCTTGTCGCCTTCGCCGGCGCCCTTGGAGGGCTGGCTGTGGTTCGCTGGGCTTACCGGATAGCTGTCCGGGTCAATCGGGAGCTGGAAGAAGTTCGCCGCACGCGGGCCGCTGACACCGCCAGAGCGCAGGAAATTCCCACGCTGCGGCGAGACCCGGCCACCGGCGCTTACCGGCCGGGTTAGTCGTCGCCTTGATTCCTGAAGGTCCCGCCGATACGGTCCCGCGCGATTTGTTTTCCCGTGGAAAGACCTGATCGGCGATGGATGCCCTGCCTGCCCATATGCGCCCGGAACGCTCGTTCCAGGGATTGATCCTGACGCTGCAGCGTTATTGGGCCGATTACGGCTGCGTGATTCTGCAACCCTACGACATGGAAGTCGGCGCGGGCACCTTTCATCCCGCCACCACGCTGCGTGCTTTGGGTCCGAAGCCGTGGAACGTGGCCTATGTGCAGCCCTCCCGCCGCCCAAAGGACGGCCGCTATGGCGAAAACCCAAATCGCCTCCAGCACTATTACCAGTTTCAGGTGATCTTGAAGCCCTCGCCGCCGGATATTCAGGAGCTCTATCTGAAATCGCTCGACGCGATCGGTGTGGACTCGCATCTGCACGATATCCGCTTTGTCGAGGACGATTGGGAAAGCCCCACGCTCGGAGCCTGGGGATTGGGATGGGAATGCTGGTGCGACGGCATGGAAGTCTCGCAGTTCACGTATTTTCAGCAGGTCGCGGGCGTCGAATGCGCGCCGGTCGCCGGTGAGCTCACCTATGGGCTCGAGCGGCTTGCGATGTATGTGCAAGGCGTCGATCGCGTCTATGATCTTAATTTCAACGGCCGCGACGGCGCCGAGAAGGTGACCTATGGCGATGTATTTCTGCAAGCCGAGCAGGAATATTCGCGGCACAATTTCGAATTCGCAGACACCGAGATGTTGTTCGAGCAATTCAAGATGGCCGAACAGGCTTGCCGGAAATATCTCGCGGCCGGATGGAAAGAGAGCGCTGGCCGTAAGGAGCATTTAATGGTGCTGCCGGCCTACGACCAGTGCATCAAGGCAAGCCATGCGTTCAATCTGCTCGATGCGCGCGGCGTGATTTCGGTGACCGAGCGGCAGAGCTACATCCTTCGGGTGCGTGAACTGGCGAAAGCCTGCGGCGAGGCTTGGATTCATACCGAAGCGGGGAGAATATCATGAGTGAGCAACCTCACATTGGCGGCCGCGCGCCGTTACCGGTTCAGGTGACCGCGGGCGAGGAATATTGGTGGTGCGCTTGCGGCCGGTCCAAAATCCAACCGTTCTGCGACGGCAGTCATGAGGGTACGGGCTTCGAGCCGGTGCAGTTCATTGCCCCGGAAACCAAGCGTGTGTTTTTCTGCACCTGCAAACGCACCAAAACCGCGCCGCTGTGCGACGGCTCGCATAAAGAGCTTCCAACTTAATGCCCGATCTCCTGCTCGAATTGTTTTCCGAAGAAATCCCCGCGCGCATGCAGGCGAAAGCGGCCGATGATCTGCGCCGCATGGTGACCGACAAGCTCGTTGCCGAAGGCCTCGTCTATGAAGGCGCGAAGGCCTTTGCGACGCCGCGACGTCTGGCCCTCACCGTTCACGGCATTCCGGCGCGTCAGGCCGATTTGAAGGAAGAGCGCAAAGGGCCGCGCGTCGGCGGGCCCGAAGCGGCGATCGCGGGCTTTTTGAAAGCCGCGGGGCTTTCCTCGCTCGATGAGGCGAAGATCCAGAGCGATCCGAAAAAAGGCGACTTCTACATCGCGCTGATCGAAAAGGAAGGCCGCGCCACATCAGACGTGCTCGCCGATATTTTGCCGGTCATCATCCGCACCTTTCCCTGGCCAAAATCGATGCGCTGGGGCGCGCGTTCGGTAAAATCCGGCGCGCTGCAATGGGTGCGGCCGTTGCAGGCGATCACCGCGACCTTTGGCCTTGAGACCGAAGAGCCCGAAATCGTGAAATTTTCGGTTGATGGCATCGAGGCGGGGCAAACCACATTCGGCCACCGCTTCATGGCGCCGCAAGCGATTCCCGTGCGTCGCTTCGAGGACTATGAAGCAAAACTGCTCGACGCCAAGGTCGTGCTCGACCCCGAGCGCCGCAAGGACACGATTTTGACGGACGCGAAACAACTCGCCTTCGCGCAAGGGCTTGAACTCGTCGAAGACCAGGCGCTGCTTGACGAAGTGGCGGGCCTCGTCGAATGGCCGGTCGTGCTGATGGGTTCGTTCGACAAGGCGTTTCTGTTGATCCCCGATGAAGTGATCCGCGCCACCATCCGCAACAATCAGAAGTGCTTTGTGGTGCGCGATCCCAAGACGGAAAAGCTCACCAATAAATTCATCCTCACCGCCAATATCGAGGCCTCCGACGGCGGAAGAGCGATCGTATCAGGCAATGAGCGTGTGATCCGCGCGCGGTTGAGCGATGCGAAATTCTTTTACGAGGCTGACCTCAAGACTCGTCTCGAAGACCGCCTGCCGAAATTTGATTCAATCGTATTTCACGAAAAGCTCAGCACGCAAGGCAAGCGCATCAAGCGGATCGAGCGGCTGGCCGCCGAGCTTGCGCCATTGGTCGGCGCCGATGTCGAAAAGACCAGGCGCGCCGCGCGTTTGGCGAAGGCGGATTTGCTCACCGAGGTGGTCGGCGAATTCCCCGAGCTTCAAGGCTTGATGGGGAAATATTACGCGCGAGCGCAGGGCGAGGATGCTTCCGTCGCGGCCGCCTGCGAAGAACATTACAAGCCGCAAGGGCCGAACGATCGCGTGCCGACCGATCCCGTGAGCGTGGCGGTCGCTCTCGCCGACAAGATCGACACGCTTATGGGGTTCTGGATAATTGATGAAAGGCCAACAGGAAGTAAGGACCCGTATGCACTGCGGAGAGCGGCGTTGGGTGTGATTAGGCTACTTATTGAAAATGCGATACGGCTCGAGATCGATCAAATATTCTTTAGATCCATAGCGTGGCATTTGACTGATCAAGTTAGTCGTTCGATGCAAGAGAAAACGGATGTTATCGCCGACGTAGTGGCAATGGGCGCGAGCAAAACGACTATTGCGAATATTCTAGCCCTAAGGTCGAAGCATCTTACAGATCGCTTGGACGAATCTGAGCCGAAGCTATTGAATGCAATAACTAACCTATTGAACATTTTCTTAGCCGATCGCCTAAAAATTCAGCTTCGCGAACAGGGGGCACGTCACGATCTCGTTGATGCCGTTTTCGCGCTGGAAGGCCAGAATGACCTCTTGATGGTCGTTCGTCGCGTCGAGGCGCTCGGCAAATTCCTGGACACCGACGACGGCAAGAATCTGCTCGCGGGCACCAAACGCGCCAGCAATATTCTCGCTATCGAAGAAAAGAAGGACAAACGCGTCTTCGACGGCACGCCCGAGGTTGCGCTTTATCGTCTCAATGAGGAAAAATCGCTCGCCAAGGCCATCGATCAAGTCAAGGCGGAAGCGGGCGCGGCGGTCGCGAAAGAAGATTTTGCTGGTGCGATGCGCGCGATGGCCAAGCTTCGCCCCGCGGTCGATGCGTTCTTCGAGCACGTCAAGGTCAATGACGACGACGCAAGCGTGCGCGAAAATCGTTTGAAGCTTCTGAACGAAATTCGCGTCGCGACCCGCACGGTCGCGGATTTTTCCAAGATACAAGATTAATGGTCATGCCCCGGATGCAGCGCCGCGCGCCGCGTCCGGGGCATGAGATGAAACTAGGCGGAGCCTTAAGGTCGGGGGCTGCCGCTCACTCGATCACTTGAACGATGCGGCGTGTGCGCGGTTCGACCAAAATGGTTCGCCCGTTCACGACGGTGTAACGGTAGGGCGTGCCGCCGAAAGATGGCGGCACGTCATAATATGTGACTCCGGTTTCCGGGAGCACGCCGCCAATCACGATGCGATCCGGAATGGTGTAATTGGGCACCCGTTCACGCACGACATATTCGCGGAACGCCGGCCGCTGATCGATCGCGATACCAACGGTACCGTCCTCCACGACGGGAGCGCCCACGACGCCGACGGTGCTCTGGGCTTGCGCCGCGATCGGGGCGCTTATGGTGGCCAACAGGGCGACGGCCAATAGATGATGTCGCATGTTCTGCTCCTTCGCTGCTTGCTCTGCATTCTTGACGATGATGCGTGCCGGCACGCGGCCTGACATGCAAACCGATCCAATTCGTCGCAAGCGGCATCGTTCCCGAGAAAAGCACGTCGTGCCACCCGCACATTTCGGTCATTTTTGAATGCGAGCTAAGGAACCGCTTGTGGTGCAAAGCGTCTCTTGTCGTGGAACAACGTCAGCGAAGGGGTGGTAAGGTGGCACTCCTCGATTCGAGAACTTCAAGCGGAGATACCGTCAATGACCCTCACCGTTGCCCATATCTCGCCGATCATATCGGTCATCGCGGGCCTTTTGATCTTGATCATGCCACGCCTGCTTAATCTCGTGGTCGCGATCTTTCTCATCCTCAACGGCTTGATCGGGCTTGGACTTTTGCGATGGCTCCATCTGTAGCCGCTGCGGCTCGCGCGGCTTGCGCGAGCTCCCCCAAAATGGTGTAAGGCGCAAACTTCCTGTTCCCCTTTTTTGCGGATTGTTAGAAGTCATGGCCAAAGCCGTCGCCAAACCCAGCAAAATGCCTGCAAAGAAAATCGCTGTAAAATCAAAGGCATCGATGGCAACGCGGGCAAGATCCGCAGCCGCTTCCGGGGCCGGCAAGGCGCTGAAGAAAGGCTCGCCCAAACCTGCGAAAAAGGCAGCCGCCGGCAAGATTCCGGCACCCGTCAAATCGGGCAAATGGGTCTATACGTTCGGCGACGGCAAGGCCGAGGGCAAGGCCGGCCTTCGTGATCTGCTTGGCGGCAAGGGGGCCAATCTTGCCGAAATGGCCAATCTCGGATTGCCGGTGCCGCCCGGCTTCACCATTCCGACCTCGGTCTGCACCTATTTCTACGCTCACGGCAAAACCTACCCGAAGGAATTGAAAGCCCAGGTCGAGAAGGCGCTCGATCATGTCGGCAAGCTCACTGGAAAATCGTTCGGCGATTCCCAGAACCCGCTTCTGGTTTCGGTGCGCTCGGGTGGGCGCGCTTCGATGCCGGGCATGATGGACACCGTGCTCAATCTCGGCCTCAACGACGTCACCGTCGAGGCACTGGCGGAATTGTCGGGCGATCGCCGTTTTGCCTATGACAGCTATCGCCGCTTTATCACCATGTATTCCGACGTGGTGCTCGGTTTCGAGCATTCTCATTTCGAGGACATTCTCGATACGTTCAAGGACAGCCAAGGCTATTCGCTCGACACTGATCTCACCGGCGAAGATTGGGTCGGGGTGGTCGGCCGCTACAAGGAAGCGGTGGCGCGCGAGACCGGATCGGAATTCCCGCAAGATCCTCACGATCAATTATGGGGAGCGATTGGCGCGGTGTTTTCTTCGTGGATGAACGCGCGCGCCGTCACCTACCGCAGGCTGCATGCCATTCCCGAATCCTGGGGGACCGCGGTCAATGTGCAGGCGATGGTGTTTGGCAATATGGGCGAGACCTCGGCGACGGGGGTCGCGTTTACCCGCAATCCCTCGACCGGCGAAAGCCGTCTCTATGGCGAATTCCTGATCAACGCCCAAGGTGAGGATGTCGTGGCGGGCATTCGCACGCCGCAGGACATTACCGAGCATGCGCGCAAGGAGTCGGGTTCCGACAAGGCGTCGATGGAAGTCGTGATGCCCGAGGCCTTCAAGGAGCTGACGCGGATTTATACGATGCTCGAAAAGCATTACCGCGACATGCAGGACATGGAGTTCACCGTCGAGCGGGGTAAGCTCTGGATGTTGCAGACCCGCAACGGTAAGCGCACGGCAAAGGCCGCGCTTCGCATCGCGGTCGAATTGGCCAGTGAAGGATTGATCTCCAAAAAGGACGCCGTGTTGCGGATCGAGCCTGCCTCGCTCGATCAATTGCTGCATCCGACCATCGATCCCTCCGCCAAGCGCGACGTGATTGCGACCGGCCTGCCGGCCTCGCCCGGCGCGGCTTCGGGCGAAATCGTATTCTCCTCCGATGAGGCCGCGAAATTGCAGGCCGACGGGCGCAAGGTCATTTTGGTGCGGGTCGAGACCTCGCCCGAAGATATTCACGGCATGCACGCGGCCGAAGGCATTCTCACCACCCGCGGCGGCATGACCTCGCACGCGGCCGTGGTCGCGCGCGGCATGGGCAAGCCTTGCGTTTCCGGCTGCGGCGGCATCCGCGTCGATTACGGCCGCGGCACCATGAATATCGGATCGCGCACCTTCAAGACCGGCGATGTCATCACCATCGACGGTTCGGTGGGGCAGGTGCTGGCCGGACGGATGCCGATGATCGAGCCGCAATTGTCAGGCGAGTTCGGCACGCTGATGGGCTGGGCCGATGCCGTGCGCAAGATCGGCGTTCGCGTCAACGGCGATACGCCTGAGGATGCGCGCACCGCGATCAAATTCGGCGCCGAGGGCATTGGTCTTTGCCGTACCGAACATATGTTTTTCGAAGAGACCCGCATCCGCACCGTCCGTGAGATGATCCTTTCGGAGGACGAGCGGGCGCGCCGCGCCGCGCTTTCGAAATTGCTGCCGATGCAGCGGGCTGATTTCGTCGAATTGTTCGAAATCATGAAAGGGTTGCCGGTCACGATCCGGCTGCTCGATCCGCCGCTTCACGAATTCCTGCCGCATACCCAGGCCGAGGTCGAGGAAGTCGCGCGCGCCATGAATACCGATCCGCGCCGGCTTGCCGACCGGGCGCGCGAGCTTGCCGAGTTCAATCCGATGCTGGGATTCCGCGGTTGTCGCCTTGCGATTGCCTATCCCGAGATCGCCGAAATGCAGGCGCGCGCCATTTTCGAGGCCGCCGTCGAAGCGGGCAAGCGGACCGGCAAAGCGGTCGGTCTGGAAGTGATGGTGCCGCTGATTGCAACCAAAGCGGAATTCGATCTGATCAAGGCGCGGATCGATGCCACCGCGCAATCGGTGATGAAGGAGACCGGCACCAAGCTGAGTTATCAGGTCGGCACCATGATCGAACTACCGCGCGCCTGTCTGATGGCGGGCGATATCGCGCGGACGGCGGAGTTCTTTTCGTTCGGCACCAACGACCTTACGCAGACGACCTATGGCATCAGCCGCGACGACGCGGCGAGCTTCCTCGGAACCTATATCGCCAAGGGCATTCTGGAAATCGATCCGTTCATCTCGGTCGATCGCGATGGCGTTGGTGAATTGGTCAAGATCGGCGTCGCGCGCGGCCGCAAGACCAGGCCCTCGCTCAAGGTCGGCATTTGCGGCGAGCATGGCGGCGATCCCGCTTCGATCGCGTTCTGCCACCAGATCGGACTCGATTACGTCTCCTGCTCGCCCTACCGTGTGCCGATTGCGCGCCTCGCCGCGGCGCAGGCCGCGCTCGGCAAGACCATCGCCAGCCAGGCGTAGGCTTCAGCTTTCCAGGCTCGTCATTCCGAGATGGTGCGTTTGCACCAGGCTTCAGATGCGCAATTGCGCACCATAGTTCGATGCGGAGCCTGTCATCGGGCCGGCCATAGGCCGGGCCCCGGTGGCATCGCCCCGGAATGACGCTGGTAAAAATACGCTCGCGAAAAATTCTTCACCGTTTTCATTGACGCGATATTTACCACTTTGTTGCAGCGGAAATTTACCAATTTTTTCGAAGTGATCGCTGTCAAATCGGTAAATGTTTGCGTGTGTCGCGCGCGCCACGCCGGTTAACTCCCCCGCAACCTAAATTAGTTACGACCGAGAAAGATCGAATTGTACGGATGCGGGTTCGGTCGCGTAAGCGTTGCGTGAGCGTAAAATGTTACAGTTGCGTAACCGGCCGAGGAGCGCGCGGTTTGCGTTCTTCGGCCTCGGTCTTTGCGGTTTTGCATTGACGCCGACGGAAGTCGGATATCAGGACGTCGCATCGCGACTGGCGCGGCAGCCGGGCGTTGCCGAACGCTGGCATAGAAGCGTGTTTGCTTCCGTCGGCACCATCCATGTCGCGGCCTATAGTTTCAACGTCCCGATCGGCACCGCCGCGCCGCAGGCTGCGAGCTATCAATTGGCAAGTCTCAGCCGGCAAGATCGCGACGTCACGGGGTCGCTTCCGCGTAACCCCGCCGCGCAAACACCGCCACGGTATCAAGCTTCCGATTTTCCTAAAGTCGATCGCACGCTCAAGGGCGATCGGTTGATCGCGGCACCTCCGCAGACCACCGTCCCCGCCGACGTCACTCCGATCGAGAAGGATCCCGCGGCTTCTTATTCGGTGATGGGCGCCAAGACGGCGGATGTGACGCCGCCTGGACGCGCTCCGTTGGACCCCGAGCTTGTCGAGGCGCTGAGTTCGCCGCCTCTGCCGCAATATGGTGCTTTGCCTTCGATCGAGGCTCAACCGCTTCACGGCATCAAGAATCAAGGCAATCCCGATCCATATGCGTTCGAACACGATCACTCGGGCGATGGCTTTTCGGTGAAAACCGCGAATCTGTTTTTTGGCACGAATTCGCTCGGCGCTCCGCTTGAGACCATCGAGCGTTGGCGGCCGGGTGAGGAGCCGGTGGTCGTGATGCCGGACACGGCCGACGATCCCGACATGAAGATGATCGCATCGCTTCCACCGACCGGCGATGAAGCTTCCAGGACCGCCGAAAGCGGCGAGAGCATCGCGGCCAAGGGCGAGGTGAATTCCGACAATCAACGCGCCAAGACGCCGGCGGAACGTCTCGGCCTGTTCGATGAGAAGACGCGCGCCAAATCGGAAAAATGCCTCGCGGAAGCGGTCTATTTCGAGTCACGCGGCGAGGCCGTGCGCGGCCAGATCGCGGTGGCGCAAGTGGTGATGAACCGCGCCTTCTCCGGCTTCTATCCCACCACGGTATGCGGGGTGGTTTATCAGAACAAGCACCGGCATCTGGCGTGCCAGTTCACCTTTGCCTGCGACAATATCGCCGACGTGGTGCGCGAACCCGACATGTGGGATCGCGCCAAAAAAATCGCCAAGGCGATGCTCGACGGTCAGCTCTGGTTACCGGAAGTCGGCAAATCGACTCACTATCACGCTTATTGGGTCCGTCCGTCCTGGGTCAGCGAAATGAAGAAAATGTACAAATTCGGCGTGCATACTTTCTACCGGCCGCGGGCATGGGGCGACGGCAGCGAGGCGCCAAGCTGGGGGAGCCCGGCCGAGACCGCGGCTATTTCATCGAAGCTCGCCGAAGCCGCGCAGAGTTCGGCCGAACAGGCGAACGCGAAACGGTAAGCCGGATGATAATGGATTGAAGACTACTTACGCCGAATTTGCAGGTCAGCCCTGCGGAAGACGGCGCCTCGGCGTGGTCTTTGGGATTTTCTTTTTAGGATTTTCCCTTGGGGTTTCGATGCGAATACCCTAATTCTTGCGGTGCGTTCGATCCGCCGCAAGCATCGGGGAACCCATGGCCACAACCGCCGATAATTTACGTCCGCTCTCCAGCACCTGGCGGACCCCGCTTGTCATCATCGTCTGCGGCTGTGCGATCGGGCTCTTGAGCTTCGGGCCGCGGTCAAGCCTTGGTTTCTTCATTCAGCCGATGGGCCGCGAGTTTGCGTGGGGCCGCGATGTCTTCGGTCTTGCATTTGCCGTGCAGAATTTGCTGTGGGGATTGGGTCAGCCGATCGCGGGTGCGATCGCCGACCGGTTCGGCGCGTTGCGCGTGATCTGCGTCGGCGCTCTGCTCTATGCCGCCGGTCTGCTCATCATGCGTTATGCCACCACGCCGCTTTCGCTCGATATCGGCGCAGGCGTCGTGGTCGGCTTTGGACTTTCCGGCTGTTCGTTCAACCTGGTTTTGTCCGCCTTCAGTAAGCTGCTGCCGCCGGAACGGCGCGGCATTGCGTTCGGTGCCGGAACCGCCGCCGGTTCGTTCGGGCAATTTTTGTTTGCGCCGTTCGGCGTGGTCATGATCGATCAATTCGGCTGGCAGGCGGCTCTGATGGTATTTGCCGCTTTGCTGCTGCTCATCCTGCCATTGTCGTTGGCGCTCTCGACGCCGCCCGCGGCCGCAACCGCAGCGCCAGTGGCCGATCAGCAGTCGTTCAAGACCGCGCTGGCGGAAGCATTCGGTCATCGTTCTTATGTGCTTTTGGTGCTCGGCTTTTTCACCTGCGGCTTTCAGCTCGCCTTCATCACCGTGCACCTGCCGGCCTATCTTGTCGATCGGGGCATTCCAGCATCGTCCGGCGGCTGGGTGATCGCGTCGATCGGCCTGTTCAACATCATTGGCTCGCTCAGTGTCGGCTGGCTGCAGAACGTGTTTCCCAAGCGCTACATTCTGTCGGTGATTTATTTCACGCGCGCGCTTTCGATCGTGGCGTTCATTTCATTTCCGATCACGACGTTCTCGGCGATCGCCTTTGGCGCGATCAGCGGCCTGACCTGGCTATCGACCGTGCCGCCGACCTCGGCTTTGATCGCGCTGATGTTCGGCACCCGCTGGTTCGCAACGCTGTATGGTTTTTCCTTCGTCAGCCATCAGGTCGGCGGCTTCCTCGGCGTGTGGCTCGGCGGCATCGTGTTTGAAAAATTCGGATCCTATACGCCGATCTGGTGGCTGGCGGTTTTGTTCGGCGTGCTTTCGGCGTTGATCAATTTGCCGATTGTCGAGGCGCCGGTCGTTCGTCCGGTGGCGCAACCGGCTGCATAGCCACGCACGGAGAGATGGCGTTGGGAACGTTCAAGGCCCTCAGGATTGACAAGGCGGAGAAGGGCACCTTAGCCGCGCTCACCGAGTTCGACGAAGCCGATCTGATGGATGGCGATGTCACCGTTCGGATCGAATGGTCGACGCTCAATTACAAGGATGGCTTGGCCGTGACCGGCAAGGCGCCGGTGGTGCGGCGCTTTCCGATGATCGCCGGCATCGATTTTTCCGGCACGGTCGAGCAATCGTCGCATCCGCAATGGAAGACCGGCGACAAAGTGATCTGCAACGGCTGGGGCATGGGCGAGACGCATTTGGGCAGTTATGCCGAGAAGGCCCGCGTTAAGGGCGATTGGTTGGTGCGCCTGCCGCAGCGCATGTCTTTGCGCGCCGCGATGGCGATCGGGACCGCCGGCTATACCGCGATGCTCGCCGTGCTGGCGCTTGAGCAACATGGCCTGACGCCGGCAAGCGGACCCATCGTGGTCACCGGCGCCGCCGGCGGCGTCGGATCGGTTGCGACCGCGGTGCTGTCGAAGCTCGGTTACCACGTCATCGCATCGACCGGGCGGATGGCGGAAGCCGGTTATCTTAAGGCGCTTGGCGCCGCCGAGGTGATCGATCGCAATGAGCTGACGGGGCCGGCCAAACCTTTGGCCAGGGAGCGCTGGGCGGGAGGGGTGGACAGCGTCGGCTCGACGACACTGGCGAACCTTCTGTCGATGACCAAATATCGGGGGGCCGTCGCGGTTTGTGGGCTTGCCGGCGGGATGGATCTGCCGACCTCGGTGGCACCATTCATTTTACGCGGGGTTTGTCTGTTGGGTATCGATTCCGTGATGTGTCCGATTGAGTTGCGGAAAACCGCCTGGAACCGGCTCGCCGGAGACCTGGATATGGCAAAACTATCTGAAATGACCCAGGAAATTGGCCTTGGCGACGTGATCGAGGCGGGTGGCCGGATTCTCGCCGGGCAGGTTCGCGGCCGAATCGTAGTAAAAATTTGATGATGTGTTCAGACTTTACCAACCAAGCTGCGCCAATGTTGCCACGGTTAGTATGGTAAGCAGCGGGTAAAGAAGCGATCTCCCGCGGCTGGTGTCCCGGTTCTGACATTCGTATCCTGTCGCGGAGAGTCCGTTTACGAATGTCAAATCCGCCGCACTGGGTTAGGTTGGAGTGAGAGCATGTTTGCGCGTTTTGTGTTGGGGACGGCGGTGGCCGCTACGGCGATCCTGCCCGCGGCGGCCGGACAGATGAATGCTGAAGAGGCTCGCCGATTCGTGTCCGGTAAAGTGTTCGCCTTCACATGCGTTGACGGCACCCGTGGCGCCGGCCGGCTGCTGGACGATATGGGCGCGGCGGGGATGGTGCAATTCGCCGGCGCGGGTCCCACCCATCACGTTCGATTGCCGGGCAATACGCTCCAGGTCCGCGGGCAGTCCGTTTGCGCGTCTCTCCGGGGTCTTCCGTTTGAGCCCTGTTTCAATCTCGACAAGCGAGACGAGCGCAGCTTCCGCGGATCGGTTTCCGGCATGAGCTTCGCTTATTGCGATTTCCACCACCAGGGCGCGGTGCAGATGTTGATGGCGCGCGCGGTGGCCCACCCGCGTTCGTCGCGCGCGTCCGAGCAGACGGGCTCGGTGGAAGTATCGGCCCGCGTCGAGACGCTGCCGGTGGAGGCCGCGGGTCTCGATCCGGTCAAGCCGGAGCCAAAGCCCGCGCCGGTCAAATCGAATCCGGTGTTGGAGTTGCGCCGCTCGACCGAGTGATCGAAGCCGCACGGCGGATTTCATAACATGCAACGGGCTGAACCCTTCATTTACGATTTGGTAGCTATGATCCCGCGGCTGAAAGGCAAAGACGTGGGCCGTTAGGTGCCGTGGCAAGATTCTGCGGCATGTCATCGGGGTGAATGACCGTGGGAAAATTGCTCAACTTAATCGCGCTGCGCTCGATCTCCGCCAAACTCACCGCCATGACCGCCGCCAGCGCGCTGTTCATGGTGCTGATCGCCGTGACGGTCATTCTCATCGCGCGCGCCGAGCTCGTCAGTGAGCGGACCGAGAGGGCGCACGCCATTGTCGATGCCGTTTGGAATATGGCGGACAATTTCAAGCACGCCGCCGAATCCGGTGCGATTAGCGAGGAGGAGGCGAAAGCGCGCTTCTTTGCCGCCACCGGCGGCATCTGGTTCGAAGGCCATACGAACTACGTTTTCATCTATGATTCCGAGAGCGGAATTTGTGTGCTGAACACCGGCAATCCGGCTCTGATCGGCAAGGATATTCGTGGCCTGAAGGATTCTTATGGCCTCGCGTTTGGATCGATGATGCTGGATATCGCCAGACGGGGCGAGGGCACCATCGCCTATAAATTCCCCAAAGGGGGCGCCACGGCCCCGATGGAGAAGGTTGCGTATGTGCGGGGCTTTGCGCCCTGGCATTTGATGATCGCGACCGCCGAATATATGACGGACCTCGACGCCACCTTCTGGAGCATGGTCCAGACCGCCGCGGCGGTGATCGCCGTCCTGTTGTTGTCCTCGATCGGCATCGCTTGGCTGGTCACCCGCGGCGTCGTCAAGCCGCTGTCCCGCCTCAAATCGGGCATGGCCGCGCTCAGCAAGGGCGATTTCGAGTTTCCCGTCGCCGATGCCGAGCGGCCCGATGAGATCGGCGAGATGGCGCGCACGGTGGAAGTCTTCAAGGGCGCCATGATCGAGACCAACCGCTTGCGGGCGGAGCAGCTTGAGACCGAGCAGCGGCAGGCGCAGCAGCGCAAGGGCGAGATGCACCGGCTGGCCGATAGTTTCGAGGGCGCGGTCGGCAAGATCATCGCCGCCGTGACGTCGGCTTCGAGCGAACTGGAATCCTCGGCCACGGTATTGACCTCGACGGCGGTCCGCTCGGAAGAATTAGCGACCAAGGTTGCGGGCGCCTCGGAAGATGCCTCCACCAATGTTCAATCGGTGGCCTCGGCCACGGAAGAGCTGTCGTCGTCGGTGAACGAGATCAGCCGTCAGGTGCAGGAATCGGCGCGGATGGCCAATGAGGCCGTCGGTCAGGCCCGCCAGACCAACGATCGCGTTGGCGAATTGTCGAAGGCGGCGAGCCGGATCGGCGACGTGGTCGAGTTGATCAACACCATCGCCGGCCAGACCAATCTGCTCGCGCTCAATGCCACCATCGAGGCGGCGCGCGCGGGCGAGGCCGGCCGTGGCTTTGCGGTGGTGGCTTCGGAAGTGAAGGCCTTGGCCGAGCAGACCGCGAAGGCGACCGGCGAGATCGGCCAGCAGATCAGCGGCATTCAGGCGGCGACGCAGGAATCGGTCGGAGCAATCCAGCAGATCAGCGGTACGATCGAGAAGCTCTCGGAAATATCCTCCACCATTGCCGCGGCAGTAGAAGAGCAAGGCGCGGCGACGCAAGAAATATCCCGCAATGTGCAACGGGCGGCCGAGGGGACGATCCAGGTCTCCTCCAACATCACCGAGGTCCAACGCGGCGCCAGCGAAACCGGTTCGGCCTCCTCGCAGCTCCTCTCGGCGGCGCAATCGCTGTCGGGGGATTCCAACCGCCTCAAGCTTGAGGTTGGAAAATTCCTCTCCACCGTCCGGGCGGCTTAATATCCCATCGGTCACGTTCTTTTGAGTGGGGTTGGCGCGCTTCGCGCCCGCGCCGCGGCGGGATATATGTTTTCACAAAAGCGTCATATTAACTCGATCTTGAGTGATTTTTCCGTAGCACGTGGAACCCATTGAAGTTTCTCGTGATTCACGGAAGAGGAACTAATGTCGCTTCGCGTTAAAATTAAGTTAACTCATAAAATCACAGCGATCGGAATCCTTGGAGTTGTGGGGGTCATCCTGGTCGGCGGCATGCATATGTATGGCGAAACGGAAATGACCCCATACAGAGAAGCAGCCGAAAAGGCGCGGGCCATCTCTGCTTTGAACGACAAGATCGAGATCGAATTGTTGCAGGCCCGGCGCGCCGAAAAAGATTTCCTGCTGCGCAACGACCAGAAAAAGATTGGCGCCCATGCTGAGATCGGCAAGGTCGCCGTTTCGGATATCGGCGCTCTCCACGAGAAGCTGCGGGTTTTGGGTAAAGACGATCTGGTGCGCAAGGTCGAGGCCATCGGTAACTCCCTAAGAAAATATCAAGCCCATTTTACAGCGGTCGCCTCTGAGAAAGTTCTGCTCGGCCTCGACGAAAAATCAGGTCTTGAAGGCCGCTTGCGCGGGTCGGTTCACGATATCGAGGCGCGGGTGGATGAATTGCATCAGCCGAGCCTCGTGGTCACGATACTGATGATGCGCCGGCACGAGAAGGACTTTATATTGCGCCGAGACGCCAAATACGGCGAGGAGATGAGGAGGCGCGCCTTTGAATTCGATACGGAAATTGACGGCGCTGAAATTTCGGAAGCCACCAAGACCGAGCTCAAGAAAAAGCTCACCGATTATCAGCGCGATTTCTTTGCCTGGTTCGATACCGCGTTGAAGCTCGCCGCGGAGTCGAAGGCGATGTCCGAATCTTTTGCAGAAATTGAACCGGTGATCGAGGCGGTATCGAAAGCCGTAAGCGATATCAGGACCGAGGCCGAGCAATCCAACGCAAAAATTCGGGACGATATCTCTTCAAAGCTGAAAATTGTCATTCTCCTGGTTGCTTTCACTGTCCTGGGAATCGGATTTTTTATCGGAAAGTCTATTTCCAAACCCCTGTCCGCGCTGCGCGCCGCGATGGCCGAACTTGCGGGCGGCAATTTTGCGATTGTGCTGCCCGGGCTTGGCCGCGCCGACGAGATCGGGGAGATTTCGCAAGCCGTCGAAACATTTAAGATCAACGCGGAACAAAAAGCGCGTAACGAAGCGGCGGCCAAAGCGCATCGGGAGCAAGAAGCCATGCTGTTGCGAAAGGCCGATATGGTCAGGCTTGCCGATGATTTTGAAGCCGCGGTCGGTGAGATCATCGAAACCGTATCGTCGGCATCGACCGAACTTGAAGCTTCCGCCGGCGCGTTGACTTCGACCGCTGAGCGCGCCTCGGAGCTCACCACGGCGGTCGCCGAGGTGTCGGGCGACACCTCCAGCAACGTCCAATCGGTGGCCGCGGCCACGGAAGAGCTGTCGACCTCGGTGAACGAGATCAGCCGTCAGGTTCATGAATCGGCGCGAATGGCGAGGGGGGCGGTGGATCAAGCACGCGGTACCAACGATCGCGTGGGCGAATTGTCGAAAGCGGCGAGCCGGATCGGTGATGTCATCGAACTGATCAACACCATCGCCGGCCAGACCAATTTGCTCGCGCTCAACGCCACCATCGAGGCGGCGCGCGCGGGCGAGGCCGGCCGTGGCTTTGCGGTGGTGGCTTCCGAAGTGAAGGCGCTTGCCGAGCAGACCGCGAAGGCGACCGAGGAGATCGGTCAACAGATCGCCAGCATTCAGACCACCACGCAGCATTCCGTCGGAGCAATCAGGGAAATCAGCGATACAATAGAAAAACTGTCGGAAATTTCTTCGAATATTGCCGCGGCAGTGGAAGAGCAGGGCGCGGCGACGCAAGAAATCTCCCGCAACGTGCAACGGGCGGCCGAGGGGACGATCCAGGTCTCCTCCAACATCACCGAGGTCCAACGCGGCGCCAGCGAAACCGGTTCGGCGTCCTCGCAGCTCCTCTCGGCGGCGCAATCGCTGTCGGGGGATTCCAACCGCCTCAAGCTTGAGGTTGGAAAATTCCTCTCCACCGTCCGGGCGGCTTGAGAGGGTCGTTACCTGGTTTTGTCGATGTCGTCATACGTCACGTGTGGATCGTTACATCCGAAATTAACCAAATTTTGAAGCTACCACATTACCTTTGAAGGCGGTTTTTGGTTGCTCGATTCTAAAATGTCCCTCGATTTTTCGCGGGCATTTTTTTGAGAGCGGCAGTCGCTCATCAATTCGTAAGAAAGTATTGAAAGGTCTCGGAATGTCTGCCCTCGCCCGCATCAAGATCATCACGAAAATCTTCGTCGTCCTTGCGCTGCTGTCGGCCATCGCCGGCTTCATGAGCTGGCTCGGGATCCACGCCCTCGCCTCTTTGAATGAAGGCGCCGACAATATGAGCTATTCCGCACGGCGGGCGGTGGAGGCCGCCAGGGCCAATCAAAACGTGCTTGCTCTTAATCGCGCCGAATTTCGTGTCGCGCTCGATCCAAGTCCGGAAACCCGCGCGGCGGTCCATAGCGTGGTCGAGGAGCAATTGAAGCTTCTCGATACCCGATTGACTGATGTCGCCACGACCAGGGACAAGCAGGCTGCGGATATGTTGCCGGCCGCCAAGGATGCCGTGGCTGAATATCGGCGCGATTTGCAGAATACGCTCGGCTTGGCCGATCGCATCAAAAATTCGCAATTGAACGACGAGACCACCCAATTGTTCGCCGCCGCGATGAAAAGCCGCGAGGCTTCCGAGAAAGCGCATGGTTTGGTCGCGGCGGTTGCCGACCGTTTGGTCGATCGTGTCGATCATTTCGCCAAAGCCGCCGCCGAGGAATATCAATCCACCTCGCGTCTGCTGATCATTCTTGCGGCCGTGGGCATCGTCTTGGGTGCCGTCTTCGGTTATCTGATCGGTCAATTCGGCATCGTCAAGCCGATCGATTCGCTCAAGACCGTGATGGAAGCGTTCGCGCGCAACGACCTGAAGGCCGACGTCCCCGGCATCGATCGCGGTGACGAAATCGGCGAGATGGCGCGCACGGTCGAAGTCTTTAAGAAAAACGGGCTTGAGGTTGAGCGGATGCGCTCCGAGCAGCAAGTGGCAGAGAAGCGCAACGCCGAACGGCGCAAGGCGGACATGACCAAGCTCGCCGATGATTTTGAAACCGCCGTCGGCGAGATCATCGAAACCGTGTCGTCGGCATCGACCGAACTTGAAGCCTCCGCCGGTACGCTCACGACCACCGCCGAACGCACGCAAGAGCTTACCACGACGGTTGCGGACGCTTCCGACGAGGCCTCCAGCAATGTCCAATCGGTGGCCTCGGCCACGGAAGAGCTGTCGTCCTCCGTCAACGAGATCAGCCGTCAGGTGCAGGAATCGGCACGGATGGCCAACGAAGCCGTCGGTCAGGCCCGCCAGACCAATGATCGGGTCAGCGAATTGTCGAAAGCGGCAAGCCGGATCGGCGATGTGGTCGAACTGATCAACACCATCGCCGGCCAGACCAATCTGCTCGCGCTCAACGCCACCATCGAGGCGGCGCGCGCGGGCGAGGCCGGCCGTGGTTTCGCGGTGGTGGCTTCGGAAGTGAAGGCCTTGGCCGAGCAGACCGCGAAGGCGACCGGCGAGATCGGCCAGCAGATCGGCGGCATTCAGACGGCGACGCAGGAATCGGTCGGAGCGATCAAGGAAATCAGCAGCACCATCGAGAAATTGTCGGAGATTTCCTCGACGATTGCGGCCGCGGTCGAGGAGCAGGGGGCGGCGACCCAGGAGATTTCCCGCAATGTTCAAGAGGCCGCGCAAGGCACCAAGCGCGTTTCCTCCAACATCACCGAGGTCCAACGCGGCGCCAGCGAAACCGGTTCGGCCTCCTCGCAGCTCCTCTCGGCGGCGCAATCACTGTCGGGGGATTCCAACCGTCTCAAGCTTGAGGTTGGAAAATTCCTCTCCAACGTCCGGGCGGCTTAAGGTAGGCAAGCCATTCACGGGACGAGGCGAGGCGGAGTAATATAAGCGCGGAGCGGGGTGGTCGATCGCGGACCGCTCCGCTGTCGGGGTGGGTTTTTCCGACAACCATCCATGTCCCGCTCGCCAAGCGAACCGATTGGGAAGGCCGGCATCGGTCAGGTGTCCGGCTGTGTGGTGGGGGCCACTTGCGGTCCTGAGGGCCGGCGAAACAGCACTTTCTGATAGAACCAGCCGATCGCGACCAGCACCAGGCCGAGACCCATGAACGACAACGCGCGGTAGACGCCCGTCAGTGCCGACATATCGATTAAAAACGCCTTGCCGATCGTTAGCGCGATCACCGCGGCCGAGGCAAGCCGGGCGCGTTTGGAGTCGACAAGAATGCCGACTCCAAGCAGAGCCACACCGAAGGCAAGCCACGCGATCGAGTAGCTATACTGCTCGGCGCCGCTGATTGCGCCAAACAGCGATATCGTCAATGTCGGTCCCTGATAGAGCCTTCGGATTTCAAGCGTGACATAACTCAGCGCAAGGACGAGCGCGCTGGCGGCGATGGTATTGCCATAGGCCGCACGGCGTTGTCCGGCGACCGCATAGGATAATAAAAGCGCGAGGATCGCCGGCGCCGCATAGCCGAGCAGGAGCTGGTTGATAAATTCGCCGTCGATGGCGATGTGCCAGATCGCTGGATTGTCGAAGAACAAAAGGCCGACCAAGGTCGCAAGCCCGGCAT
>DATGJS010000189.1:0-5118 GCA_035295025.1 Bradyrhizobium sp.
CGGGCAAGCGTTGCTTCCGACAATTTCGCGCTGGCCTCCTGACTGGCGAGATCGGCGCGGGCCTGCAGCAATTGCTGATCGAGGTCGGGCGCCTCGATCTCGGCAATCACCTGGCCCGCCTTGACCTTGGCGCCGATGTCGGCGCTCCAGCTCTTCAAATAGCCATTGACGCGCGCGAAGATCGGCGCGCGGGTATAGGCTTCCAACCGGCCGGGCAGATCGATCGTCGCCGTCAGAACGCCGGGATCGGCGTAAATCACCGCGACCGAGGGGACCGATTGATCGTCGGTCCATTCGCGCAACTTGACGCTGGAATCTTCCCGCGCGCGAATGCCGCTCACCACCAATGTCAGGGCAGCGACAACGGCGAGCGCGCCAAAAATACCCAATTTCCGGCGAGAGGCCGGGATCTCGGATTTAGTGGGCATTTTGGGCCTCCGATAGAATGACGCCTTTGGCGTCTCGTTTCTTGTGCATCATACTAAAGACCACCGGAACAAACATCAGCGTGGCAATCGTCGAAAAAGCGAGGCCCCCGATCACCGCCCGGCCGAGCGGCGCATTGGCTTCGCCGCCCTCACCAAGGCCGAGCGACATCGGCAGCATACCGATGATCATGGCAAGCGCCGTCATCAACACCGGACGGATACGGACAAAACCGGCTTCGATGGCGGCGGCGATCGGATCGCCCAGCTCATCATAACGCTCGCGGGCAAAACTGATCACCAAGACGCTGTTGGCGGTAGCGACCCCCATGCACATGATCGCCCCGGTCAAGGCCGGGACCGATATCGTGGTGTGGGTCGTAAACAACATCCAGACGATGCCCGCCAGCGCCGCCGGCAACGCGGTGATGATCACGAACGGATCGGACCAGGACTGGAAGTTCACCACGATCAGGAAATATACCAGCACGATCGCGCCCAACAAACCGAAAAGCAAACCGGTGAACGAACTGTTCATGGTCTGCACCTGACCGGAAAGTGCCACCGTTGTTCCCTTCGGCACTTCCTTGGCGGTGTCCGCGATGACCTTCCGGACGTCGGCGGCGATACCGCCGAGATCGCGCCCCTGCGGGGTCGCGAAAATCTGCACCATCGGCTGGATGTCGTATTGCGACACCACCGCGCTCGACGTCGTCCGCGTAATATTGGCGATGCCGCCGAGAATTGGCGCCGCCGTCGGTGCGTTGGAGGTGATCGGCAGCGTTTCCAAGGCGCTCAGGGAATCGATCTGATATTGCGGCGTCTGCATCACGACCGAATAGGACACCCCATTGTCCGGGTTGAGGTAGTAAGTCGGCGCCACCTGCCCGCTACCCGACAGATTGACGGTGAGGCTGTTGACGACATCGCGCTCGCTCAAGCCGACATATTGCGCCCGCGTCCGATCCACATCGATATTGAAGGTCGGATTGCTCGGCGATTGCTGGATGCGCGCGTCGGCAATGCCCGGAATCCGGCGAATCCGATTCAGCAAGTTGGTGGCGTAGGTATAGTTCGCATTTAAATTATTGCCGCGGATCTGCAGGTCGATCGGCGCCGGCGCGCCGAAGTTCAGGATCTGGTTGACAATGTCGGCCGGAAGAAATGCGAAAGTCGTCCCCGGAAACAGGCGCGGAAGCTGCTCACGCAAGGCCTTCACGTAATCCTCGGTCGGCGCGTGACCTTCCCTGAGCTTGATCTGGATATCGCCATCCTGCGGACCGATCACGCCGGTGTTGTTATAGGTCATGTTGATGCCGGAAATCGGCATGCCGATATTGTCGGCCATCGTCTCGATCTGATCCGGCGGGATGATCTTGCGGATCGCCTTTTGCATGTCGGCGAACTGATTGGCACTTTCCTCAAGGCGGGTGCCGATCTGGGTGCGCACATGCATCAGGATCTGTCCGGCATCGACGGAGGGGAAGAAATTCTGCCCGAGATAAGGAACGAGCGCGAACGATGCGCCGACGAAACACAGGAAGGCGACCACGAAGGTCGGGCGGTGGTGGAGCGCCAGCGTCAACATCTCCCGATACCCGACCCTAAACCGCTCGAACCTGGCTTCGAAGCCGCGCTGAACCAGAACCAGCGGATTGCGCGAAGGCGGCGTCGCGCCAGACTCATGGTGCTGATGCGGCTTCAGCAAATACATCGCCATGGTCGGCACCAGCGTCCGCGACAGGATGAACGACCAGATCATCGCGAAGATCACCGCTTCCGCCATCGGTACGAACAGGAAGCGGGGAATGCCTTGCAGGAAAAACATCGGCACGAACACGATACAGATGCAAAGCAGCGACACGAAGGCCGGCACTACGATCTGCTGCGCGCCGTCCATGATCGCGGGGCGAACGTCCTTGCCCTGCTCCAAATGCCAATTGATGTTCTCGATCGTCACCGTGGCTTCATCGACGAGAATGCCGACCGCGAGCGCAAGGCCACCGAGCGTCATGATGTTCAAGGTTTCGCCGAACGCCGCCAGCATGATGATCGAACCGAACACGGCGAGCGGGATCGATGTCGCGATGATGATGGTCGAGCGCCAGCTTCCCAAGAACAGCAAAATCATGACGCTGGTGAGCAAGGCCGCGATCACGCCCTCGCGTACCACGCCTTCGATGGAGGCCGCGACGAACACGCCCTGGTCGCCGACGAAGCCCACTTGCAGCGCATCCGGAAGCGAGTCCTTGTAGGAGACGATCTTCTTCTTGATGCCCTCGATGATATCGAGCGTGGAAATGTAACCCGATTTCAGCACCATCATCAGCACGGAGCGGCTGCCATTGACATGGACGATGTTGGTCTGCGGCGGGTTACCGTCGCGCACGGTAGCCACGTCCCGGACATAAACCGTCGCGCCATTGACGACCTTGATCGGAAGATCACCGAGCTCATTGACCTTCAACGGCGAATTGTTGACCTGAATGACATATTCAAAGCCGCCGATCTTGGAAGTACCGGCCGGCTGAATCAGATTCTGCGCGGCCAACGCATTGGCGACGTCCTGTCCGGAAAGCCCGAGCGACTGCAATTTCGACGGATTGACGTCGATTTGAATCTGACGCTGCTTGCCGCCATAAGGGAACGGCACCGCCGCGCCGGGTACAGTCACCAGCGGGGTGCGCAATTGATTGATGGCGATATCGGCGAGCGCTTGCTCGGTGAGACCCTCGCCTGAAAGCGCGAGCTGGATGATCGGAACCGTGGAAGCGCTGTAGTTCAGAATCAGCGGCGGCGTCGCGCCCGGCGGCATTTGCTTGATGATCGTCTGCGAAACGGCCGTAACCTGCGCGTTGGCCGTGCGGATATCGGCGTTCGGCTGGAAGAAAATCTTGACGATTCCGATACCATTATAAGAGTTGGCCGTAATGTGTTCGATATCGTTAACCGTGGTCGTCAAAATCCGCTGATACTGGGTGATGATGCGGCCGGCCATCTGATCCGGCGGCAGGCCGGTATATTGCCAGACCACGCCGATCACGGGGATTCGAATATCCGGAAAAATATCGGTTGGCGTGCGCAACGCGGCCAGCGGCCCGATAATGAGCAGCAAGAGCGCAAGAACGACGAATGTGTATGGCCGGTTAAGGGCAATACGGACCAATTCAGTCATGGCGCGAGCATTCCTGACTCAAGGCTAGGGAATTTACGATACGTGCGCGAGGCTTTACCCGACTTGCCGCCAAATGGCTAACCTCAGGCGCGTCAAAAAGAGTTCAATTCCGCGAGACCTTTACCGGACATTAAACCGCCAGCTCTCGCTAGAGCATCAAAGCGAGCGCATCGGAGAAAAATCGGGGGCCGCCGAAATTGCCCGATTTCAAGGCAAGCAGCATCTCGCCTTCCTTCGCACCGACCGCGCGCAAAACGGGCACGCCCGCTGCGATTTCCGCGCCGACCAGAAAACCAGGAATACCTAAACGATCCACTACCGCGCCTGAAGTTTCACCACCGGCGACCACCAGGCGTCGCACCCCCAATCGCACCAAACCCTCGGCAATATCGGCCATGGCCTGCTCGATCGCATGCCCGGCTGCATCCCGGCCATGACGTGATTGCAGGGCTGCGACCTGATCCGGCGTGGTGCTTGAAGCGATCAGAACGGGACCGTCCACGATTCTCTGCGCGGCCCAGGCGACCGCGCGCTGCGCCTCCTTGGGGCCGGCGATGATCTGGTCGGGATCAAGATGAAGCACCGGCATCGTCTCTTCGGCGTTGGCGATCTGCTGCAACGTCGCTTGTGAACAACTCCCGGCAAGGCAGGCCGCCGGCCCGCCGATCACCGTTTCAGGCCCGCTGCCCGACGTTGCTTTCGGTCCACCCGACTTGATCAGCGCGCGCGCCAGACCCAAGCCAACCCCGGACGCGCCGACCGATAGCCGATGCTCCAGCGCGACCCGACCGATCGTCTCCAAATCAGGATCGAACACCGCATCGATAATGGCCGCGCCAAACCCCTTGCCCGACAAATCGGCAAGCCGCGCCCGCACGGCGTCGCTTCCGCGTGCCACCGTCGCAAGATCGACAAGACCAACTTTGGTTTTGCTCTGGCGCGCCAGGACCCGCACGAGATTGGAATCGTGCATCGGGTTGAGCGGGTGGTCCTTCAACGGGCTCTCATTCAGCGGCACGGCGCCGACGAACAGATTGCCCTGATAGACCGTGCGGCCGGTCTCGGGAAAAGCCGGCGTCACCAAAACGATCGCATCGGCGCAATCATCGCGCAAAGCGTCCATCACCGGGCCGATATTGCCGGCATCGGTGGAATCGAAGGTCGAGCAAATCTTAAACAGCACATGGCCGGCGCCGCGCCCGCGCAGCCATTTGTCGGCGGCCCGCGAGCGTGACACCGCAAGCCCCGCCTCGATCGAACGGCTCTTGAGCGACACCACGACAGCATCGACCTCGGGCAGCGCGAGCGTATCGGCGGGCACGCCGATCGTCTGCAACGTGCGCAGCCCCGCGCGCGTCAGCGTGTTGGCGAGATCGGACGCGCCGGTGTAATCGTCGGCGATGCAGCCCAGCGCCAGCTTCACGATTTCCTCCCCGCATAAGGCTTGAACCAGGCGAGGCCATCGAGGGTCTTGCCGCGCGGGTTATATTCGCAGCCGACAAAGCCGTCGTAACCGAG
>DATGJS010000190.1:0-24001 GCA_035295025.1 Bradyrhizobium sp.
CAGCCGCTCCACCGCGGCCGCGCCATGCGCCATTTCCCGTATATCCGCATCGCGCGCCACATGATCGAACACACGCAAATCCTCCGCGATCGGAGCGCGGGTGAGCGCCTCATGGCTGGGCGCGAGCGCCAAAGACACTTGAAGCGCGCCGAGCGAGGAAAAATCGAGCTTCGAATTGCGCCATTGCAGGACCCGCACGCTTTCGAAAGTGTGGTTCTGCAACGCATTGACCAGTTCAGGCTCGAACGGCGCGCAGCGGCCGGTGGTGCCAAAGGTGCCGTCGCGGGTGGCACGTCCCGCCCGGCCGGCGATCTGGGCGAATTCGGCTGGATTGAGCCGGCGAAATTGATAGCCGTCATATTTGCGGTCGGAGGCAAACGCCACATGATCGACGTCGAGATTGAGCCCCATGCCGACCGCGTCGGTCGCCACGAGATAATCGACATCGCCGTTCTGGAACATCGCCACTTGCGCGTTTCTTGTGCGCGGAGAGAGCGAGCCGAGCACGACTGCGGCGCCGCCATGCTGGCGGCGAATCAATTCGGCGATCGCATAAACCTCATCGGCGGAAAACGCGACGATCGCGGTGCGTCGCGGCTGGCGGGTGATCTTGCGGTCGCCGGCAAATTCGAGCTGCGACAGGCGCGGCCGGGTGACGATGTTGGCGCCGGGCAACAGCCGCTCGACGATCCCGCGCATGGTGGCCGCGCCCAATAACAAGGTCTCGTCGCGGCCGCGGCGGTTGAGGATGCGGTCGGTGAAGACATGCCCGCGTTCGAGATCGGCCGCGATCTGGATTTCATCGACCGCGAGAAACGACACGTCGAGATCGCGCGGCATCGCTTCGACGGTTGAAACCCAGAACCGCGCCTTTGGTGGCTTGATCTTCTCCTCGCCCGTGACCAGCGCGACATTGTCGGCGCCGGCGCGGTCGGCAACTTTATTATAAACCTCGCGCGCGAGCAGCCGCAGCGGCAGGCCGATCAGGCCGGAGGAATGCGCCAGCATCCGCTCGATCGCCAGATGCGTCTTGCCGGTATTGGTCGGCCCAAGAACCGCCGTGACGCCGGAGCCAGGAGCCCGGCTGTTGGCGAGCGAGGACGGAGGTGACGAAAGAGCCATGTTTTGAAGGGGTTTCTGCGTCGCCGAGGTCAGACGCGACAACAACGCGAAGGTTGAACCATGTGTCACAATGCGACACTTGATGCGGCGCGATGTGATGGGGATTTAAGTTTCGGAACGGTTGCGGAACGAATCGCGCCCGAATCGCTGACTCCTCGGCTCATCCTGCTTCGTTCACCGCAACATATCGCGCAGATTATCTCTTTCATCACTAGATCAAGTTTGCCGCGAGCCGGCAAGCAGCGGTTTAGCGGCAAAATTCTTAAAGCAAAAGCATGGCGCGAGTCGAATCAGAAGAGAGAAAGAGTCAACAGGGATTTAGGGAGGTCCGTCATTCCGGGATGGTGCGTAAAGCACCAGACCCGGAAGCTCGAGATTCCGGGTTCGATGCTTCGCATCGCCCTGGGAATGACGCCTTCGGCGTCAATTCGTCTTCGCCACGCGCGGCGGCGCTGCCGTGGTGATGAAATGCGTTGCTTCCAGCATGGCCACGCCAAGCGGCGTCGGAATCACCATACGGAACGGAACCAGGATGCGGGTTCCCAACACCGGCGCGAACGCGATTTCCATATTACGCGCGGCGGACAGATATTTGATCACGGGACGATCGGGGATGTAGCCCGCGACCGGCGCGAAATAGATCGCACAGACGACGACCGGGCCCTGATAGCCCTTCTCGGCCTTCACGGTTTCCATGCGCTTGAAATCGAGTTTCAAATCGTAACGCATCCGCCCGTCGAAAATCGCGGTCGCCGCACGGCAAGCATCGGGGCCAAGCGGATCGCCGGTGCCGGGCACCCGCAGCATCGAGCCGGTCATGGGGTCGAGCACATTGCGCCGATGCGCTTCCGTCACCACGATACGGTCGGGATCGACCGGCGGCTCCGGCTCGATGACATATTCCTTGACGGCGCCGTTATTGAGCACCATGCGGATCGCTTCGGTTTTTTTCGAGGTGGTGGTGGAGGCGTTGTAATTGGCCGAGACCAGCGCGCCATTGACGACCCGGCCTTGGGCGGCGCCCGAACCGGAGCCGGAAGCGAAGGCCTTCAACAGACCCGATGTTCCGCCGACGGCGGCCGCCGAATATTGATCGTCCGAAATATCGATGTTCCAGGCGCCCCGGCCGACGGGAATGCCAGCCAATGTCGCCTCATATTGCGCCTCAAGCTTGCCTTGCGCGACAGCCGGACGCGAGGGTGCCGCAAGGACCATTGCAAAACCGCACAATAAGGCCAGAACCCTTAAGAGCCGTCGGGACAAAATCGTGCGGAGCCTAGTGCCGTCTATTTGAAGTTCCCGCACCACAAGCGACGAATTCGATCCAGGAACTTCAAATAGAAAAGCGGCGCTAGAATCAAAAGGTTTGCTAGTACCCATGACTTTCCGAAGTTCGTGGAAGTGGACGCTGCGATGGAGCCCGAACTTCGGAAAGTGGGTACTAGTCACGGCGGCGATCCTTAACGAGAATCGGGAACGATGTTTCATTTAAACTAAAAAAACCCGCGAACAATGCTTTCGCGCCTTGCGGAAAGCTTGATATCGGCGGCGAATACGCCCTTTATATGATGGTAAAAACGGCCAAAAAGCCCGCTATAATGAGGCTTCTAAGCTTCCCCAAAACCTTGACGCCCACCCGATCAACCCCTATACGTCCGCGGTTCCCTCGATGGACGTGTTTTCACCCTTGGCGCCGGCCCGCATCACGCGAATGGCCGCCGCGACGGAAGAGGATTTATCGACGATGTCGCGGCGCTGTGAACTGACGGCCAAGGGCCCGCTGGTGGGCCACAAGGTGAGCCACTCCAACATCAAGACCAAGCGGCGCTTCTTGCCTAACCTGTGCAACGTGACCTTCATCTCGGATGCGCTCGGCCGCAATGTGCGCCTGCGCGTCTCGACCAACGCGATCAAGAGCGTCGATCACAATGGCGGCCTGGACGCTTTCCTGTTGAAGGCCCGCGCCACCGATCTCTCGCCCCGCGCGCTTGAATTGAAGCGGGCGATCGAGAAAAAGATCGGCACCGCGCCGATGCAAAAGGCGAGCTGATTTTCGAAGGCTTCTGAAAGAGACATATTTGAAACGGCCGGATCTTACGATCCGGCCGTTTTGTTTTTGAAGATTGCGCAAATCTCGACAATTCGAGATCAGCGGTCAATGATGTCTCGCATGGATGATATCCGCCCCTCATTTGCGCTTACTCAAGACGAAATACGGCTCGCCGCTTGGGCCGAAATCCGTCAACCGCTGGAACGACAGCTTGCTCCGCTTGGCCAGCGCGGTTTGGCCGCGCTTGGTCCGCATCCTGGCGAAACTATTTTGGACATAGGCTGTGGCAGTGGCGAGACCGCATTGGACCTGGCCCGCGCGGTTGGCCCCCACGGCACGGTCCTGGGGATTGATCTTTCGGAAGCGGTGCTGGCATTCGCGCGCCCCGCAGCCAGCCGATATCAACGGGTGCGGTTCCTTCAGGGCGATGCCGAAACCTTCCCCTTCGAACCCGCCTCGTTCGATGCGGCCTTCTCGCGGTTTGGCGTGATGTTTTTCACCAATCCCCTCGCGGCATTCATAAATATTCGCCGGAGTCTCACGCCGAATGGGAGACTCGCCTTCGTCTGCTGGCGGGCGCTGGAGGAGAACCCGCTCGACCTTCTGCCGCTTAAGGCCGCCTCCACTCATTTGCCGCCGCAATCCGGTCCTGATCCAAACGCACC
Source organism: Bradyrhizobium sp. (assembly GCA_035295025.1). Lineage (GTDB taxonomy): Bacteria > Pseudomonadota > Alphaproteobacteria > Rhizobiales > Xanthobacteraceae > Bradyrhizobium. The sequence goes on from DATGJS010000190.1 coordinate 3,838, forward strand.
GGGCCCCTTTTCATTTGCAAATCCCAATCGGGTGCTCGGTATTCTGCAAAGCGCGGGCTTTAAGGAAATCGAGATGACGGCCCATGACCAACAGGTCGGAAGCGGCGACCTTGAGACGATGCTGGCCGTTTGTTCGCGGGTCGGAGCTTTGGGAAAAATCCTTCGGGAAAATCCCAAACTCAAGCCTGCGGTCCTACCTGCCGTGCGAGCGGCGCTCGCGGCCCATGATGGCCCTGATGGAGTGACGCTGAAGGCAGCGACATGGGTGGTGACAGCTCGGCTTTGAAGGCGGTGAACGCAGGACTGCAAACCGACCGTCCGCTTCGCCAACCCCTCGCGGTTCCGTGATGACGCGTGATGCGATCGATCTCAACCGAACCTTACCGACCTTTCATTTGGAACTTCGTTGTAATCGCGCGGCTTGGACATACCTGTCCTTCGATAGAAGGATGGAGCCCCATGAAGCAGTCGGACATTTTTCGCGAAAACGCTGAAAATTGCGCGCATCTGGCGGAGAGCGCGGCCAACGAACCCGCTTTCCATCGTTACAAACGGATGGAAGCGGCGTGGCGGGCACTGGCCGACGAGCAGGACTGGCTGGACGGAGAAATTTCTCCGGCGCCCGCGCGCACCGGGCATCACGCCGGCAACGGCCATGCGCCGGCCAAACAAGAGCTATCCGATTCCGCGCGCTGATCTCGTTGAAAGTCACAAAGCCCATGAAAATCCTCGAACACCGCGAGAGCCACATCGTCAAACTGGTCGATGGCTCAACCTGGCAAATCTTTCCCGGCGATATCGACCAGACCCTGACCTGGCTGCCGACCGCCGAACTTCGATTATTCGATATCTACGACGACATCGCTTCCCACGCGCTGATCAACACCGAGGACGGCACGCGCGTTCGCGTCCGCCCGCTCGGCGAGCGATGGCCCGAAACCAAGACGAAGCAAATCCTCAAGCAGGGATAGAAGCGACGCGGTTGTCACGTTACCCATGTCTCCGGGCCGGACACACGGTCCGTATGGCGGAGAGAGTGGGATTCGAACCCACGGTACGGTTTCCCGCACACACGCTTTCCAAGCGTGCGCCTTAAGCCACTCGGCCATCTCTCCGCGAGGCCCTCTCTTGAAGGCGCGGGGCGACTTTTGCAAGTGATGGCGGCGGAAAGCCGGCCCATTTCCACAATCGCTTGAAAAGATTGGCTAATTTTTCAAACCGATGGGCGCGCTCAAAGACCGGGCGAACCGGCTGGCCTCGCGGCCGGCTTTGTTGAGATACATTATAATAGTAGCGGGCTGATGGGGATCACACCATGTTTCAGCGCGCGCTGCTCTTTCTGATTTTCCTGCTGGCCGTTTGCCAGTTCCCCCGCGCGCAAGCCGAACTTTGCCGGCGCGAGGGATCAGCCGTGACCTGCGATGATGGACGGCACGGCATATGGTCGGGGGATACGATTACCTGGCCGGACGGCACCCGATCGCGTTCTTCACCGCACCCAAGCGTCATCATCGGCAATCAATCGTCGGTGGCGATCGGACCGGGCGTTTTCGCCGGCCGCGGCAAAGGCGCCGAACCGCTCGACGATCCGAATGCGCCGAACAAAGCGCGGTGCGCGATTCTCGATGGCGTGTCGTATTGCTATTGATGCGCGGACCCCATCATCTTGCTCATTTTATCGCGCATTCACCGAACGCAGCGAACTCAAGACGGGTGACGCCGCGGCCGGTTCGGCGAAATTTCTATCGGCATTTCTATCGGATTGAGCTCGTTCCAGCGCATCGACGAAATCGGAGAACCAACGCTGAATCGAACGCTGGCGAAGCTTGTTCATCATCGCCTCCCACCGCATGCGCCGTTCCAGAAGCGGCATCGACAACGCGACCGCGATGGTCCGAGCCATCCCGTCAATATCATGCGGATTGACCAACAGCGCCGTATCCAATTCATCGGCGGCGCCGGCAAATTTCGACAACACCAGAACGCCGGGATCGGCCGGGTTTTGCGCGGCGACATATTCCTTGGCCACCAAATTCATCCCGTCATGTAACGGCGTGACGACGCCGACCTGGGCGGTTCGATAAAGCCCCGACAGCACCGTCTGACCGAAACCCTTGTTGAGATAGCGGATCGGCGTCCAATCGACCTCGCCATGCCGACCGTTGACCTCGCTGACATGTCTTGCAAGTTCATTCTGCACGGCCTCGTAGGCTTGGATGCCGCCCCGCGAAGGTATGGCGATTTGCAATAAAGACACCGTGCGAACCAATGAGGGTTGCGACGTCCACATCTGGTCGAACGCATCGACGCGGTTGACGAGCCCCTTGGAATAATCCAACCGGTCGACCCCGATGGCGAGCTTCTCACCGTTTAAGCTGCGGCGAAGGCGCGACACTTCGGGATGGGAGGCCGCGCGCGCGGCTTGATGGGCGAATTTGTCCGCATCGATGCCGATCGGAAAGACCGCGATGCGGGTCTGGCCGTGACGCGAAATCACAACGCCGTCCTCGGCCGCAAGGCCAAGAGAAGCCGCAAGATAACCGGCAAAATTCTCACAATCATTCTCGGTCTGGAATCCGATCAGGTCGTAGGCCAGCATCGCCTCGACCAATTCGCGATGATGCGGAACTCCTTCAACGACGTCGCGCGCCGGCCATGGCGTGTGCAGGAAGAAGCCGATCGGTTGCATCACGCCGAGGTCGCGCAATTCCGCGCCGAGCGCCAGGAAATGATAGTCCTGAATCCAATAGGCGGCGCCGGTGTTCTGAAAACGCAACAAGGCGCGCGCCATGAAAGCGTTGACTTCGCGATAGGACAAATAATCGGCGCGCGAAACGCGGATCAAATCGGCGCGCGAATGCAATGCGGGCCACAACGCGGAATTGGCGAAACCTTCATAATAACCGCCGTAATGCGCGGCCGGCAAATCCAGCATCGCGAGCGCGCCGCGGCCAAGCGCTTCGATTTCGGCAAATGGTTCTTTCTGGGCCCCGTCACGCACGCGACCGCTCGAACCTACCCAGATCACGCCTGACTTTTCCACGATGGGCAGTAGCGCAGCCGCGAGCCCTCCCGTTACGGGTTCGTTGGCATTGCCGCGCGTCACGCGATTCGAAACGACGACGAGGTTCACCGGGTTCCCCTCTTGATGCTTCGCTGTGTTTAACAGCCATTCATCAATATGGTTCCTGGTCACCTTTTCAACGAATTGAACCCAAATTCAGGCGTCGGTGCGACCGAACATGTTCGAAAAACCACGCAAATTATTTCTCGCTGCGCGACACGGGATACTCAACCACATCGGCCACCATCACAATGCGGACAAAGCCTTGCCATCACTAAGGCGCGCGAGCCACGCGCGAACATCGCCTGGCGCGTCGAAATAGCCCTCCACGCCTTGCGCGCGGCGACCGACTGAAAAGGCGAAACCGTCAAGATCAGGCATCACCGCGAAAACAGATTCGTCGGTGACGTCGTCGCCGATAAAAACCGGGCGACGGTCCTGGAACGGCGCGTGGCTCATCAATTCGCGCACGCCGGTCGCCTTGTCGAATCCGGATGATTTGATTTCGCACACGCATTTTCCGGGCAATATCTCGATGGGCGCATTCGCCAGATCGGCCCGGATCAACGACACGGCTTCGTAAATCGCTTTCTCCGCATGCGGCGCCAGCCGGTAATGCAGCGCCAGCGAGTAGCCTTTGTCTTCCAGAAGAATGCCTGGGCTGAGCTTGGCGATCGCGGCCAGGCGGCGCTTCAGTTCCTTATCGATCGGCGGGGCGTGAGTGGCGACCGCTTCGCTCTCGGAAGACAGCCGCATTTCCGCGCCATGTCCGCCGACCGCGGGAAAGACATCGGGCGCAAAGATCAAATCGATGTCGTTGAGCGATCGTCCGCTGACCAGCGCAAGCGCGCCTTTGGTGCGCTCATACAGGGAACGCAAGGTCACGACCAAACCGGACGGCACCCACACCTCGCGCGGCGTCGGCGCGAGATCGAGCAGCGTGCCATCGATGTCGAGCAAAAGGGCGTATTCGTCGGGATGTGAGGCAAGGTCGTCCGCGACGAGTGCGCGCGAAGCGGTTTTCATTGGCGACGTCTCCCGCCGCGCAAGCGCTTCCGGCTTCAGCAAACCCTCGTTCATCTCACCTCCTCCACCACGGCCAAAGGTTGCGCGACCGATTCAAGCGGGCGCCGCTCGGCCGCAACGCCATAGCGCCAGCCGACTCCGGCGGCGACCAGCATCAAGCTCGCGCCAAACAGATAGCCGATAAAGACGCTGCCGCGCGAACCGGTATCGATCAGCGCTCCGAATAAAGCGGGCCCCGCGACCCCGCCAATGCCGGTCCCCACCGCATAGAATAAAGCGATCGCCAGGGCCCGCACTTCCAACGGGAAAGTCTCGCTGACCGTAAGATAGGCGGCGCTCGCGGCCGGCGAAGCGCAGAAGAAAATCACCATCCAGGCGATGGTCTGGGTCCTCGCGCTCAATAGGCCGATCGCAAATAGATAACCCGACAATGCGAGCAGAATGCCGGAGACGCCATAGGTCAACGCGATCATGGGGCGGCGCCCCAGCGTATCGAACAGCCGCCCGAGAACGAGCGGCCCGAGAAAATTTCCAGCCGCGAAGGGAAGAATATACCAGCCGACATCGCCGGCGGCGATGCCATAGAAATCGGTCAAGACCAGCGCGAAGGTAAAGAAAATCGCGTTGTAGAAAAATGCCTGGGCGATCATCAGGGCCAAACCGACCAGCGAACGCTGCCGATAGGTTTTGAATAAGGTGCGCGCGACCTCACGCAACGGCGTATGGTGACGCATGCGCAGCCGCAATTTCGGCAACCTATGCGACGGCGCATCTTCGTTGCGAGCGGCGGGCGACACGGGCCGCGCCTGTGCATGGCGCGTCACCGACCATTCGATATCGCGCATGATCTCATCGGCCTGATCGGGGCGGCCGTGAATGACCAGCCATCGCGGACTTTCCGGAATCCATATCCGCATCACAAACACTATAAGCCCTAATCCCGCGCCGGTGAGATAAGCAAGGCGCCAGCCAAGATCGCCGCCGACCCATGCCGGGTTGAGCAGCACAATGGCACTGAGCGCGCCGAGCGCGGCGCCGATCCAGAAACTGCCGTTGATCACAAGATCGGTCCATCCGCGATAACGCGCCGGGACCAGTTCCTGGATCGTGGAATTGATCGCGGTATATTCACCGCCGATGCCCGCTCCGGTCAAAAACCGGAACGTCGCATAGCTCGCTACCCCCCACGACAGCGCGGTTGCCGCGGTGGCGGCGAGATAAAGCGTAAGCGTGATAAAGAACAATTTCCGGCGCCCGATGCGATCCGTGAGCCAGCCAAAACCAAGCGCACCGAGCACCGCGCCGGCAAGATAGCCGCTATTGGCAAACCCGACCTCGACATTGGAAAAATGCAGTACAGGACTTTCCTTGAGCGCACCGGACAATGCGCCCGCCAGCGTGACCTCAAGCCCGTCGAGAATCCAGATGATCCCAAGCGCGAGCACGACGCGGGTGTGAAAGCCGCTCCAGCGCAACGCATCGAGCCGGAAGGGAATGCTGGTTTCGACCACGCCATCGGTTGAATTTATGGGCTCCCGTGCGACGTTCCAATCGCTCTGCGGTCGCTGCAAACCCATAGCGCTGCACCAATCGGAAAGGGCCGGGAGGGCGAAAACCCTTTCTGCTATCGGCGCAAAAGGCGATCGGCCCGAACCATCAACGCCTAGGCCGACGCCAGAGTTCCTCGTTGAGGGAAGGGGAAATCAACGGCCTTCTCCCTCGTTTGCGCCCAAAGCCAAAACCGAACTAAAGCGCCAATTTGGCAGAGAGGCATGATCACGGGAGCGTTTGGCGATCTGTTACGGCGCCGTCCCCTTAAGCGGCGCGAATATTGGCCATAAAGCGATCGAGTTCCTCGCGCAACCGCGTGCTTTCGCTCGACAGCGTGCGCGCCGAATCCAGCACATTGGTCGAAGCCGAACCGGTTTCCGACGCCCCCCGATTGACTTCCATGATATTGGCGGCGGCATCGCCAGTTCCCTGCGCGACATTCTGCACGCTGCGCGCGATTTCCTGGGTCGCGGAGCTTTGCTCCTCCACCGCGCTTGCGATGGCCGCGGCGATGGTCGAAATCCGGCCGATGGTTTCGCCGATTTCCTTGATCGCGGACACCGATTCCTGCGTCGCGCCCTGCATGCTCGTAATATGCGTCGAAATCTCGTCGGTTGCTTTCGCCGTCTGGCTGGCCAACGATTTGACTTCGGAAGCGACGACGGCAAAACCGCGGCCGGCGTCGCCGGCGCGCGCCGCTTCGATGGTGGCGTTGAGCGCCAGAAGATTGGTCTGTTCGGCAATTGCCGTGATCAGTTTGACGACGTCGCCGATCTCCTCGGCGGCACGCGACAATTTGCCGATGCGCCCGTCGGTTTGCCGGGCCTGAAGCACCGCGGCTTCGGCGATCCGACTGGATTCCTGCACCTGTCTTCCGATCTCATCGACCGAAGCCGAGAGTTCTTCGGTTGCCGCCGCGATTGATTGCATATCGTTGGAAGCCTTCTCGGATGCGCCCGCGGCGTGGCCGGAAAGATTCTGGGTGGTCTCCGCCGTGCGCGTCAACGTTCCCGCCGAAGCTTCGAGCTGGACGGCGGATGCCGAAACATTGGCGACAATGTTGCCGACCGCCGACTCGAATTCATCGGCAAAGCGAATGAGTTCCGTCCTGCGGCCCGAAGCGGAAGCCTTGTTCTGGGCATCCAACACGGCCGTGTCGCGTTCGGCCTTGGCGACCGCCTGCATCTTGAATTCTTCGACCGCGGCCGCCATCTCGCCGAGTTCGTCCTTGCGGCCAAGGCCCGGCAGGACGACATCGAATTGACCGCCGGCGAGTTCCCGCATCGCCTTGCACATCGCCGCCATCGGCCGCGAAATGCCCCTGCCCATGAATATGGCCAGCGCGCCGCCCAACAAGAAGCCGCCGATCGCAAGCATCACAACCAGACGCTTCGTCTCGCCGATGATGGTGTTGGATTCGGAATCGAGCTGTTGTTGATCGGTGAGCAGATCGGCTTTCATCGCATTCGACGCCTTGATGATGGCGGCGGCGGAATCGGCGATTTCGATCGAAAGCTCATCGATTTCCTTGGCGTTGTCGATCAACTTGGTCAGGGCTTTCTCATATTCTTCGAGTTGAACGGAGGCTTCCTTGACGGCCTCCGCCACCTTTTGTTCAGGGACCGGCACGGTTTGCAGCGCCGTTTTGACGGATTTGAGACCCGCGATCGCGCTTGCGGCGGCGGAGGGGTCGGAATTGCCGATAAAGGTATTGGCGAGCGCCATCGCGCTTTGGAATTGCGCCGCCACTTTCCGCGCGACAACCGCGACCGCCGCCAGGACGGAATCGTCTTCGACCCCGACCGGCAGATCGTCGAATTTGTCGCGCAGCGAATGGCCGATGCGCTGAAGCTCGCTCTGGCGGACCGCTTCGCTCTCATGCTTGGTTTTCACCACGTCGGCGAAGATTTTGGTGAAGGCATGGAATTCCCGGTGCAAACGCGTCACCTGGTTGATGCGCGCGGGATTGGTCGTATTCTTCATCGATTGATCGATGGCGTTGCTCAGGCCAACTTGCGCCGCTAACGCTGCCTTGGCGTCGTTCTCCTTGCCGCTCACCACGTAATATTGGGCCAGCGCGCGATAGGAAATCAGCTCACGGTCGATATTTTGGGCGAGGTCGGATTCCGACACGCTGTTCCGATAGGCGGTCACGCCATTAGCGACGCGCTCGAATCCCAGATAGGCGAAACCCATGCTGATCGCGGAGACCGCAAGCACGAAGGCAAAGCCGAGGCTTATTTTTTCGCGAAATCGCAGGGTTGGAAGCTTTGGCAAATGAAGCTTTGGCAAATTCGGCCTCAGCCGGATGCGCTTCAAAAACCTCACCTCTCCCTCCTGCTCTTGGAAAACCGCCCGCCGCCCCATCAGAGAAAGATTAGCGCCTTTGACCACGCTGAAACCTTAAATAGAATGGATAAAAGGGTGTAAATTTCAAAGGTTCCATTTTTCGGGCGAACGCGATTATGCCCATCGGCGCCTCCCGCGCCCGAAGCGGGCGCCATGTCGGAAAGCAATGGGGCCTCATCCCTTACCATGAGAGGAGGAGAGCGGCGATCACGGGGCCGGCATGACGCTTGCGCAACGAAATTCCCAGTTGCAAAGTTCTCCGCGCCCGCCTCTAATTCGCTCAAAGACAAAAAGACATCCGGGAGGTACGGCGCGTGTCAACCATCAAGCTGACGGTGAACGGCAAAGCGGTCGCGACTGATGTCGAAGACCGGACACTTCTGGTTCATCTGCTTCGCGATCACCTGAATTTAACCGGCACCCATATCGGTTGCGACACCAGCCAATGCGGGGCCTGTGTCGTGCATATCGACGGGCGCGCGGTGAAATCCTGCACTGTCCTGGTCGGTCAGGCCCATGGGAGCAACGTCACCACCATCGAGGGCATCGCCAAGGGCGAAGAACTGCACCCGATGCAGGCGGCTTTTCGCGATAATCACGGCCTGCAATGCGGTTATTGCACGCCGGGCATGATCATGTCGGCGATCGATATCGTCCAGCGTCATGGCGGCAGGCTCGACGAGGCGACCGTTCGCCAGGAGCTGGAAGGCAATATTTGTCGCTGCACCGGCTATCACAACATCGTCAAATCGGTGCTGGACGCCGCGACCCGAATGAAGGTTTCGCAGGCGGCGGAATAACCGGCCGAGGCGCGAGGGCATGTATTTTCTCAAAAAAGCCGGCGGCGAGGGGCATTTTCCGTCACGTCAGGCAAGCCATCCGAAAGGGAGAGACTGCAATGGGTGTTGAGGGTATCGGCGCCAGGGTGGTGCGCAAGGAAGACCGGCGTTTCATCACGGGCAAGGGACGTTATGTCGATGACATTAAATTGTTCGGCATGACCCATGCCCATTTCATCCGAAGCCCCCACGCCCATGCCAAGGTCAAACGCATCGATTCCTCAGCGGCGATGAAAATGCCGGGGGTGGTGGCGGTCTTGACCGGCAAACAGATCGTCGATGACAAGGTTGGCAACCTGATTTGCGGCTGGGCGATCACCTCCAAGGACGGCTCTCCCATGAAGATGGGGGCGTGGCCGGCGATGGCGCCGGAAACGGTACGCTTCGTGGGACAGGCGGTCGCGGTGGTAATCGCCGAAACCAAGAACCTGGCCAAGGACGCCGCGGAAGCCGTTACTGTCGATTACGAAGAACTCCCCGCCGCTCCCGACATTCGCGCCGCGATCAAACCGGGCGCGCCCCAACTTCACCCGGAGGCTCCCGGCAACGTGATCTATGATTGGGTGATCGGTGACGAGGCGGCCACCAAGAACGCCTTCAGCAACGCGGCCAATGTGGTCGCGCTCGAACTCACCAACAATCGCCTGGTGCCGAACGCGATGGAACCGCGCTCGGCGGTCGCCGAATATGATGCGGCCGAAGAGCATTTCACGCTCTACACCACCTCGCAAAATCCGCATGTCGCGCGACTCGTGCTGTCGGCCTTCTACAACATCGCCCCCGAACACAAGCTGCGTGTCGTGGCACCCGATGTCGGCGGCGGCTTCGGCTCGAAAATCTACGTCTATCCCGAAGAAATGGTGGCGCTGTGGGCCTCCAAAAAAGTGGGGCGGCCGGTGAAATGGACCGGCGATCGCTCGGAGGCGTTTCTGACCGACGCCCATGGCCGCGATCATCTCACCAAGGCGGAGATGGCCTTCGACAAGGACAACAAGATTCTGGGCCTGCGGGTGAAGACCCACGCCAATCTCGGCGCCTATATGTCGCTGTTCTCGTCGGCGGTGCCGACCTATCTCTACGCGACGCTGCTGTCGGGCCAGTACAACATTCCGGCCATTCATGCCGAGGTGATCACGGTCTATACCAATACGGTGCCGGTCGATGCCTATCGCGGCGCCGGTCGTCCCGAGGCGAGCTTTCTGATCGAACGTTTGATGGAGACGGCGGCGCGGCAGTTGAAGGTCGATCCGGCGGAATTGCGCCGCAAGAATTTCATCACGCAATTCCCGCATCAGACGCCGGTCATCATGGCCTATGATATCGGCGATTTCGGCGCCTCGCTGGACGCGGCGCTGAAGGCGATCGACTATGCCGGCTTCCCCGCCCGCAAGACCAAGGCGAAATCCGAAGGCAGGCTGCGCGGCATCGGCTTCTCTTGTTACATCGAGGCCTGCGGCATCGCGCCCTCGAAAGCGGTCGGAAGTCTCGGCGCTGGCGTCGGCTTGTGGGAATCGGCGGAAGTGCGGGTCAATCCGGTCGGCACGATCGAGGTGCTGACCGGCGCCCACAGCCACGGCCAGGGCCATGAAACCGCCTTCGCCCAATTGGTCTCGGAACGTTTCGGCGTGCCGATCAGCCAAGTGCAGATCGTTCACGGCGATACCGACAAGGTGCAATTCGGGATGGGCACCTACGGCTCGCGCTCGATTGCGGTCGGCGGCACCGCGATTGTCAAGGCGTTGGAGAAGGTCGAAGCCAAGGGCAAGAAAATCGCGGCGCATCTTCTAGAAGCTTCCGAGGGCGACATCGTCATCGAAAACGGCGAGTTCAAGGTCACCGGCACCGACAAGGCGATCGCGCTGCCGATGGTCGCGCTCGCCGCCTATACCGCGCATAATCTTCCCGACGGCATGGAGCCCGGCCTCAAGGAGACCGCGTTCTATGATCCCACCAATTTCACCTTTCCGGCGGGCGCCTATATCTGCGAAATCGAGATCGATCCCTCGACCGGCAAGACCGATTTCGTCAACTTCGTCGCGGCCGACGATTTCGGCCGGCTGATCAATCCCATGATTGTCGAAGGCCAGGTCCATGGCGGCCTCGCCCAGGGAATCGGCCAAGCACTGCTTGAAGGCGCGGTCTATGACGGCTCCGGCCAGCTCGTGACCGCCTCGTTCATGGATTACGCCATGCCGCGCGCCGACGACCTGCCGTCGTTCAAATTGAACCACACGCCAACGCTGTGCCCGGGCAACCCGCTCGGCGTCAAAGGCTGCGGCGAGGCCGGCGCGATCGGCGCGTCCGCCGCCGTCATCAACGCGATCACGGATGCGATCGGCAACAACAAGCTCGAAATGCCGGCGACGCCCGACCGGGTGTGGCACGCCATTCACGGCAACGCATAAGAGGGAGGCCAGCCATGTATGAGACGACCTATCACCGGCCCTCTTCGATTGACGAAGCCATAGCCCTTTTCGCCAAGGGCAAGGAAGCCAAATATCTCGCGGGCGGCCACACGCTGATCCCGGTGATGAAACAACGCCTCGCCGCGCCTTCCGACGTGATCGATCTTGTCCGGATCAAGGATCTCGTCGGCATCGAGACATCCGGCGACACACTGACCGTCAAGGCGGCAACCCCGCATCATGATGTGGCGACCAGCGCGGTCGCGCAAAAAGCCATTCCCGCGCTTGCCTATCTCGCCTCGCTGATCGGCGATCCGGCCGTTCGCTATCGCGGCACCATCGGCGGTTCGATCGCCAACAATGATCCGGCCGCCGATTATCCGGCGGCGCTGCTTGCGCTCGGCGCGACGGTCAAGACCAACAAACGGTCGATCCCCGCCGACGATTTCTTCAAAGGCCTCTTCACCACCGCGCTCGCCGATGGCGAGATCATCATTGCGGTCGCATTCCCGATTCCCGCCAAAGCCGGTTACGCCAAGATGCGCCATCCGGCCTCGCGTTTCGCCTTGACCGGCGTCTTCGTCGCCAAGAGCCAATCCGGCGATGTCCGCGTCGCGACAACCGGCGCCTCGTCGAACGGGGTCATGCGGGTATCGGCGATCGAGGCGGCGCTGAAAGCGAATTGGTCGTCAAGCGCGCTCGACAACGTGCAGGTTTCACCGAGCGGTCTGTTGACGGATATCCATGGGTCGGCGGATTATCGCGCCAATCTGGTCAAGGTGATGGCCCAGCGTGCGGTCGCCCAGGCCGGTTAATCGAGTTCTCTCGGGTACATGGAAAAATAAGGTGCCCGACAAGCCGGCCGCTGCTACCTCGACCATTCCGGCTTGCGGCCCGCTTGCCGGTTTGCGCATCGTCGAATTTGCCGGCATCGGACCGGGACCGTTCGCCTGCATGATGCTGGCCGACATGGGCGCGGAGGTCGTAACCATCGATCGCGTCGGCGCCCGGAAAAATCAAACTTCATCGGCCGCGCGCGGGCGCAAATTCATCGAGCTCGACCTGAAGGACAAGGCCTCTCTCTCGGGCGTGTTCGATCTGCTCGAACAGGCCGACGCCTTGGTCGAAGGCTTTCGGCCCGGCGTGATGGAACGGTTAGGGCTCGGTCCCGATGCGGTGCAGGCGCGAAATCCGCGGCTGGTTTATGGCCGCATGACCGGATGGGGACAGGACGGCCCGCTTGCGCAAGCCGCCGGTCACGACATCAACTACATCGCCCTCACCGGCGCACTCGCCGCGATCGGCCCGGCGGAAAGGCCGGTGCCGCCGCTGAATCTGGTCGGCGATTTCGGCGGCGGCGCGCTTTATCTCGTGGTTGGTGTCCTCGCCGCTTTGTTGGAGGCGAGCAAATCCGGCCAGGGTCAGGTGGTGGATGCGGCGATGTGCGACGGCGCGGCCTCGCTGATGTCGATGTTTTTCGATCTTACCGCGGCCGGCCGCTGGACCGAGGACCGTGAAAGCAATTTCCTCGATGGGGGGGCGCATTTTTACGGCGTCTATCGATGCGCCTGTGGCCATTTCATTTCCATCGGATCGATCGAACCGCAATTCTACGCGTTGCTTCGGCAACTCGCCGGCCTGTCGGATCAATCTTTCGACGCCCAGATGGAGCGCGCCGCTTGGCCGTCGCTGCGGCAAAAATTGGCGGACATATTCAAGACCAAGACCCGCGAGGAATGGTGCCGCGTCATGGAAGGCAGCGATGTCTGCTTCGCGCCGGTACTCACCCTCGCGGAAGCCCCTCGACATCCCCACATGGCGGCGCGAAAGACCTTCGTCCACCGCCACGGCACCGCCCAACCCGCACCCGCGCCACGCTTCTCGCGCACGCCCTCCGTCATCCGCGAACCTATAAAGGCCGAACTTGAAGACCTTGTCCAAGAGTGGCGGAAGGAAATCCGTTCTCAACGGTAAGGTCCAAGCGATGGACGTCTGAAATCGAGGGAAATTCGTCCTTCGAGATTTCTGTACCTTTTGCCATGATCTCTCACCTTGCGAGAGGTATTCAATCATGGCGTTACAGCTTCGACCGAACTGCGAATATTGCGACAAGGATTTACCGCCCTCCTCCCATGAGGCGCGCATTTGCAGCTATGAATGCACCTTCTGCATCGCCTGCGTTGAGACCAAGCTCGCCAATGTGTGCCCCAATTGCGGGGGCGGATTCACCGCGCGGCCGATCCGCCCCACCCAGGAATGGCGGCCGGGGGTTTCACTGGAAAAGCAGCCGGCTTCCGCCACGCGGGTTCATCTTAAATACGCCCTCGATGAGATCGCGGCGCATTCAAAGCGCATCCGGGATATTCCACCCGGAGAACGCTGAACCGATCAACCGCGCGCAATGTTCGAAAGCGGCATCTTACGTCGCGAAAGAACGCTTCGGCGCTTGATGCAGCGCGAAGGCATCGACCTTGTCGCTGGCGCGCGGGTAAAGCTCGGCAACCAGCGGATCATGGCCGGGAATGACGCGATCGGGATGGCCGGCCAACCGCTCGACGGTTTCCCAACCCGCGCACATATCGCCGATATTATAGACAATCGGAAACGGGCTGCGGCGGTGAAGATTACCATAATAATGCGCGGCGTCCGACGCCAGCACGACCGGACCGCGCGCGGTTTCGACCCGTACCACCTGCAATCCGTCGGAATGACCGCCGACATGATGAACCGTGACACCCGGCGCAATTTCGCCTTCGCCGGCATGAAAGGTAACCCGTTCGCCATAGACATGGCGCACCATCAAGGTCACGTGCTCGATCGAAAACGGGTGGCGCAGATGGCCAAAACACATGCACCGTCCGGTGGCGTAGCTCATCTCGCGGTCCTGAAGATGAAATCGCGCGTTTGGAAACAAATCGAGATTGCCGGCGTGGTCGTAATGCATATGGGTCACGATCACGTCGCCGATCGTCTCGGCATCGACGCCAAAGCGCCGCAGCGCGTCCACCGGATTGAGCGTCAGCTTGCGATTACGCAAGCCAGCCTCCACGGCATTGAAACCCGTATCGACCAAAATATGCCGACCCTTGCCGCGGACGAGCCATACGAAATAATCGAGGTCCGCCGCCGCGGTCTCGTGCGGGTCGGGCGAAAGATAATTCATTTGCGGGGTGCGCGGCGACATCGTCGCATAGCGCAGGGCATAAATTTCGTAGGCGTCGGCCATTGGTTCAACCCCTTTTAAATTCGTCCAACCCAGCAAGCCATTGCCGGATTGAAAGGTCAAACCCTTAAGCCATTCACGTCGGGCATATGAAATGGCCCCGCCAATGAGGTCGCGGCGATAACAGGCCGCGGACGGTTGACAGCATTCCGGCGCGCGGTTTGATAATGCCGTTTTCGTGCGATAGGGTCCGCCTTGGGTGAGCTTTGGACCGGCGTTTATGGCAGGAATGACGCAGAATGGGTATACGCCTTCCGTTGTTGGCTGTTTTGGTGTTTTCGATTGCACCTATTTTTTCGCCGCCAGCGACCGCCGCGGACCGACTCGCCCTCGTGATCGGCAATGCGAGATATCCCGACGCGGACGCGCCACTGAAGGAGCCCGTCAACGACGCCCGCAGCATTGCCGAGGAGCTCAAGCGCAACGGCTTTACGGTCGAGGTCGGTGAAAATCTGTCCGGTGACGGCATGCGCAAAGCGCTGGAGCGGCTTTACGGCCAGATCAAGCCCGGCAGTGTTGCACTCGTCTTCTTCAGTGGCTTTGGCATTCAATCCAATCGCCAAAGCTTCTTGATCCCGATCGATGCGCAGATCTGGACCGAGGCGGACGTCCGCCGTGACGGCCTCAGTCTCGAAGCGGTGCTTGGCGAAATCCATAGCCGTGGCGCCGGCGTGAAAATCGCTCTGATCGATGCTTCACGCCGCAATCCATTCGAGCGGCGGTTTCGGAATTTCTCCGCGGGGTTAGCGCCGGTGATCGCCCCCAATGGCACGCTCGTGATGTATTCGGCGGCGCTCAGTTCGGTCATTCCCGACAATGGCGGTGATCGCAGCCTGTTCGTTCAGGAGCTGCTCAAGGAAATCCGCGTTCCCGGCCTGATGGCGGAAGAAACGCTCAATCACACCCGCATCGGCGTGACGCGCTCCTCCGGCAGCGAGCAGGTGCCGTGGATATCTTCTTCGCTGGCGGAGGAGTTTGCTTTTATTCCGGGCACAAAGCCGGTGGCCGTCCTTCCATCCCAACAGGCGCCTAACCCAGTGCCCTCAGCCCGGCCTAGTCCTCCGATGCCGAAAGCCGAAGCGGCCCTCCTGCCTTCGCCTGAGAAGCCGGCAACCCCGACCCTTCCAAACAATCCCCCTTCGTCAACACAGCCGTTACTTGCCGATGACCCAACCATCAAAAGCCTGAGCGCGAGAATCGCGGATAATCCCGATGATACCGGGGCGCTTTACCGGCGCGGGCAGGTCTATGCCAGCAAAGGCGCGTATGGTCTTGCGATCAAGGATTTCGACGACACGATCCGGCTCAATCCGAAAGATGTCGAAGCCTATAATAACCGATGCTGGAGCCGCGCCCAGATCGGCGATTTGCAGGCGGCGCTGCGGGACTGCAACGAAGCGCTTCGGCTGCGCCCGAACTTCGTCGAAGCGCTCGACAGCCGCGGCCTTGTCAATCTGAAGAGCGGATCGACCAAAAATGCGATCGCCGATTTCGACGCCGCTCTCAAGATCAACCCGCGCCTGACCTCCTCGCTCTATGGCCGCGGCCTTGCGAAACAACGCAGCGGCGCGGTTTCGGAAGGCGAGTTGGACGTCAACAACGCGAAGGCCATGGACCCGAATATTGTGAAGGAATTTGCGGGCTATGGAGTACGTTGAGATTCCTTGAATTGCCATACGCTGATGCGAGAGAAGAAACCTTTTGACCCGTAGCTTTCCGTCTGGATCGATCCGGCCATGAAACTTTCCGACTATTTCAAACCTGCGCTGACGGGTGCCTTGTTCGTGTGCTTAGGGATCGGATGGTATGGGTTCGAGCATCGCTCGCGACCTGAAGAGAAGGAAACAACGGGTAACGCCCTGGTCGTCGTCACCCAATCGGTCAGGGGATGTTTCTCGGATCTGGTGCGGGTCACCGGATTTGTGGTGCCGCGCCGCGAAGCTGTTGTCGGGGTTGATCAAGACGGCTCCAAAGTCATCGAGGTGATGGCTCGCGAGGGCGAGATGGTCACCGAAAATCAGGAATTGGCGCGCTTGACCCCGCCGCCGGGCGCGGCGAATTCGGCGCGGACGATTTCGCTGCGGGCACCAACCGGCGGACTTGTCACCCAGGTCAACACCCTTGTCGGGGCGCCGGCCTCCCCTCAAGCCGGCCCGATGTTTCGCATCGCCGTCAACGGTGAAATCGACCTTGATACGGAAGTGCCGGCCGTCCACATCATGAAACTCAGTCGGGGAGCGACGGCGCGCATCAACCGCGACACCGGCCTTGATATCCCCGGCAACGTCCGGCTGGTTTTACCGCAGATCGACCGCAACACCCAGCTCGGTCATGTCAGGATAGGCATGGCCGGCAATCCCTTGCTCAAGATCGGCATGTTCGCGCAAGCCAGCATCGACGCCAAGCGGAGTTGCGGGGTTGCGATTCCGCGTACCGCCATTGACCATCTCACGGTCCAGGTGGTGAAGCGAAATACCGTGGAGACGCGGAAGGTTCGGGTGGGACTCGCATCCGACACCGCGACGGAAATCCTGGAGGGCCTCGAGGTCGGCGAAATCGTGGTGGCCGACGCCGGCTCCTCGTTGCATGACGGCGACCAGATCAAGACGGTGTTTGCCGACGAGCTCGAGCGGACGCGGACACGCTGATGACGATGAATATCTCAGCATGGTCGATCCGCAATCCGCTTCCATCGGTGGTTTTTTCGATCATCCTGCTGGTGCTGGGCTGGATCAGCTTTACCAAGCTTGCGGTGACGCGGCTGCCAAATGCCGACATCCCCGTGATCTCGGTCGCGGTTTCGCAGTTCGGCGCGGCTCCCGCCGAACTTGAATCGCAGGTCACCAAGACCATCGAGGACGGCGTGTCGGGCGTCGAGGGTGTCCGCCATATTTCGTCATCGATCACGGATGGATTGTCGCTGACGACGATTCAGTTTGCGCTTGAGACCAACACCGACCGCGCGTTGAACGACGTCAAGGACGCGGTGACGCGGGTGCGCGCCAACCTTCCGCAGAATGTCAACGAACCCTTGATCCAGCGCGTCGATGTCATCGGCCTGCCGATCGTCACCTATGCGGCGATTTCACCCGGCAAGACGCCGGAGCAATTGTCGTATTTCGTGGACGATGTGGTCAAACGCGAGCTGCAAGGCGTGCGCAACGTCGCCCAAGTCGAGCGCATCGGCGGCGTCGAGCGCGAAATTCTCGTCTCGCTCGATCCCGACCGCCTCCAGGCCGCCGGACTGACCGCCGTCGACGTCAGCCGGCGCTTGCGCGGCACCAATGTCAATTTGGCCGGGGGACGGGCTGAAATCGGCAAGAACGACCAGGCCATTCGCACACTCGCCGGTGCCAAGACGCTTAACGAACTCGCCGGAACCATGATCAGCCTGCCGAACGGCGGCGAAGTTCGCCTCGATGATCTGGGCACCGTCACCGACACCATCGCGACCCGGCGGACCTTCGCGCGCTTTAATGGCGAGCCCGTGGTGGCGCTCGGAATCAAGCGTTCGAAAGGTGCCAGCGACGTCGTCGTCGCCGCCGCCGTGCAGAAGCGCATCGATGCCTTGAAAATTGCCTATCCCGATGTCGATCTCAAGCTGATCGACACTTCCGTGGAATACACCAAGGGTAATTACGAGGCGGCGATCTCGACCTTGTTCGAAGGCGCGATTCTGGCCGTCGTCATCGTGCTTCTTTTTTTGCGCGATATCAGGGCGACCGTCATCGCCGCGATCTCGCTGCCGCTATCGATCTTTCCCGCGTTTTGGGCGATGGATATTCTCGGCTTCTCACTCAACCTCGTCAGTTTCCTGGCGATTACGCTATCGACCGGCATTCTGGTCGACGACGCCATCGTCGAGATCGAAAACATCGTGCGGCATATGCGGATGGGCAAATCGCCCTATCGCGCGGCCCTTGAGGCCGCCGACGAGATCGGCCTTGCCGTCATCGCCATTTCACTGACCATCATCGCTATCTTCGCGCCGGCCAGTTTCATGTCGGGCGTCGCGGGGCAATTTTTCAAGCAATTCGGCATCACGGTTTCGGTGCAGGTATTCTTCTCGCTGCTCGCCGCGCGCTTCGTCACGCCGGTTCTGGCCGCTTATTTCCTGAAAGATCATCCGCATGACGATCCGCCGCCCGGATGGATGCTGCAAACCTATACGCGGCTCGTGACGTGGTCGGTGAAGCACTATCTCATCACCGTGCTGACCGGATTCGGGGTCTTCGCCGCCTCGATCTGGAGTATCACGCTGTTGCCGCAAGGCTTCCTGCCGGCGCAGGACACCGCGCGGTCGCTGCTGGCCATTGAGCTGCCGCCGGGTTCGCAACTCGCCTTTACCGAGAAGGTGACCGAGGAGATCGTTGCACGGCTGCGCAAGCGGTCGGAGGTGAGGAACGTCTTCGTCGATGGCGGGCGGGTACCGCCTGGCACCTTCGAGGTCCGCCGCGCGGCACTGATCATCAACTATACGCCGAAGACCGCACGCAAGCTGAGCCAGCATCAACTCGAATTGGCGATCGGCCAGGAAATCGAGAGCGTTCCGGATATAAGATTCTGGTTCCTCGACGAAAACGGGCTGCGCGCGATTTCGCTGGTCGTCACCGGCGCCGATAGCAATATCGTCAACAATGTCGCGAGCGAACTCGCCAACCAGATGAAGCGGATTCCGCTGATCGCGAATGCGATCTCGGAAATCTCGCTCGATAGGCCGGAGCTTCGCATCCAACCCCGCGCCGATCTTGCCGCGCGGCTTGGCGTCTCCACCGAAAGCCTGTCGGAGACCATTCGCGTCGCGACCATCGGCGACGTCGGCCCGGCGCTGGCCAAATTCGACGCCGGCGGCCGGCAGGTGCCGATCCGCGTCCAGCTCGAGGACGGCGCGCGCGGCAACCTGCCGGTTCTCGAACAATTGCGAGTGCCGCTTGGCGGCGGCCGCGGCGGCGTACCGCTGTCGGTCATCGCCGACATCAAGCTCGACCAGGGGCCGACCAGCATCAACCGTTATGACCGCGAACGGCAGGCGACGGTTGCCGCCGATCTCGTCGGCGCGGCCGCGCTCGGCGACGCCACCAAGAAGATTTCCGAATTGCCGGTCATGAAGAGCCTGCCGAAAGGCGTCAGCGTCACCCCTTCCGGTGATGCCGAGAGCCTCAACGAACTGTCGGCGGGTTTTGCGACCGCCATTACCGCGGGATTGATGATGGTCTATGCGGTGCTGGTGCTGTTGTTCGGCGCCTTCCTGCAACCGATCACCATCCTGTTCTCGCTGCCGCTGTCGATTGGCGGCGCGATTGTGGCGCTGCTGGTGACCGGCAAACAACTCACCACGCCGGTCTGGATCGGTATCCTGATGCTGATGGGCATCGTGACCAAGAACGCCATCATGCTGGTGGAGTTCGCCATCGAATCCATTCGCGCAGGCGAAAGGCGTGAAAATGCAATCATCGATGCCGGCATCAAACGCGCCCGCCCCATCGTCATGACCACGGTCGCGATGGCCGCCGGCATGACGCCGTCTGCGCTGGCTTTCGGCGCCGGTGGCGAATTCCGCTCGCCAATGGCGCTTGCCGTGATCGGCGGCTTGATATTTTCCACCATCCTGTCGCTGGTGTTCGTCCCTGCCATGTTCATGATGATGGACGATATCGGCGCGTTGATCTGGCGCTTTGCCAAGAGGCTGCTCACGTCCGGTGCCAAT